>NZ_JBWKFM010000001.1:179339-700874 GCF_056434285.1 Streptomyces sp. NPDC044063
CAGCTCTCCCTCCGCTTCCCCCACCCCCCCCTCCCCCCTTCCCCCCCGTCCCGGACACGCGTCCCCCCCCAAATGGGGGGAGGGGAGCCCCCCCCCCCCCCCTCTTCGTCTCCCCCCCCCCCCCCCCCCCCCCCCCCCCCCCACCGCCCGTTGTCACCCGCGACCACTACGCTGAAGTACATGTCCAACACCATCCGTGTTCGCTTCGCCCCGTCGCCGACGGGCATGTTCCACGTCGGCGGTGCCCGGTCCGCCCTGTTCAACTGGGCTCTCGCGCGACAGCGGCAGGGCAGGTTCGTCCTGCGGATCGAGGACACGGATGCCGAACGCAACCGTCCCGAATGGGTGGACGGCATCATCAGCGCCTTGACGGCGATCGGGATCAGCAAGGACGACTCCGCCTTCGAAGGACCGAACTTCCAGTCGCACAACACCGAGGCCCAGCGCGAGGCCGCCTTGCGCCTGTACGCCGAGGGCAAGGCGTACTACTGCGACTGCCGGCGGGAGGACCTGGTCGAACGGACCGGATCGCAGCACCTCGGATACGACGGCTTCTGCCGCGAGCGGGGCCTGCGGTACGTGGAGGGCCGCGCGCTGCGCTTCCGCACTCCCGACGACGGGGCGACGGTCGTCGACGACGTCGTGCGCGGGCGGACCGAGTTCCCCAACGCGTCCCTGGAGGACTTCGTGATCGCGCGGGGGAACGGCTCGCCGGTCTTCGTGCTGGCCAACGCCGTGGACGACATCCACGAGCGCATCACGCACGTCGTCCGTGGCGAGGAGCACCTGTCGAACACCCCGAAGCAGCAGCTCCTGTGGGACGCGCTCGGCGCCGGGCCCCCGGTGTGGGCGCACCTTCCGGTGATCGTCAACGAGAAGCGGCAGAAGCTGTCCAAGCGCCGCGACAAGGTGGCGCTGGAGGACTACCTCGCCGAGGGCTACCTGCCGGAGGCGATGGTCAACTACCTGATGCTCCTGGGCTGGGGCCCGGGCGACGACGTGGAGATCCGGCCCTACGAGGAGTTGGAGAAGCTGTTCCGCCTCGACGACGTGAACAAGGGGTCGGCGTTCTTCGACGTGAAGAAGCTCTCGGCCTTCAACGGCGAGTACATCCGTGCCCTGCCGCCGGCGCGGTTCGCCGCCGAGTGCCGCCGGTGGCTTCGGGCCCCGTACGCGCCGTGGGCTCCCGAGAGGTTCGACGAGTCGGTGTTCGCGGCGGTGGCCGGCCTGGCGCAGACGCGGCTGACGGTGCTGTCGGAGATCACGAAGTACGTGGACTGGCTGTTCCTGGAGGCTCCACCGCAGGATGACGCCTCGTGGGCCAAGGCCATGAAGACCGGGGCCCGGGAGATCCTGGTGTCGGTCAGTGCGCGGTGGGGCGCGTGCGACTGGACGGCGGCCGGCCTCAAGGCGGGGCTGGAAGCCGCGGCGGCGGAGCACGGTCTGAAGCTGGGGAAGGCACAGGCCCCGGTACGCGTCGCGGTGACCGGCCGCACGGTGGGCCTGCCCCTGTTCGAGTCGGTGGAGCTCCTGGGGCGCGAGCGCGCCCTCGCCCGGATCGACGCGGCGATCGAGCGGTTGCCGGAGACCGTATGAGGCGAACACGCGAAAAACCCTTGGCGCTCCGGTTCTCAACCCCCCCTACAGTGAGCGTCGTCCAGGTGCGAAGGCAGGACCTACTTCGACTCCACATCGGGTGGACGTGGGTTCGAGTCCCACCGCCGGCGCTCAGGTCGGTGTAGCTCAGTCGGCAGAGCACCATGTTCGGTTCCGCCGCCTCGATCTCTGGACACCTATGCTTCACGCACCTCCCGGTGCGCGGGCCACGGCTACTTCGTTGTGATCGAATCCCACGCCGTGACCACTTTGAACTCGGGAGGCGCGGCATCGGGGCGTCCGGTGCGCAGGTGACGGTTACTTCTCGGAACAGCGGTCGCGGGTTCGAATCCCGTCCCAGCTTCGGGCTGGTGTAGCTCAGTCAGGAAGAGCGGCTGTCGTGTACCGTCGCCGACCCTTCCGATCTCGGACGCCCCCCGCCGTGCTTCCCCGGATGAATTCGGGGGAATTCACATGGCACGCTTCAACATCCGCGCGCCCAAGCCGGCCCGCCCGGCCTCGCCCGTGACCACGACCGGCCCCACCCGCACCCACCTCGGTGGCCAGGGATACGTGCGCGACGACCGCTCCGAGCTGTTCCTGCTCGCGGTCGCGAACTTCGTCTCCCAGCAGACGTTCCACGAGAGCGGCACCGCCCGCGACGACCGGTTCGCGGCGCTCGTGCGCAAGCTCGCCGTCGAGGACCCGGCCTGGACCGCGGGCCTGCTGACGTGGCTGCGTGGCGACGGGCAGATGCGCACCGCCTCCCTCGTCGGCGCGGCCGAGTACGTCAAGGCCAGGCTCGAGGCCGGCGCCACGGACGGTCCGGCGAACCGTCAGGTCGTCGACTCCGTCCTGCGCCGGGCCGACGAGCCCGGCGAGATGCTCGCCTACTGGACTTCCACCCACGGCCGCAACGTGCCCAAGCCGGTCAAGCGCGGCATCGCCGACGCCGTACGCCGCCTCTACACCGGACGCAATCTCCTGAAGTACGACACGGCCTCCCGCGGGTACCGCTTCGGTGACGTGCTCAACCTCGTCCACCCCACGCCCGACCCGGACAAGCCGTGGCAGGGCGACCTGTTCCAGTACGCCCTGGACCGCCGGCACAACCCCGACAGCGCCACCCCGCCGGCCGCCGACCGCACCCTTACCACCCACCGCGCCCTGATGGCCGTACCCGTCGCGGAGCGCCGTGCCCTGGTCACCGGGCCGGGTGGTGCGGAGCGGCTGGCGGAAGCGGGCATGACGTGGGAGGCCCTGGCGGGCTGGCTGCAGGGACCGATGGACGCGGCGGCCTGGGAGGCCGTCATCCCCTCCATGGGCACCATGGCGCTGGTCCGCAACCTGCGGAACTTCGACGAGGCCGGCGTCCGCGACGAGGTCGCCCAGCGGGTGGCCGCGCGCATAGCCGACCCCGAGGAGGTCGCCCGTTCCCGGCAGTTCCCCTTCCGGTACCTGGCCGCCTACCAGCACGCGCCCTCGCTGCGCTGGGCCTACCCGCTGGAGCGGGCCCTGGGCCACTCGCTGGCGAACGTGCCCCGGCTCCCGGGCAGGACGCTGGTCCTGGTCGACCGTTCCGGCTCCATGTGGTCGCCGCTGTCCGACAGGTCCGAGCTCAACCGCGCGGACGCCGCCGCGATCTTCGGCACGGCTGTGGCGATGCGCGCGGCCGAGGCCGACCTGGTCGAGTTCGGCACCACCAGCGCGCCCGTGGCGTACCGGAGCGGTGAGTCGGTGCTGAAGGTGCTGGAGCGATTCGGCAGCCTGGGAGGGACCGACACGACCGAGGCCGTCCGCCGGTACTACCGCGGGCACGACCGGGTCCTGATCGTCACCGACGAGCAGGCGTCGTACCACCACGCGGGCGACCCGACCCAGCAGGTCCCGGCCGACATCCCCGTCTACACCTGGAACCTCGCCGGCTACCGGCCCGGCCACGGCCCGTCCGGATCCGCCAACCGGCACACCTTCGGCGGCCTGACCGACGCGGCGTTCCGCATGGTGCCGCTGCTGGAGAGGGGGCGGAACGCCGACTGGCCTTGGTAGGACTCGCCTACTCGCCAGAGCCTTCCGGAATGGGCTGGAGATGCCCTTCCCACACCGCGCGGTCGGCGTGGTGCGGGTCGTGGACCACGCCGGTGCCGGGTGTGTCGCCGCGGTAGGTCATGACGGGGCGGCTGTCGTCGTAGCCGGGCCAGTCGACGGTGCCGGTCGTGATGAAGCGGACCCACGTGCGATGGAGGTCGTCGGCGAGGTCCTGGGGCGGGTTCGGTCCCGTCAGGGGGCGGGTGACCGGGTTGTCCAGGGCGTTCCAGACGAAAGGGAGGTCCAGGCAGTGGCAGGCGCCCAGCGGGGCCTCGGGCCCGGCGGGGGCGGCCGGGGAGCGCCACCCGAATTCGTAGACGTGGGTGGGGGCGGGGGCGGCGGTGCGGGCTTCGGCGACGCGCCAGGTCGGGATGCGGAAGACGCGGTCGGTGAGGACGGCGCAGGCGATGTCGGCGGGGGTACGGCGCGGGTAGGCCGGGGAGCCGTCGCGGAAGTAGGCGTCGTAGCAGCCGTCGGGGGCGCCGTAGAGGCCGGCCATGGTCCGGAAGAACTCCTCGTCGGGCAGCCGGGCCATGGGGGTGGTCATGACGGTGAGGCGTAGTTCCTCGGCGGTGGCACCGATCAGCAGGGGAACGGTGCGGCCGGCGCCGGCGGCGATGGCGTCGATCGGGCGGCGGGTGAGGAAGTCGCCGTCGACGACGGGGGTGAAGGCCATGCCGCAGGCCTGGAGGGACTCCTGCCCGTACGCCTTCGGGCCGGCGCTGACGGCGTCGCTGATCTCGGCCTGGGCCGCCATGAGCGTCTCGAGGGGTACGGCGGCCATGGCCATGGCGGTCGCCGGGAGCCCGAGACGCGCCTCGAGGGCGTGGGTGACGCAGGCGGCGTCGTCGGCGCTCTGGACCATGTGCGCGGAGCCGCTCTGGACGATGGCGCGGTGGAAGAGGCCGAGGTCGAGGGAGAGGAGGGCCAGGACGCCGACGCCGCCGGCGGACTGGCCGGCGACCGTGACCCGGGCGGGGTCGCCACCGAACGCGGCGATGTTCTCGCGTACCCATTCCAGGGCGGCGATCTGGTCGAGCAGGCCGCGGTTGGCCGGTGCGGGGGCGTCGGGGAGGAAGGCGAAGCCGTCGACGCCGATCCGGTAGTTGATCGTCACGCAGACCACGCCGTCGCGGGCGAAAGCGGTGCCGTCGAAGAGCGGCATGGCCGAGGACCCGGAGACGAAGGCGCCACCGTGGATCCACACGAGCACCGGCAGCCCGGCCTCGCCGCCCGCGTCCGGGGTCCAGACGTTGAGGGTCAGCCATTCCTCGCCCGGCACCACCGGGTCCGGCACCACGGCGGACAACGGGCCCCCGGCGGCAGCCGGCTTGGGCGGCGTCGGCCCGAAGGCGTGGGCCGTACGCTCCCCGGTCCAGGGCGTGGGCGGGGCGGGAGGACCGAAGCGGTGCACGCCCAAGGGCGCGGCGGCGTAGGGGATGCCCAGGAACCGGGCGATCCCGTTCCCGACCATGCCGGACACCTTGCCGTACCGGGTGGAGACCACCCTCGTCTCGGCAGCCACGCCACCTCCTGCTCCGACTGTCGGACTGGCTGACGGCCCCGGTCGGCGGGGTCCCTACGGCAAGGATCACCAGCCCCTCGCCCGGGCGCTTCACCGAGGCCGCCATCCGGGTCACGACCGTATGGGCCGGCCCCGCACCACCTGTCCCGCCACGGCCGGTGACCTGGCGGTCGGGCGTTCGTTGAGCGGATGGCCAGCTTCCGCACCCTTGGAGACGTCATGCCCCTGAACGAGTTGGACCCGGCCGTGGCCAAGTTCGTCGACGCGGTCAACGCCGGCGACAGCGACGGCTTCTTCGACCTGCTCACGCCGGACGCGACCATGAGCGACGACGGCAGCGATCGCGATCTCCGGAACTGGGTCGACAGCGAGGTCTTCGGCAGCAATGCCCGCATGGACGTCGAATCGGTGGCGGACGGCGGGACCGCTCTCGTGGCCGACTACACCAACGATCGCTGGGGTGCGATGCGCACCGCATGGCGCTTCACCGTGTCCGGCGACAAGATCTCCCGCTTCGAGACCGGGCAGGCCTGAGGGCGATGTCCGTCGGTCGCCCTGGCACCCTCACGCGTGGGGCACCACGGCCACCGGACAGTGGGCGGCGTGGAGGGCGTGGTGGCTGACGCGCCCGAGCTGCAAGCCGGCATGCCCATGCCGTCTGGACACCCCGAGCACCAGCAGGTCCGCGTCGGCCGACAGCTCGACGAGCACCTTGTGCGTGGGACCCTCGACGGTCAGCCGGACCACCGGGACCTGCGGGAAGTCGTGCCGCGCCCGTTCCACCGCCTCGGCC
Organism: Streptomyces sp. NPDC044063; assembly: GCF_056434285.1. Classification (NCBI taxonomy): domain Bacteria; kingdom Bacillati; phylum Actinomycetota; class Actinomycetes; order Kitasatosporales; family Streptomycetaceae; genus Streptomyces; species Streptomyces sp. NPDC044063. The sequence goes on from NZ_JBWKFM010000001.1 coordinate 185,342, forward strand.
AGGGCGTCGGCGGCCTGCCCTTCGTGCGCACGGGCCGCCGCGCCCGGCGCCACCATGTGCTCCACCGGAAGCTCGGCGGGACAGCGCCAGGAGCGGACGACCTGGAGTTCGGCCTGCCGCGCGGCCGCCTCACGCAGGGCGAAGTCGACCGTGGCGACCGATTCGGCGGGATCGCCGACGCCGGCGAGCACGCGCCGGCACAGCCCGTGCATGTTGCGTTCCCCGCCGCGAACGACGACCGCGGGGCAGTGGGACCGGCCCGCCACCGACAGGCTCACCGAGCCCAGCAGCAGCTCCCGGACCGTTCCGCGCCCCGACGACCCGGTGACCACGATCCTCGCCGCACGCGCCTCCGCCAGCAACGCGCTCGCGGCGTCGTCGGGCACGACCACGGCATGGATCGCGAGCTGCGGGGCGCGTGATCGTGCGCGGTGCTCGGCCGTGGCCACGACCCGATCGGCGATCAGCCCTTCCTCCCGCTGTTCGTCGCCGGAGGATGGCACTGCCCCCTCGTACCGCTGCCACAGGGACGCGTGGACGATGCGCAGGGGCAGGGCGAGACGGACCGCCTCGTCCACGGCCCAGTCCAGAGCGGTCAGGCTCGCGACGGACCCGTCGACGCCGATGACCAGGGGAAGCTCCATCGCTCCACCACCTCGGCAGGCCCCTCTCCCGTTCCGGCCCCGTGGCGTGCCGTACGGGGATCGTGCGCGGGGCGCGTTCCTTCGCCGTCCACGGACGGCCTTCTCCCTCCACGATCCCTCGCCGGTGTCGACGCCGCCGAGCCGGGCCACCACCGGCGGACGGTCCCGCGGTGGTCAGTCGTCGTCCTCGCCCTGCCACGCACGCTTCAGGCGTTGCCACAGGCCCGGCCGGGGCTCGGGTCCCGGGTCCGGAGCCGGCGTGGCGGACGGCTCGGGCGAACGGTCTTCGTCGGTCATGGTGCTCCTTCGATCATGGCGGTGCGGCCATGATTTCGGATCCGGAATGTGACTGGTAGGGAGAACTGATGAACGACCGGCGCCCTGGCCGGGGCACGCCCTGCTGTCGCGCCCAGTAGGCCTTCCGATAGCGGAAGGCGGGCGGTTGGCCGCGGCGGCTGAGCGGCGGGAGTGCCGTCAGTCTCCAGGCGTGTGGGGCGGGACGGTGAGCAGGGTGCGGTAGGTCGCGGTGTCGGCCGGTTCGCCGACGCGCCGACCGTCGGCCTCCACCCATGCGTGGGCGGCGAACGGGGGAGTGCGCACCCCGGTGCTCCAGGTCGGCCATACCCCGCGCATCCGGCACAGCAGCGCGGTCGCCAGGGAACGCTGAAGGCAGAATCTTCCCGAGCACAGCACACTGACGGCGACGACGTCACCGCGGGCGGCCAGGGCCTGCTCGTACGTGGCCGGCGCGGCCCCGCGGCGTGCGGCGCACAGCAGGGCGCGGATCCGTCGCGGGGGCAGGTGGGCGACCAGCCGCGCGGCGGCGACGGCGACGCGGGCGGCGAAGCGGCGGCGCGGTCCGGGACGGCCGCCGGCCGGGAGCACCTGGCTCATCGGGTGACCAGGCCGGCCCGGGCGAGCCGGTCGAGGAGCTCGTCGACGTCGGCGTCGGCTTGTCGCCGGGTGACCGGGTAGGTGGCGGTCAGACGGACGGCGGCCTGTTCCTTGCTGGTGCCGCCGAGGAGGGCGTTGATGATGAGCGCGCCGGTGCGGTTGAGCTGCCAGTAGCGGCCGGTGCGGCCGTCCAGCAGAACCAGGCCATCATCAGTGTCGCAAGCGGTGACATCAGAGCGAAGTCGCAGGCTCATGGGTGTGTTCCCTCAAGTAGGCGGGGACCGGGTTGGCCGCCAGGTCGCGCAGCCATTCCTCCACGGCGAGGGTGGTCTCCAGCGCGGGCGCGCCCGCGTCGACCAGGCCGGGGCTGAGCAGCGCGTCCCGCAGGCCGCGTTCGTCGGCGAGGCTGCGGGCGACCAAGTGGGAGTCGGCGGCCCAGGCCGCCAGTTCGGCCTGGTGGAGCCTCAGGCCCGCGAAGTACTCCACGCCGGCGTGGTCCTTGCCGGTACGCGCGAGGACCTGGTCGGGGACCACGCCACGCATCGCCTCGACCAGGAGCGGTTTGTACGACCACGGGGTGCGGGCCTCGTGGGGGCGTACCGTCAGGCAGGCGGTGACGACCGCGTCGTCGCAGTACGGGGCGGCCGCCGGGAGGCCCGCGCACGCGGACTCGAAGGCGAGGTGTGCGGCCGTCCGGCCCGCGTCCTGTGCCTGCTGGACCCAGGCGTGCCGGCCGCGGTCGGCGGCCAGCGGCGCGGCATCGCGGGCCGCCGACCGCAGCAGGGCGGCGAGCTGCCCGGCCGCTCGCTCGCTCGCCCAGGGCGGCAGCGCCGGGCGCGGCCCCCAGCCGACCGGCGTGGCACCGTGGTGCGGCGGCGCGATGGCGGTATCTGCCAGCCAGGCCGGGTAGGGGCGCGCGTCCAGCAGAGCGCGGGCGGTCGCGCGGAGCGGCCAGCGCCGGCGGGCGCGGAAACCGGCGGCATGGCGCAGCCCGAGGGCGGGGTGGCGGCGCACCAGGGCGTGCACGTACTGGTCCGGAGCTTGGACGACATGGTCCCCGCCCAGTCCCGTCAGGCGTCGCCGGGCGCCCGCCGCGCGCATCGCGTCCGCGATGTGCCGCTGCTGTGCGCGGCCACGTAGGGCCACGGACGGCTCGTCACCGGGCTCTCGGCGTTCCGCGATGCCGGTGAAATACGGGGGCAGGCTGCCGGGTTCGAAGACCAGCCGCTCGATGCCGGGCAGGCGGCCGGCGGCCCGGTCCGCCCAGTCGGCGTCCTCGTTGCCGGGCGCGGCCCAGTGGATCGTCGCCGTCACGAGCTGGGCTCCGGCACGGGCGGCCAGGAAGCACAGGGAGGTGGAATCCAGGCCGCCGGACAGATCCGCGCCCACCACATCTCCCGGGCGCACCCGCGCCTCCACCGCCTCCACCAGGGCCTGACGCACCCCGGCCGCGCCCACGACCAGGGGCAGCTCGCCGGGTGGAGCGGTCCACCAGCGCGTCGTGCGGGCGCGGCCGTCGACGCCGAGGCGAAGGGCCTCGCCCGCCGGAACCGCGTCCACACCCCGCCACAGCCCGCCGCCGGCCACCGGGTACGGCGGCCCCGGGACGGCCAGACGGGCCGCCAGTTGCCGCTCGTCCGGCTCGGCGCCGCTCAGCCAGGCCAGCGTGCGGGCGTGGTCCGCGACGACCGTCACCCCGCCGACCTCCGCCCGGTACAGACGCCGGGCCCCGGACAGCGTTCCGCGCGCGTACACCGCGCCGGCCACGGAGGCGATCAGGTGGAAGCTTCCCGCGGCGCCCGCCACGACCGATTCGACGTCCGCGACCGTGCTCACCGACCGCAGCCGCCCGGCCAGCGTGCTCCCACCGAGCGAGCACGTACCGGCAAGCGCCACGCGGGTCGCGCCGTACGAGGCCACCATGAGCTGCTCGGCTCCCCAGCAGCCGAGCAGCCATGGCCGCCCCGAGGCGTGCGGCACGCTTCGGCAGGCGTAGCGGCGCAGTCCGGCGACGACGACGGCCGCCGGTTCGCGGTCCGGAAGGACTACGAACCAGCAGCCATCGGGCTCGATCACTGAGGGTCGAACCAAGAGAAATCGCCTTCGTCCTCGGTGTATCCGTCGCCCTCGGTCCGGTCGGCGAAGTCGCCGACCTCGACAAGCAGCGGGGGCTCGTACACGCTCTCGGTCCGTTCGGTGTGCACTGTCGTGTCCATGCGAGCTCACCTCCCGACGGTGCGGACTTTCCGCACCCTTCCCACCGGAGCAGCGAGTGGGCGTCGGCGCAGCGGGGACTAGCCCAAACGGGGGACGGGTCCGGTGCGGAACCCTCGGTGGCCTGGGGTGCGGAGGTCAGTCCCAGGCGTTGAAGAGCACGCCGCCCAGCGTGGTGACCCCGTGAAGACGGACCGCCCGCCACTCGTCCCGCGTGAGCACCGACGTATCGACGTCCGAGAGCGGTGTGGCGAGCTGCTCGCCGCCGAGGACCGTGAAGCCCGCGTCGGTGAACGCCTGAGCCCACGGCGGCGGCGTGAGGAACTCCTCCCCGTACCAGTCCTGACGCGCGCCGGCGAAAGCGATCCAGGGAAGGTGCGCGTGGCAGAGAACGACGTCCTCGCTGGAGCGCCCGACGACCGTGGCGGCGTGGAAGGTCCTGGGATACGTCTGCGCCTCCATCTCGCCAACTTCGCCTCCGGCGACGCGGGCGGCGGCGTACAGGGCGGTGCGGAAGGCCCGCGGATCAGTTCGTGGAAGCGGGCCTTCCTTCGGGTGGAAGAAGCCTGTCGCTCCGCGCGGCAGCGTGAAGTGGATGTCCCCCCTGTTGGCCATATGGCTCATTGTGCCTGGTGAGAGGCGCATCGACGGTTGACCGGTGCCCAAGGTCATCTGTGATTCCACGATGCCGAACGGCTCGCCGCTCAAGTGGTTCAGCGATGCCGTCGGGCGTGGGCCGCGCCTCTACGTGCGCGGCCCGGCCACACGGCACTGGTTCGTGCTGGAGGTGTGGTTCCAGCCGTTCCGCGGGGCCTCGACGGCGAACGTCACCCGCGGCGACGGAAGATCCGCTTCGCGGCGTAGACGATCGCCACGATGAGGAGGACGAAGAAGAGGAGGACGAGGAGCACGACGACCAGCAGGAACTTGCCCAGCTTGGCGAAGAAGCCCTTCTTCTTTTTCTTCTCCTCCTTCGCGGCCAGCTCCACCGTCGAGGCGGGGGCGACGGCGGTGTGAGGGCGCCCGGCCTCGGTGGACGTCTCGCCGCCGCCTGCCGGGGCGGCGATCGCTGCCGACCGGGCCGGGCCGGGGGCGGCCGCGGCCGGGGAAGCCGCGACTGCCGGTCCTGCCACTGCCATGGCGGCGATCGCGAAGACGGCTATGGATCGTGCGATGCGGTGAATCATTCCGTTCCTGTCATCGGGGCTCACGTGCGCAACACCCCACGGCAGCCGACCGTTGTGGTGGTCTTATGGCGCGTCGGCCGGGTGAACCGTGCGTGGAGTTGTCGTGCGAGAGGGGTCCGGGATCGCGGGCGTGCTCATGCTCGCGGTGTGCCCGGCAAACGCGCGAAGCACCTCTCTCATTTATCTAGTTGCGCAATATAGCAAGTGTGATGGCGGGTTCCGCGGTCGGGTCCGTCGGAATATCTCCTCACCGCTGATGCCACGTCATGGTCGGACGCGTTCCGCCCCTTGCCCAGATCCCTCCGCTGCTGGGAACCTGAAAGGCGCCACATCGGACCTTTCGGGAGATGAAGGTGCCATCGTGAAGACTCTGGAACAAATCGTTTCCCGGTACGATCCGAAGTTCGATGTGGCCAATGCCCGGCTCGGTCTCGGGCTGGACGGGAAGGTCTACCTGGCCGATTCCGGACAGAGTCCGGGAGACGGCCGCGCGCTGCGGGTCGCCGTCGACGGCTCGGCGCCGAGGGCCGGGGAGGTCGGGTACGCGGTGCTCGCCATCACGGCGAACGCCGCGGGGATGATCGCGACCGCGGAGGCGCACATCCACCCCCGCGTGGCCTTCTGGGACGCCGACTTCAACCTCCTCGGCCACATCGACGAGTTCACCGACAACGACGAGGTGGGTTACGCCGCCCCCTCGGCGATCGAGGCGGGCGGCGTGTCCGGCGACTTCTACGCCGTCGACCAGTACGCGCTGCGCGTGCTCCGGCTCAACCGGAGCGGCGTGGTGGCGGCATTCGATCTCGGCCGGCTCGGTGTCACGACGCGTTTGGGCACGGTGGGCCTGCGGGTGGCCGAGGACCGTTCCCGGCTCTACACCCTCTGGCCGGGCCCGTCCGGCGTCGTGTGGGCGTCGGAGTTCGGCGGACGGCCGCTGTGGAGCGTTCCGGCCGGCCCCGCGGGAATCGACCGCCGCGGGCTGTTCGACCTGGACGGCGACGGCCACCTCCACGTGCTCAGCGGCGCCCGCGAGGTGAAGATCTACGACCTGGACGGGCACCAGACCGGTACGGTCACCCTGGCCCTCCCCGACAGCCGCCCCGTGACGGAGCTGCGCCTGCGTGACGGACAGTACTTCGTGAAGCGGGCCGATCCGGCGACCCTGTTCGAGGTGTACGACCAGCACACGGGCCGGCCGCCCCGGCCATCGGTGCCCGCCGACGTCGAGAGGCTGGTGGTGACGTACGCGGACGAGGTGTGGGAGGCCGGGCGGCCGGTACCGCTGACGATTCGCCACGAACGGGGCCGGTGGCGGGCCGCACCGCGGTTCCGGGTGTGGTGGCGTCCGCTGGGCGTGCCGGAGTTCACCGAGCTTCCGCTCTCCGGCGGGTCGGTCACGCCGCCCGCCGACGCGGGCGGCCTGTACCACCTGCGGGTCTCGGCCGACGTCGGCGGACGCTACAGCGAGTACGTCGTGGACGGCGTCGTCGAGGTCCGCGCGCCCGGGTCGAAGGGGAGCGTGTCGATCCTGGCCGGCCTGCCGATGACCGGGCCGGACGTCCAGCCGTTGAACCGCTTCTCCTACGGCCGGGGCGAACCCGTCCACGTCACCGTCATCGCACGGGCTCCCGACGGCGTACCGCTGCCCGCGTCCGTACGCCTCACGGTGCTGCACGACGGCGAGCGGGTCGGTGAACCGCAGGTCGTCGCACTGACCGGCGGAAAGGGGGAGTTCGAGTTCGGTGCGACGGTCACCGCGTCCTGGGAGCCCGGCCGTTACGTAGTGGACGCCGACACCACCGGCCTGCCGGGTTTCACCGTCGCGCCGCACCACTTGGAGATCGGCCCGGGCTTCGCCGATGAACCAGCCGACGCACCGGACTTCCACCTCACGCAGCACGGCGACATCTACGCCCTCTCCTACCCGGCCGACCCCCGCCGGCCGGTCATCGACCAGCTCATCACGGACCTGCCCCGCTTCGCCGACGTACCCGACACGACCGCCGCGCACCTGGCCCGCGCCCGCAAGCTCGGGCTCACCCTCTTCGTCGACCGCCTCGGCGGCACCGACTGGCCCGCCCGCTTCGTGCCGACCCCCGCCGACCCGGACACGGTCGCGCGACTGACCGCGGACCGGGCGGCGGTCGCACCCCAGAAGGCCGTGTTCGAGGACCCCGCCCGCCGTGCCGTCGCCGGATACGGCGCGTACGGCATGCGGCAGCAGGCCATCCTGATCGCCAACGACGGGTACCTCCCGTTCCTCGGCCCGACGGACAACTTCGAGTCCCGCGACCTGGAGAGGCTGACGGCCGACCTCCAAGGGGCCACCCGCCTCCTCCTGCCCTACGCGGGCTTCCGCGGCTGGAGCTGGGCCGCGAACTGGTGGCTGGCCAAGCTGGGTGAGCGGGCCGCACAGCCCGGCGCCGAACAGGAGGCGTACGCTGCGGCGCTCGAGGCCGCGCACACCACCGGCGCCTGGTCACCGGTGTTCGAGACCGTCTCCGACCGGGCCTTCGCCCTCAAGCCCGCCGCCGACGCCCGACTCCGCACCGCACTGCGCCAGATCTCCGCCGCCGGCATCGGCGCGATGACCGCGCCCTACCGCGCCTCCTGGTGCCCGCCGCAGATCGTCCTCACCGGCGCCGACGAGATCGACCTCCACTACCAGGCGGAACAGATCCAGCCGCCCCAGGTCACCGGCCACATGGTCGACTTCTACCGCAGGCCGGGCAAACCCCTGTGGGGCCACCCCGAGCTGTGGAACGACGACGGCACCGGCGGCATGCTCCTGCCGGCCCTGATGCAGCAGGCCATGCGGGGCGCCAACGGCACCGGCATGACCACCGACGTCGGCGCCCTCCACGACGCCGGGCACTCCACCGACGAACGCAACGGCGGGCCCGGCACCGAACTCGGCGACCCACGCTGCGGAGGCGCCGGGAAGACCTCGGTCCTGCGCGCCGCGTTCGGCATGATCAGCCGGCTCGGACCGGCGACCGCCGCAGCGAAGAACGGCAACCGCGTCGCCATCGTGGTCTCCACCCGGATGCAACGCCTCGAAACCTGGGACGGAAAGGCCATCGGCCCCCGCTACCGCTGGGAAGGACAGGTCGGCACCCTGTATTTCGGTGCGCTCTTCGAGGCGTACAACGCCTGCCTGTACGCGCACCGGCCCGCGTCGTTCCTGTTCACCGAGGAAGTCACCGCCGAGGTCCTGCGACGCTACGACGCGGTGCTCATCGCCGGCCAGCGCGTCGAGCTGGACCCGTCACTGGACGCGGCGCTGCGCTCGGCCGGGGTGCCGGTCTTCTACGATCGCGGCTCCCGGGCGGAGCTGCTGACCGGCTTCACCCCGCTCGACGTCTCCTTCGACAAGGTCGCCCTCGGTGAGTCCGGCGGAAACGACGACGCGGCCTACTACCGCTTCCGCCGCTACTTCCTGGACGACGCCGCGGTCCTGCGGCAGGCGCTGGCCGACGTACTCCCCGTCGCCGAGTGCGACAACCCGGAGGTGCTGCTTAGCGAATGGACCTCCGGCTCCGTCCGCTACATCTGGGCGGTCAACAACACCATGCTCGACTGGGAGCCGGGCCTGGCCTGGCGGGTGAGCCTGCTCAACACCCAGCGGATCCCTGTGATGGCCCGGCTGAAGGTCCGGGTACCCCTGCTGCACACCGTGATCGACCTGCTCACCGGGGAGGCCGTCACCCTGCTGGGCGGTGAGTTCACCGCCGACCTGCGTACGGTGCCGGCGCGCGTCTACGCCGTCGTGCCCGTACTGCACGGCCCGTTGCCGACGGCGTCCGCCGACGCGTTCGGCCCGCACGTCCGCGACGTCGCGGTGTCTCCGGACGGACGTACCGCCCTGCTCAACACGTTCGCCTGGGACCACAACCTCTACGGCATCGACCTCACCACCGGCCGCGTCGACTGGCGGCGGCGGATCGGGCACTACTTCGCCTTCGCCCCCACTGCGTGGCCCGGGGGATTCGCGGCGCAGGGCTTCGACGTGCGCAGCGGCGAGGGCTACCACCTGTACCTGCTGGCGGGTGACGGGGCCGTGCGACGCCGGTTCGCGCTGTTCGGCCTGCCGAAGAAGGCGACCGACTGGGCCCGGGCGGAATGGGGGCACGACACCGCGCTCAACAGCTTCGCGGTGGCACCGGACGGTTCGTGGGTCGCCGCCGGCGGAGACCTCGGTCTGGCGCTGTGGGACAGCGCGGGCTCGGGCTCGGAGAAGTGGGCCCACGAGTGGTGGGCGGACCGCCGCGCGCCCCTGCGGCTGCTCGCCGTCGACAACGCGACACTGGTCACCTACGCCCAGGGCACCATCACCGGCCTCTCGGCGGCCAACGGGTCCACCCTCTGGTCGATCACGGTCACCGACTCGGGCGTCTTCGGCGGCGGTACGGTCAGCGGCGACCGTCGCACCGTCGTCATCCCGTCGAACGCCGACGGCGGCCGGCTGTTCGTGATCCGGGGCGGCGTACTCGTCAACACCATCGCGACACCCGCCGAGGAGGTCTCCGTCTCGGACGACGGAACGTTCATCGTGGTGACCTCCCGCGCGCAGCTCAAGGCGTTCGACGCCGACGGCGGACTGCTGTGGACGTACACCGGGGACGATCTCCTGCGGCGCCCCCGCGTCGCGCCGGACGGGACGCGGATCGCCGTCGGCAGCGAGCTGGGCACCCTGGTGGTGCTCGACCGCGACGGCACCGTACGGGCGGCCGAGGACCTACGGGCCCTCCCGGTACCGGCCTGGCTCCCCGGCGGCGACCTGCTGGCGGCCACCTGGATGGGGGCCGTCGTCCGCTACGACACGGACCTGCGGCCGCGCTGGCAGGGCCGGCTCGCCCCGGCCGAGACCGACATCCGCCCCGCGCTGCTGGCTCCGGATCCGACACCGGTGGTCCGCAGGACGGGCTGGGGCAACGCCACCCACCCGCCCCTCGACCTGACGCCCAACCTGATCAAGGACACGCACGCCCTGATCAGCGCGGAGCTGATCGACCCGCGGCTCGTCATCGACCTGACGGCGCAGAACCCCATCGGGACGCTGTACGACGGCAGGGCGGACCCGCCCGCGGTGCCGTGGCTGCCCTGGCTGGTGGTCAACCTGGTGGACAGCGGATGGCACGGCAAGTTCCTGCTGACCGTCGACACCTTCCGCACCCAGGTGGAGCTCACCGGCATCACCTTCGCCGAGGACCCAGCGCACCCCGAATCATGGCTGCGCGACGTCCGGCTCCAGTGGTGGGAGGCCGAGAACGAGGTGTGGCACGACGGCCCGATGCTGCTGTCGGGCGACGTGGACGAGGCGCTGCACAGCCACCGGATCCAACCGCCGCTCCGGGCGGCCAGGTTCCGGTTCGCCACCACCGGCGGGGGCAGCTGGCCGTCCGGCAACATCCGCCTCGGCGAACTCGTCTTCCACGGCCGGCCCCTGGGCGCCTCGCATCGCGACGTGCTCGCCCGGCGGGGACGCGCGGTCCTCTTCGACGAACGGGTCGAGGACCTGAGGGCGTCGTTCCAGCACGGCCACAATCCGATGTTCGGCTTCCAGCGCGGGGGCGCCTTCTCCGGCGGCACATGCCTGAGGATGAACGGCCCGGGTCAGGCGCACCCCGCCTTCATGGGCGCCACGTTCGGCCACGCCGTACCCGACTGGGACTTCGAGATCACGGAGCACCCCGAGCCGGGCCAGTACCGGTACTTCCAGTTCGCCTGGAAGGCCGCCGGCCCCGGGACGACGGGGATGAGCGTACGGATCGGCGTGGCTTGGCCGAGCCCCTCGGTCGTGGTGTCCGTCGGGGACGCCACGTGGCTGCCCGACAGTGTGCTCGTCGAACAACGCCTCCCGGGGCGCCCGCCGGCCGATTGGACCACCGTACGGGTGGACCTGTGGGCCCTGACGGGCGGGAGGCTGCCGCGGATCACCAGCATGAGCCTGCTCAGCAACGGTGGGGGAGCCCTGTTCGACCAACTGGTGCTGGGGCGTACTCCGGAGGATCTCCCGTAGGCGCGGGGTCGCCCTCCTGAACCAGTTCCGTGTGGAGCGAGACGTCGGTCAGGTAGAGGCCGTCGCCATCCGCTCGCAGCCGGAGGGCGGAGGGAGGCGCGCCGCCGAGCGCGTCGAGGACCTCGGCGGCCGGATATCCGAAGAGATCGATGCCGCGGAGGACGACGGGGCAACCGGACCGGGCGGCGACCACGCCCGGGACACGGGCCAACGTGATCTCGGCCAGCCCGGGAACGTTCTGACGCATGCTGCTGTCGCGGTCCCTCGTGTCCCCATAGGCGTGGAGCGTCAGACCGTCGTACCGCGCGGTGAAGGACCAGCCGGCGCCGCAGACCCACCCCTCACGGACGTCCGCCACCGTGGCGACGGCCCACTGCGCGGCGCGCTCGTCCATCCCCAGCCGGAGCGTGCCCGCACGGCCGGGCAGCCTGATGCCGATCTCGAACATCTCGAACATCTCGAACATGGGGTGATGATCCTGCCCTGGAACCACACCGGGCAAGCGACGCCGGCCTACGGAAGCCACCGCACGGGAGAGGCCTCGCGGACGTGGACCAGTACGTCGAACGCCTCGGTGAGCGACTCCACGGCGAAGTGCTCGGCGGCGTCACGGGCCGGGTCGTAGACGCCGCTGATGACGCGGAGCTTCGCCGGCCCGTCCCAGTGGTGCCGTACGGTTTCGTCGCGCAGGTCCAGCCAGTGGGCGGGCAGGTCGACCCGGCCGAGCCGCGCGTCGACCAGGTCCGCGGCCGGGTCCGGGACGGAGGCGACGCCGAGGTCCCCGTGATGGAAGCCGATCGCCACGGAGACATATTCCGTGCCGTAACGGGTGCGCAGCGTACTGCCGACGCTGGGTTGCGGACCGCGCTCGGGGGCGAGGCCCAGGGTCGTCTCGGCCGCCGACGTGTGGGCGGTGCCGTCCCAGTAGACGACGCGCAGACCGGTCCGGCGCTGGTGGTCGCTGATCACGTCGGCCCACAGGGCGTCCTCGCCCGCGAAGCTTCCCCGCCCGGCGACGCTGTGCTCGTGGAAGTCCACGATCAGACGCATCCGCCCCACGATGTCGTCGTGACGGTCGATGCCGGGCAGCGCTTCGACCAGCGCGAGCGCGTCACGGGCGTGAGCGGCGAAGGGACGCCCCGGATGGATCCCCTGAGCGCGCTGGACGTGTTCGTCGACGCGGTGAGCGGTGCGGATCGGCTCCAGGTGGTACGCCAGCTCGGGCAGCCGGTCCGGGGCCGACTCGCGGACGTGGTCGAGGACGGCGTCGTAGTCCTGGGACTGTGCCTGTACGGGCTTCACGCCGAAGATGCGGACGCGGTCGTCCGGGTGGTCCTGGTTGAACGCCCGGATCCACGCCAGCGCGGAGGCCATCTCGGCGGTGCGCCACGGACGCCAGGCGCCGTCGAGGGCGGACGCCGCAGTGCCCTCGCCGCCGTTCACGTACGCGTCGAGGCGGGCGGCGGCGTCGGCGCTGTCCTGCACGGCGAGTCCCCGGAATCCGTGGTGCCGCACCAGCCGGCGGAAGAGCTGGTCCCGGATGCCGAAGGTCTCACGGGAGAACCGCGTGGACTCCCCGAGGCCGACGATCGTCGCCTTCACGGCGATCCTGTCGGCGAGCTCGTCCAGCACGGACTCGGGCAGGGGGAGGGGGTTCAGGACAGCGGCATGTGCGTTCGTCATGTCTTCAGGCTCGTACCTCAAGTGTGCTTGATGTCAAGGAAGGCTCCCCGGCGCGGTGGGTCGATATGTGCCTCAAATTGTCACATCGGCCGAGTCGATCGAGAACAAGTCGACAAAGTCTGGTCGCGAGTTCTGGTGAATATGGACCTTCCTTGCTCCGTGGCCCTCATGGAGGATCATCCGGCACCCGGAAGCACTCAGTCCGCTTTGTTGATTCCGCACCCTTGTGAGGACCCATGTCGGTATCGTTCGACTCTCATGCCGTCCACCTCGGATGTCCCGGGCGGACGTCATGGCGAGTGGCGAACCGGGGAGCGCTGGCGCCTTGAGATTCCGGATCGGTCGTTCGAGCCGCACATCCACGCGCCCGCCCCTGACGGACCCCGTCCCCGCCGGGGCCGCGGACACCGGAGAGCCGGACACCGCCGAAGCGGAAGCGCCGTTGTCGGATCACGAGATAGGCCTCATCAGGGCGTCCCTGTCGGTGGTCGAACCCCTCGCAGGTGAGATCACGGTCTATTTCTACGCGATCCTGTTCGCTCGCTACCCAGAAGTCCGTCCGATGTTCCCGCAAGGGATGGACACCCAGCGCGACCGCCTCCTGCGCTCGCTGCTGCGCATCGTGGACCTGGTCGACGACCCCGAGAGCCTCGTGCGCTTCTGCGGACACCTCGGCCGCGATCACCGCAAGTTCGGCACCGTCGCCGCGCACTTCCCTGCCGTCGGAGAGTGCCTCCTCGCCACTCTGGCCCGGTACGCGGGCTCCGCGTGGACCCCGGACATCGCCGCCGCCTGGACGAAGGCGTACGGCGTGGTCGCCCAGGTCATGATCAGTGCGGCCGAGGAGGACGCGGCGATACGGCCCGCCGTATGGCCCGCCACGGTCGTGCACCGTGTCACGCACAGCCACGGCATCGCCGAGATCACCGTACGTCCCCATATCGACTACGAGTACGCCGCGGGCCAGTACGCGAGCATCGAGACGCCTTGGTGGCCGAAGAGGTGGCGCTACTACTCCATAGCCAACGCGCCTCGCGAGGACGGCACACTCACCTTCCACGTACGTGCGGTGGCCGGCGGATCGGTCAGCGGCGCACTGGTGCAGCGAGCGGCCGTGGGCGACGTCCTCCACCTCGGGCCCCCGATGGGCGACATGGTCCTGGACGTGGCCGATCACGACGAACTCCTCTGCGTGGCCGGCGGCACCGGTCTCGCCCCGATCCGCGCACTCGTCGAGGAGATCGCCCGCCGAGGGGAGAACCGTCATGTCGATCTGTTCCTCGGCGCCCGGACCAGTGCCGAGCTGTACGGGGTCGACGACATGCTCCGGATGGCCCAACGGCACCACTGGCTGAGCATCAAGGGCGCGGTCTCCCACGAGCACATCCCGGGAATCCGCGGAACCCTTCCGGACGTACTGGCCGCATACGGGCCGTGGTACGAGCACGACGTTTTCCTCAGCGGCCCCGCGCGGATGGTCGCCACGGCCAAGGAGACGCTCACCCTCAACGGCACTCCGCTCGGACGCATCCATCACGACCCGTTCGAGACTCCCGTCCTGTCCACTCCCTGAGTCGCGCCCTTCCCGCCAGCCCTCCCAGGAGACCCCTTCGTGACCACGCCTCCGCCGTCCTTCGGGTCAGCAGGTGAACACCGGCTGCAGCAGCTACTGGGCACCGCGGACCGCGCCGCCCGGTTCTACGACCAGCAGGTGCATCCGTATCTCACGCCCGAGATGCGCGACTTCATCGACCGTCAGACGATGGTCTTCCTGGCCACCGCGGACTCCCGGGGGGAGTGCGACGCCAGCTTCCGGGCAGGGCCGCCGGGATTCGTCCACGTGATCGACGACCGCACGCTCGCCTACCCCGAATTCCGCGGCAACGGCGTGATGGCCAGCGCCGGGAACGTGATCGAGAATCCTCACCTCGGCATGCTCTTCGTGGACTTCACCCACCACCACGTGGGGCTCCACGTCAACGGCGTGGCCCACCTCTACCGTGACGAGGACCTGCGCCGTATCCGTCCCGGCCTGCCCACCGACACCGTCCCCGGGCGCAGTCCGGAAATGTGGGTCCACCTCACCGTCGAGGAGGCCTACATCCACTGCTCCAAGCACATACCCCACCTGGAACCGGCCCCCAGACCCGCCGGCCGCGACGCTGCGCGCCCCAGGGACTCGGACTACTTCACCAAGCCCCGTACCGCACCCTGGCAAAACGTTTCGGGGGCTGCGGGAAACTGACCCGGCCGACGACGCGGCCATGCCCGGCAGCGTCACCCGAATGGCGGACATCGGGTTCCGGTGTCCACCGGGCGGGTGCGCTACTGGAACGAGCCGCGCGGGAGGAGGAGAAGACCGTGTCCGCTGCGCTGAAGGGCAAGACCGCCCTGGTGACGGGCGCCTCCGACAACCTGGGCCTGAGGTTCGCCACCGCGCTCGCCCAGGACGGCGCCGACGTGATGCTCCACTACAACAGCGACCACAAACGCGACCAGGCCGAGAAGGTCGCCAAGGACCTCGCGGGAATGGGCGTGCGGACCGCCACCCACCAAGCGGACCTGACTCGGGTGAACAATGTGACGGCCCTGGTGGACGCGACCATCGAGGAGCTCGGCGGCTGGGACATCCTGGTCAACACCGCCGGGATGATCGTCCGCAAACCGATCGCGGAGTTCACCGAGGACGAATGGGACCGTATGTTCGCGATCAACGCGAAGATCCCCTTCTTCCTCATGAGGGAAGCGGCCAAGAAGATGGCCGACCACGGCCGCGTCCTCAACCTCATCACCACGATCGTCGCCGTGACCGCCCCCACGTACGGCGGCTATGCCGGGAGCAAGAGCCCGGTGGAGCACTACACCAAGGCGCTCGCCAAGGAGGTCGGCGGCCGCGGCATCACCGTCAACTGCGTCGCCCCGGGGCCGCTGAAGACCAGCTTCTTCTACCCCGCGGAGACCGACGAGAACATCGCCTGGCTCAAGAGCATGAGCATCAACGGCGACATCGGCGACCCCGACGACGTCGTCCCCGTGGTCCGTTTCCTCGCCTCTCCCGAAGCCAGGTGGATCACCGCCCAGACCGTCTACGTCAATGGCGGCCTGGTGGGGAGCGCCAGCTGATAGGTGCCCGCTCGCCCACGGCTCATTTCCTTGCGGCCAGGAGTACCAGGGCTCCGCATGCCACGGCGTACGCGAGGAGTGCGAGCCAGGCGGCGCGGTGGCTCAGCTGCTCGGCCCGGGCCGGGGAGCCGCCCTTGGTGGTCCAGCGCCAGGAGAGGACGGTGCCGGCCACCGCCAGGAGGAGGAAGATCAGAGTCGTCAGGTGGAGGTGGTCGATGAGCGTCAGCCCGACCGTGCTGGTGATCACCGTGTTCGCCTGCTGCATGTTGAGCACTGCCACGAACAACGCCCCACCGAGAACGGCGAGCCGGTTGTGCAAGGCGTCCAGCCGCTCGGCGGGCGCCAGCTCCTCGTCGCGGGACGAGAGCAGGAAGGTGGAGGTCGCGATGAGGACGGCCAGATAGATCGGGGTGGTCAGCTTCCAGAAGGCAGTGGCGTCACGGCGTTCGAGGTCGATCTGGATGCGGACACGGCTGTAGGTGCTGCCGCCCTGGAGGGTCCGGTCGCCGTAGGTGGTGGTGTAGTGCTTGTCGGCGCTGACCAGGCGGAGCCGGGTGGTCTGCCAGCCTCGTGTACGGATCTCCGGGTTGAGCTCGGAGTCGGCGTTGTTCACGACGAAACGGAAGTGGCCCACGTCCTGGGGGGCCGTGAGGAGCACTTCGATGCGGTGGTGGTCGAAGGGGAAGTCGCGCACGTCCCAGTCCTGCCGGAACGTGCTCTGCAGGCGTACCTGGTCCAGGACGTGGCCGCCCTGCGTGACGATGTGCGGCTCCGATGTGTCGGGGGCGTCGGCGTTGGAATAGGAGACCTGGGGCAGGGGGTCGACGTCCCGGTTCGGGCACACGGTCCAGAGCCAAATCCGTGCGGAGAACCGGTCTTTGGCAGGGTCGATGTCGTACAGGTCGCTGACGTAGGCACTCAGTTCGCACTGCGGAACGCCCGCCCTGGGGAGCCGGGCCGCCGCCGCGGGTGGGGTGCTCGCCAGCCAGATCACCAGCGCGCCGAGGAGCGTGAGCAGCACTACGGAAGCGGGAATCGTGGTGAGGGAACGTGGTCGCTGGATCGGGTCCGCAGCCATGGAGCACTATCGTCGTTCGTCGCTTCCTGGCCGGGTAGGGCCACCTGACGGTATACGCCCGTGTGGGTGACCATCGCCGGTCCGTCCGCGCCGGCATCGAATGCATCCGACCAAAAAGACTAGTCACTACACTTTTGTATTGGATACGCTTTCGTGGTCCGATCCACCCGTGCCACGAAAGGACTTCGCCCCATGACATCTGCCCCCATCGCCATCGTGGGAGCCGGTATCGGCGGCCTCACCTGCGCCCGAGCCCTCCAGCAACACGGCTGCCCGGTCACCGTGTTCGAGCGCGAGCCCTCCGCTCGCTCCCGCTGGCAGGGCGGCATGCTGGACCTCCACGACACCGGCCGCGCCGCCGTCCACGCCGCCGGCCTGGACGAGGAGTTCCGCGCCCTGGCCCGTCCCGAAGGGCAGGAGCTGCGCGGTCTCGACCCCGTCACCGGCGAACTGGTCCACCACGAGCGGCCCGCCGACGCCACCATGGCCGCGCCCGAGATCGACCGAGGCCAACTGCGCGGCCTCCTCCTGGACTCCCTGGCCCCCGGCACCGTCCGCTGGGGACAGCCGGCCGCCGCGGTGTCCCGAGCCGGCGACGGCACCGCCCGACTGCACTTCGGCGACGGCACGAGCCGGGACTTCGCCCTGGTCGTCGGCGCGGACGGCGCCTGGTCGCGGATCCGTCCGGCGCTTTCCGACGCCACCCCCGCCTACACCGGCGACACCCTGGTCGAGACCTGCCTCGACGACGTGGACACGCGCCACCCCGCGCTGGCGCGCCTGATCGGCGACGGCACCCTGGCGGCGAAGTCCGGACGCATGATGCTGTCGGCCCAGCGCAACAACGGCGGCCACGTCCGCGTCTACGCAGGGTTCCGGGCGCCGTACGACTGGCACATCCGTGCCGGCCTGGACATCGAGGACTCCGCTGCCGTCCGCGAGCACTTGCTCGGGATGTTCGACGGCTGGCACGACAGCCTGCTCGACCTCATCCGCCACTCCGACGGCGGCTTCGTCAACAGGTCCCTGCACGTCCTGCCCGTCGGACACACCTGGGCCCATGTCCCCGGCATCACCCTGCTGGGCGACGCCGCCCACCTCATGCCTCCCTACGGCATCGGCGCGAACCTCGCCATGCTCGACGGCACCGACCTGGCGACCGCCATCGCCACCCACGACGACCTCGACCGGGCCGTCCGCGCCTACGAGGACCTGATACTGGCCCGCGCCACCGCAGCCGCCCGGGCCTGCACCGACCTGACCGCCACCATCGCGTCGGACACGGTCATCGACGTGGACGCAGCACGCCAGCACCTCGACCACCGGATCCGGGAGGCAACCCGTACAGCGGGCTGAGGGTCACCGGTCATCCGCTGTTCAGCCGTGCCGCCAACTCCGCCGGCAGGCCGTCCCGGTTGGCCTGACTCAGACGCAGCACCTCCACGTCATCGCGCTCCTTGAGGGCGTCGGTGAACGGGTCCCGGTGCACATGCACCGTGGCCACGAGGTCGACGGGAGCCTCGAACAGGGAACGGACCGCGTCCTGGAAGCCTGGACAGGCGAGCTCCATCCGGCCGAGTTCATCGATGAGGACGACGGGGGCGCGCCGGTCCGCGTCCCGCCCGGTCGGCACCGCGCGCAGGGCGGGCAGGGCCAGCTCCTCCATGACGCCCAGGTCGACCCCGTAGCGCCCCACCCGAGGCGGCCCCGGGAAGTCGACGTGGGCGAGCACTCCGTGCCGGCCGTCCAGCGTCTCCAGCGCGAAACCGACCCGGGTGCCGCCTTCCCGTATCTCCCGCGTGGTGAAGCCGGTGACCGTGCGACCGCTCAGCAGGCCGGCCAGCGCGCGGATCGCCGTCGTCTTGCCCACGCCCGGACGCCCCTCGATCAGAACCCTCATGGCAGAACCCTCATGGTCCCGTCCCTACCCGGCCCGACGGGAGCGATGACGTACCGTGGCCGAAGCTCGGCCGAATAGGTGTTCCGGCGAGCGGGCCGCGCTCATGGCCTCTGGCACACTGCCCGAGCAAGGGTTCTGCACGCTCGACGACGTCTGGGGCTACGGTGACTCATCTCGCGGAGACCATCGAATCGATGGAGCAACTCGCCACTGTCTGGCGCACCATGGTGGTCGACCGCGACGCGGATGCCGATGTACGCGACCTGCCCGGCATCGCCGTTCGCTGGGCCGACTGCCGGTTCGCCTTCTGGAACTGCGTCACCCTGACCGAGGTGGGCGCGGGAGCGGAGCTCGTCGGGCAGCGTCTGAGTCAGGCCGCGGACATCATGCGATCGAAGAAGCACCCGGGCTTCCTGTGGCTCTTCGAGGACCTCCTCGGTGACGAGGCGCGTTCCGCGGTGGGCGAGGCGGCCGAGCGGGCAGGCCTTCAGTACGCCTTCCCGGGCATGGGCATGGCCGGAGACCTGCTCCCCATTCCCGAGCCGGTCCACCCCGACCTGACCTTCGTACGCGTGACCTCCGATGAGCACCTGCGCGCCTACGCGGACCTCAACTCGCGCGGCTACGGGTTCCCCCTGGAGGAGGGCCGCGACGGAATCGTCGGCTCCACGCTCTGGAAGAGCGAGGTGTACGCCTACCTGGCCATGCGGGGTGACGTCCCGGTCGCTTGCGCCGCCACGGTCGAGGCGCGAGGCCGCCTCTTCGTCATCCTCGTCGCCACGGATCCGCGGTGGCAGCGCAGGGGCTACGGCGAGGCGGTCACGCGCAAGGCGCTGTACGAGGGCGCCCGGGCCACCGGCCTGACCCGCGCCACCTTGCACGCGACCGCCGCCGGCGCACCCGTGTACCCGCGCATCGGGTTCAAGCCGAACTCGCCGATGCGCTTCTACGGCCTGAAGGGCTGACCAGGCGGTCCGGGCGAGGGCCGCCTCCGCGGACGGTAAAGAAATCTTTACGGACCACGCTCGCGCCCTCGTCGCCCCCGTACCCCACGTGATCGTGCCCGACGTGAGGGAGGCCGGGTTCGGTGTGAAACTGGGGGCGGAAGGGGTGATCCCCGTGCCGGACCCACCGCACGCGGCCGCCGGTCCCGACACGGCCGTCGACGAGACCCGTCTGGAAGAGCTGATCATCGAGGCGCAGACGAGCCTGCCGTTCGAACTGCCCGACCTGGCGAACCGGTGCGCCTTGGCCCTCGGCCTGGGCGGCGCGCTCATCTACCTCGTCGACCTGCAACAACAGCTGCTCATCCCGCTCGACGAGGCCGCGGCGCCGCTGCTGGTGGAACGCTCGCTGGCCGGCTGGGCGTACCGGACGGTCACTCCGCGCGTGGCCGACGCCGGCGACGACGTGATCGTCTGGATGCCGCTGGTCGACGGTGCGGAGCGGTTGGGCGTGCTGGCGGTGCGCACCGCCTCGCTCGACGGGGTGCGGATGCGCCGCAGTCGCATGCTGGCCTATCTGTTCGCCATGCTGATCACCTCCAAGCGCGCCTACAGCGACTGGCTCGCCGCCCGCGCCCGTACCGCGACGATGCGGCTGCCCACCGAGATGCTGCGGGCCTTTCTGCCGTCCCACACCATCGGCAGCGCCAGGTGCGTCTCGACCGCGGTCCTGGAACCGGCGTACGACGTCGCCGGCGACGCCTTCGACCACTCGGTGGTCAAGGACATCCTGCACACCATGATCCTCGACTCCATGGGGCACGACCTGGCCTCAGGCCTGACCACGTCGGTCGCCATGGCGGCGGCGCGGAACGCCCGCCGCGGCGGTGGGGACCTGGCCGACGTCGTTGCCTCCGTCGACCAGGCACTCGCCCAGTGGCTGCCCGACCACTTCTGCACCGGCGTGCTGTGCCGGCTCGACGCGGTCACCGGGGTGCTGCGCTGGGTAAACTGCGGCCACCCGCCACCACTGCTGATCCGTGACGAGCGGGTGCTCGACGGGGTGCTGGACAGCCCTCCGCAGCCGCCGATCGGCCTGGCCGGCCAACTCGTCCCGGGGGTAAGGCAGGTCCACGAGACGACACTGCAACCAGGCGACTGCGTCCTGCTCTACACCGACGGCGTCGTGGAAGCCCGCGACGAGGACGGCGCGGAGTTCGGCCTCGACCGCTTCACCGACTTCATCATCCGCTCCTCCTCGGCCGGCCAGCGCCCGGCCGAGGTCCTGCGGCTGCTCATCCACGCCATCCTCGACTACCAGCGCAACCGACTGCGCGACGACGCGACCATCCTGCTCTTCGAATGGCGCCCGCAGTACCAGTGACGTGGCGTCGCGGCACGGGCCGGTCCTCCCGCCCACAGGGGCTGGAGGACCGGCCTTCGTCATCCGTCTTCCTACGTCCCCGCCACCGCCTGGTAAGCGGCGGCCTGGAGGGTGAACATCTGCCGGTACTCGCCCGGTCGGCCGTCGGCGGTGGTGTGCTTCATCAGGTCCTGGTGCGAGCCGGATTCGATGATGCGGCCGTCCCGGAAGACGTGGATGGTGTCGCAGCCGGTCACGCTGCTGAGCCGGTGGGAGATCAGGACGGTGATGCGGTCCGGGCGCCGCGGACCGCGCAGGACGGCCTCGTAGACGGCGTGTTCGGCGCGGGCGTCCATGCTGGCCGTCGGCTCGTCCAGCACCAGGACCGCGGCGTCCTTGTACAGGCCGCGGGCCACGGCGATCTTGGCCCAGTTGCCGCCGGAGAGCTCCTGGCCGCCCTTGAAGCGCTTGGACAGCGGGGTGGCCCACTGCCGCGGCAGACCGGCGATGACGCGGTCGGCGCCCGACGCGGTGACGGCCCGCCGGGCCCGCTCGGGGTCGGCGGTGGTGATCGTTCCGGCGCCGATCGTGGTGTTGGCCAGCGCGGACAGCGGCCACTCGACCGGATCCTGCAACACCATGGCCACCTGCGCCTGAATGCTCTCCGCGTCCACCTGCCGGACCTCCACGTCGTCCCAGTGGATCGTGCCGTCGGTCGGCTCGTACAGGCCGGCCAGCAGCTTGGCCATCGTGGACTTGCCCGAGCCGTTCGCGCCCACGAACGCGATCGTGGAACCCGCCCGGAGCGTCATCGACACCCCGCGCAGCGCCGGTGCGGTCGCCTCGGGGTAGCTGTAGTGCACGTCGCTGACGGTGATGCTCTTGACCGTGCCCGGCAGACGCCGGCCCGTGCGGTGCGGTTGCAGGCCCCTGCACCGCTCCAGGAACGCCTGGAGGTCCTCGATCCACAAGGCGTGCTCGTAGATCATGTGCATGGAGGTGACCAGGGAGACGAGGGTGCCGCGGCTGGAGCGGATGGCCAGGAACGCGCCGCCGCCGGCCGACAGCGGCAGCCACCCGGTCGCCGTCATCCACCCGAGCACCGCGTACGTCGCACCGACCGCCGCGCCCCCGAGCGTCCTGCCGAGCAGGGAGACATGGGCCTCCTCGCGCCCGAGACGGCTGTCCTCCTCCTCGATACGGCGGGCGAACCGCTCGTGTTCCTCCAGCAGCGCCTGCTGAGCGGTGGAGGAACGGACCTCCGGCGCCGAGTCGCGGTCCAGCAGCAGCCAGGTGAACAGCCGGATCCGGCGCTGGAGATTGCTGTAACGGGTGTGGGAGAGGAACCGCTGCCGCGCCGAGCGCACCGCCGCGTACCCCTGGGGGACGACGGAGACCACCAGGAGCGGGAGCAGCAGCGGGTGCAGGACGGCCAGGACACCCGCGGCACCGATGAGGGCGAGCACCGCGTGGGCCAGGGCGATGAGCTGGGGGATGGCCTGGCGCATGTAGTACAGACCGCGGTCGTTGGCCTTGTTCGCGTCGTCCGACCAAGCGGCGTCGTCCACGGCTTCGAGACGCACATGCGCGCTCAGGCGCAGGAACTCCATCTCCACCGCGCGCCGCACCTTCGGGGTGAGCGCGGCCTGGCCGCGCGCGACGCCGAAGTCGAGCAGCCCTTCCACGGCCATCAGCACCGCCACCACCGCCAGAGCCGGCAGGGCATGGCGGATACGGTCGCCGGTGGCGCCCTGGGCGAACAACGCGGACAGCACGCTCACCGAGGCCAGCAGCCCGAACGCGCTCATCAGCGCCGACCCGAGCTGGCAGACGACCACCACGACGGTGGCCCGTGCGTCGGCCTGCCACGCCATGCGCAGCACCCGACCGGTGATCGACGGCAGCCGGCCGATGATCCGCCATACGCTCGTGCGCGCCGCCTCGCCGTCCCACTGCATCCAGTAGGCGCTCTTCAGTTCGTCGCCGACCTCCTCGCCCTCGGGCGCCGCGGCGGCCCGGGCCGGGGGCAGCGGCAGGGACGGCAGCGGCTCGCGAGGCCCGGGAACCGCGTCCGGACCGTCTGATGGCTGAGCCGAGTACTGGTCAGGGGGAGGGGTCATCGGGCCCACCCCATGTCCGTGTAAGGCCAGCCGTTCGCCATGCCCTCCAGCGCCGCGACCGTGTACTCGACCGTCGGGTCGGGGAGGGAGCGCAGCGGCCACCACCGCCACTCGACGCACCGGTCCGGCTCCATCACCCGCGGCTCGCCGTGCCAGCGGTGAACGCGGAAGAACAGCTGCAACCGCGGCACGGCATCCTCGGCGGTGCCGGTGCCGGTGCCGGTGCCGGCGTCGGCGTCGGCGTCGGCCTCGAGCACGTGCACGGTGTGCACGAGCTCGAGGTCGGGCTCGGCGACCGTGACCCCGAGCTCCTCGGCGGCTTCCCGCACGGCGCAGGCCCGTGCGCTCTCCCGCTCGACATGGCCCGCCGGCACGTGCCAGACGTTCGCCGCGAACCGGGCGTCCGGCGGTCGTAGCCCCAGCAGGACGTGGCCATTCCGCTGGAACACCAGGTGCGCACCGACGACATTCGGCAAAAACGACATGATTCCCCCCTTCACGCCATGTCGAACGTACGAGTGAAGAAACCGTCAACCGGGCACGCGCTCTCCGACGGGGCGTCGAAGGTCGGGGGTTCGAACGCGATGCGCGAATCGGCGGTGTCGAGCACGGGAGTCACGAGGCCTCCAAGGTGAGCGGTCGAGGTGGACGCCCGGAACAACGCTGCTGATCAGAGGCCTGTCACGGGTGCGGTCGGGCGAAGGGTGGAACGAAAATTCGACGACCTTCCGCTCCTCAGGGCGCGCCTGGGCTCCGGCGGCGCGGCGGCATTTTCGATCCACCCGCGCGTGTCGTCTCACCCTTGCGGGGTATTGCGCGGTTCGCGCACACGATCGCATCGAGGTCCCTCTGCCGGGTCGGGCCCGTCACCGTCGATTGACGGCGTACGGGCCGGTGGGCCGTCCGCGCGACGTGCGGATGCGGCGGGCGGGAGACACGCGGACCATGGGGACGTGGTCACCGGGAGGACGACACCAGCCGAGCCGGCGGTCGCGGCGGCCCAGCGGGCCCTGACCTCGACAGGCGCGCATCCGATGCCGTCGGCCGAGGTCCTGGCATGTCTGGGTGCCGACACGGCGGGCTGGACGCGGTTCGCCGCCCACTGGGACGACCTGGTGGCGGACCCGTACGCGGCGGAGAACGGCACGCGCCGTCTGCGCCGCTACGGGATCTTCACCCTGACCCGGGACGGTCGTCTCACCGCCCGGCCGAACGACGCGTTCGTCCAACCGGAGTCCAGCAACCCGATGTACGTCGGAGTCGACCGGCACTTCGAGCCGCTGACCGACGCCTGCGTCGCCGACCCCCTGCTGGCCTCCCTGATCGGACTGCTGGGGCAGGTCGCCGCACGTCTGGAGGACCACGACGAGTGGATCGTCCAGGTGCACCCGTTCCGGGTGATCGCCTCGGCCGGCCAGGACGGGCAGCCCACGCCCGAGGGCCGGCACCGCGACGGCGTCACACTCGTCTCCTCGCTCCTCATCGGTCGCGAGAACGCCACGGGCGGTGAGAGCTCGGTGTACGACGCGACCGGCACCCATGTGCTCACGACGACGCTGAGCGAACCGGGCAGCCTGCTCCTCGGCGACGACCGGCACACGCTGCACGAGGTCTCGCCGATCCACCCACTGGACCCCGCGCGTCAGGCCCGCCGTGACGTCCTGGTGACGACGCTCCTGCCGCGCTGACGCACCGCCCTCCCCTCAACCGGTCCCCAAACCGACCAGCCCTCGACCACCCGGCCACGTCTCCTCGACCAGGCCGTCCACCACCGCGCTCAGCCTGCCCTCGGCCGCCATCCGGGCCCGCTGCCGCTCGGCCCCCGAGCCACGCCGCCGGAGCCGGTGCAGAAAGGCCGTGACCTCGTCCTCGTCGCCGTACGCGCGCAGGGCCGGACGTACATGGTCGACGAGCCGTTGCGCCTGCACCGAGGACGGCACCACATGACCGGTGAGCGCGTCCACGCCGTGACCCGGCCAGCCGTCCCGCGCGGCACGCCAGTACGCCGCCCGCAACAACTCCGCGGCGACGCGGGGGCCGGGGTCGCCGTCCGCCACGCGAGCGGCCACCGTGACGACGAGGGCCCGGACGATCAAGGTCAGGGCCACGGTGTCGGCCACGTCGGACAGGACGTCCATGGCCCGCACCTCCAGGGTGGGCAGGTGCGGATTCGGCCGTACGTCCCAGAACGGCATGCCGGGCTCCAGCATCGCTTCGGTGGCGGCCATCGCGGTGGCGAGGTGCTCGTGTTCGTCCAGCGACGCGGCGTACGGTGGCGGGCCCAGGCAGGGGAAGCGGGCGCGGATCACCGCGCGCCAGCTGGCGTAGCCGGTGTCACGGCCGCGGTGGTAGGGCGAGTTCGCGCTCAGGGCCACCAGGAGCGGCAGCCAGGGCCGCAGGTGGTTGCCGACCAGGACGGCCGTCTCCCGGTCGGGCAGGTGTACGTGGGCGTGGAACGCGCACAGGGCGAAGTCGTCGAGCAGGCCGCGGTACTGCAGGAGCCCGGCCCGGTATCGCGGATGGTCGCCGATGTCCGCACGGGCGTCGCCACCGCCTCCGTCCGCGACGACCGGTGTACCGGAGGCGCACAGGCGCAGGCCCTCGGCTCGCGCCGCATCGGCCAGGGCCGCCCGGACACGGCGCAGCTCCTCGCGCAGCTCCTCCGGGCCGGAACAGGGCGGCGTCCTGCCCTCGACCTGGAACCGCGTGAACTCTCCGGAGACGCCTCCCGGCAGTACCGCTGAGGCATGTGCGACCACCCGCGCCCCGGCCGCCACCACGCCGCGGCTGCGCGGATGGACGAGGAAGTACTCCTCCTCCACGCCGACCGTGGGCGGTTCCGCGGCGGGGTCAGGGCTCACCGCTTCAGGATCACGTGCCGTGGCGTAGCTGTCGCCCTCACTGCGGCGGTCGTGCACCACGCCGCTGGTCGTCGCCGCGGGTGACGGCTCAGGGGGCGGGCCAGACGGTGAACCGGCCTCCTACGTAGCGCGCGTCCGGGTCGTCGGCGGCGAGCGGGCCGTGGGCGGCGAGGATCTCGTCGGCGAAGACCTCGGCGTCGTCCCGTGGGCGGTAACCGAGGCGGCGGGCCGGGGCGAGGTCCCACCAGGCGCGGGTGTTGGCCGAGATGCCGTAGACGATCTCGTAACCGAGGTGGGGTGTGCGCAGCAGCGCGTCGAAGAGGCGGGCGGCGTCGTCGGGGCTGAGCCAGGTGGCGAGGGAGAGCGGTCCGGTGGGCTTGGGGAAGCAGGAGCCGATGCGGACGCACGCCACCCGCATGCCGTGGCGGTCGGCGTAGAGCGAGCCGATGGCTTCGCCGAAGACCTTGCTGGCGCCGTAGAAGGTGTCCGGGCGGGGCCGGACGGTGGTGGTGAGCTCGGTGTCGGTGTGCTGGGGATGGAAGCCGACGGCATGGCTGCTGCTGGCGAACAGCACGCGCGGGACGCCGGCGCGGCGAGCGGCTTCGAAGACCTGGTAGGTGCCGTCGATGTTGTGGTGCAGCACGTCGGCGAAGGGGGCTTCACCGGGGATGCCGGCGAGGTGGACGACTGCGCCGATGCCGGACATGGCCGCTTGCAGTGAGGTGGGGTCGGTGATGTCCCCGCGCACCCAGGCGGCCTCTTCGCCGGGTGGGGCCGGTTCGAGGTCGAAGGACCGTATGGACCACCCGAGTGACGCGAGCCGCGGCCGCAGCATCCTGCCGATCCGTCCGGCGGCCCCGGTGAGCAGGATCTCCACGTCCTCGTCTCCTGACTGGTCCGCCCGACCCGACCCTGGCAGGTGACAGTATCGCTCGCCGGCTCGATGTGAGCCCGGCGAGCACGTCGGATATGTTTCAGTCGTCGAGGGGCCTCGCGATGGAGGCTTCCGATGGGCCGGGTCCGTCCCCACCAAGGAATCTGGCGGCCACAGCCGGGTGGATGAATTCGTCCGGTCCGATTCCAATCGAGTCCCTGCTCGATTTGCGCCAGTTGCAGCCCTGGTGAGCCAGCTGCACGTTGCTCAGGGTGTCGGCCCCGCCGGCGGCGATGGGGACCACATGGTCGATGGCAGCGGACAGCGGGTCCGGCCACTGTGCTGCCCGGTCCACCGGGAGGGCGCAGAGTCGGCACCGCCAACGATCGCGTTCGAACACATCGAGTCGCTCATATCGCTCGCGGCCATTGCCCCGGATCCGGGCGCGACGCCGGTTCGCCGCGTCCGCTTGCTGGCGACGCCGCAGCTCCGGATCCTCGGCCCAACGCTGTCGACGCGCTTCGTTCTTCCACGCCGGGAGACAGGCGTCACAGCGCACCGCCGACAGCTTCTTGGTTGTTATGTCTGCTTCGCAGTCCTTGCAACGGCGTGTTTCCACATGCTTCGGATAAGGCTTCGCGTACAGCTTGAAGTACTCCATGCATGCCTGGCTGCACCACTTTCGCCGGGGTCCGCCGAGGGACTGCCCGAATGATCGGCCGCAGCCTGCCGCGCAGTAGGTAGTCTGCTGGGCAGCGGAGTCGCTCGCACAACTGCGACACCCGATCAGGCGCTGTCCGCGTGTGATGTCAGAGATTTTGACGGTCGTACCGGTGCCGCAATCCAGGCACTCGGCGGCTACCGCGAGCGTGGCCCGGGCGTAGGGCCCGGCCAGGACCAGGCCGAGGCGTGCCAAGGCCTTGACTGCCTCGGACTTGGGCACGGCGCGGTCCCGGCCGGCGCGCAGCCGTCGGAAGCAGTGGACGCAGGAACCGCCGCGGACCGCGTTGCTGAGCAGCACCGACGACAGTTCGCCGCAGCTCAGACAAGCGACCTTCACGGGCCGGCTACTGCCCTGGAAGGGCTCCAGTGGGCGGTAGCCGTTGTTCGCGAACACCTCCGAAGCGCAGTGCGCGCACCAGCCGGGGCGCCCGGACGCCGTGTATCTGGTGCCGCACTGCTTGCACTTGGCCCCCGACACGTCTCCGTACAGCTTCTGCAGGCGTCGGTGCCGTGGGCAGAGCCCCAGGGCGGCAGCCGCCTTCGGACAGCCCTCGACAGCGCAGCGGGGCGTCTGCCGGGGGACCGCTCGGTGCAGCGGGTCGCCGTGCTGGTGCCAGCGCGCGTAATGACCGCGGCAATACCCGCGCGCGACGACCGGACCGCCGCAGCCCTCGAGAGTGCACGGCTTGAAGTCGCCGGAGGAGAGCAGCTCCTGCCGCTTGAGCTCGGCGCGCTCTCCACCGGCCCGCTGGGCACACTGCTTGGAGCAGAATCTCTGCCACGGCATGGCCTGGGGGGTAAAGGCCTCTCGGCAGTATGCGCATGCCTTGACGATGCCGGCGAGCTTACGCCGGGTCCGTGCCCGGCGGTTCTCGTTGCCGAGTTCGCGTCGGCGCTCCGTGGCGCACTCCTCGGAGCAGGTTGTGCAGGCGCGGTGGCGGGTGGAGGGGATCGGGCCCGCGCACACCACGCAGGTGAAGTTCTTCTGCGGCGGGCGCCGGGTACCCCTCCTGTTCGCAGCGCCTTGTCGTTCGCGGCACTCAACCCCGCAGTACTTGGCCCTGGTAGCCCGGTCCGGCGCGATGTTGCCGCCACACCATGCGCAGGTCGACGCCATGCTCGGGTTCTCCCTCCGGCTGCTGCTGCATCACGTTGGTTCTGCGCAGGGTAAACGGGGGGTCTGACAACTCCGCCGGCGCGGCCGACCATCCCGCCATCTCAAGCGGGAGTGCTGCACGGGCTTCACCCGGCTGCTAACGTGAGCTCACGTCAACCTCGCCGGCTGTTGTGGCGGGGAGGGTGGAACAGGAAACCCTCAGCGCCGGGGACGCGTGCCCGGGTGATCCGTCGAGGTTGCTCCTTGCGATGGCGCCCCATAGGCGCCCCGTCTCTGTAAGCGCGCTCATGGCTAATGAGCGCTCCCGAGGACACCCGTTCCCGGGCGCCCTGGTCCAGGCGCCCGGCTGCTTTGATCCTCAGAGAGGGGGCGCACGAGGTGCGCCGCCGTTAGGGCGATTCGTCGAGCGCCTGGGAGACCAGCCAGCGTGCGAGCCCCTCCGGGTCGGGACGTGCCGCGCGGCACGCTTCGTGGTGGGCTTCGGCGAGGCCGGTGCCGAGCTGCCCGAGCCATCCGTCGGAGTCGTCGACGCACTCCTCGGCCCTGGCCAGCAGCTCGATCGCCTCGCGCGCCAGCATCTCGGCGTCCGGGGCCCGGCCCGATCCCGTGAGCGCTCTGATCGCGCTCACCGCCTGCCCCGCCTGGTCGGCGTAGGCCCGGGCGTCGGCGTACTCGACGTAGCCGTACTGGGCGAACGGGCCGATGTCGAGCAGCTCGCGGACGCGGACGCGGACGCCGGTCAGGTCTCCCCGGGCGCTCGCGGCCCGCAGCTCCAGGCGGCGGAGCAGCTGCCGGTCCTCGGCGGTCAGGTCCCGTACGAGGGTGAGCAATTCGTCCCTGGACAGACCCGACAGCCAGGCGTCGAGGCCCTGGGCCCGGTCGTGGGCCGCCTTCCGCTGCTCCGGCAGGCGGTCCTGCTGGGCGAGGGCGGTCAGGCCGAGCGCGACCAGGTGCTTGCAGAAGTTGCCTTCCTGGCCG
This sequence comes from Streptomyces sp. NPDC044063, assembly GCF_056434285.1. NCBI lineage: Bacteria > Bacillati > Actinomycetota > Actinomycetes > Kitasatosporales > Streptomycetaceae > Streptomyces > Streptomyces sp. NPDC044063. The sequence continues at coordinate 215,067 of NZ_JBWKFM010000001.1, forward strand.
TACGGGCAGTCGCACGTTCCCGTCAGTCCTCCGGGGCCGTCCAGGGCCAGCTCCGCCTCGTACCGTTCCGTGCCGTGGACGGTCGCGCTGATCCAGTCGTCGCCTACCTCGAACCCGGACACCGCGTCGAGGTATCCGAGCCCACGCTCGAAGGAGCGGGCGCCGGCCAGCGCCCTGAGGTTCGCCTCCGTAAGGCCGTTCACGACTCTTCGTACTCCAACTCAGGCTCCGTCAAGGCCCCTTACCCTAGCGGCTTCCTCCAGCGCGCGGCCGGCCGCTCCGAAGACCTCGTCGAAGGGGACGGATCGTTCCGCGGGTGTCAGGTAGTAGGCGGTCCCGGAACCTATGGGGGAGTAGGGGCCGCGCTTGCCGCTCAGCAGGATGTCCATGGGAGTGAGGACGCCGAGGTCGTCGAAGACGTAGATGACGGGGAGCTGCGTCCAGGCCGTCAGCTGGAGGTGGGCCATGACGGCCTTCCGCTCGACGGAGTGGCGGCCGGAGTCGCGGCTTGTGTGCCGGCCCTTGCAGTCGATCAGGACGATGCGCTCGTCCCGGGCGGCGATCAGGTCCGGTGTCCAGCGCAGGGAGCTGTCCGTGCGGCGGAGGGTCCGGCCCACCCCGTCGGTCAGTATCGCCTGTCCCCAGGGGGTGACGTCCCACCCTCGTTCGGTCAGCTCCCGCGTGACCCGGAGCTCGTGGGCGTCTCCTACGGCTTTCCTGTCGTGAAAGCTCGCCATACGGGCAAGTGTCGCCGAGCCGCCGCGGCCCGGAACGATCGACGAATCCGTACCGGCCAGCGGCGAGCGGGACTCCCGGCGACCCGTGATGTCCATTGGTGTCCGGCAGCGTCTCCCCGTGTCTCACGGTGTCTCACCACGCCCGCTCGGAAATGTCCGGAAACACGTGTGCATGGCTTGCATATGGTCTTTGACATTCCGTTTCCGATTTGCCGATCATGTTGTGTCAAACCCTGACCGGGGTTGTCTCTCGGTGACCGGTGTTCGCGTAGTGCTCGACGTCTCGGACGCGGTTTCGGCCATCCGGGGCATTCGAGAGGTGAGGATTCGCGCTCATGCCTGTCGTACCGACCTATCCAGGCGTCTACCTCGAAGAACTGCAGAGCACCACACGGGCCATCGTCGCGACGCCGTCATCCGTCGCGGCATTCGTCGGCTACACGGCCTCCGGCCCCGAGAACCGGGCCGTCAGGATCTTCAGTTTCGCGGACTACGAGCGGAATTTCGGCGCACTCGACCGGCGGAGTGAGCTGAGCTACGCGGTCTACCAGTTCTTCCTCAACGGCGGCACCGACGCCTACGTCGTCCGCGTGCCCGCTCCCGACGCGGTCGGCGCCGCGATCACCCTGAAGGACGGGACCGGCGAGAGAGCCAAGGACTCCCTGGTGGTCACCGCCCTCAGCGGCGGCGCCTGGGGGAACGACCTGGTCGTCGACGTCGACGCCGACGGAGTTCCGGCGGACGACGCCAAGACCTTCAACCTGACCGTCACCGACCTGCGCAGCGGCACGACCGAGCGCTTCCCCGGCGTGAGCGTCGACGCCACGAGCCCCCGCTACGTCAAAGCGGTGGTCGGCGATCCCGACAGCGGATCGCGGATGGTGAGCGTGACCGTTCCGGACTCCGCGGCCGCCCGGCCCATGCCGACCGGGACCGTCGGCGGCGACATCACGCTCGCCGCCCTGAAGAGCGACAAGGACTACGCCCTCAAGGTCAGCAGCGACGTGCCCAGCGGTGTCTTCGGCAACGTCGTCGTCACCGTCCTCAAGGAGAGCGAACCGGTGCCCTCCTCGATCGCCGGACTGTGCGCCCTGCTCAAACGCAGACTCGACCAGAGCCTGTCCGCTCTCCACGTCGGGGCCCGGGTCCGCTGCGTGCCGTCGCCCAGCGGCAAGGGGCTGCGGATCATCAGCGACTTCGACCCCGAGGAGCTTCCCGGCGCGGTGGACGCCGTGCTCACCTTCTCCGAAGCGGAGCACGACGACGCGGAGGAACCAGGGAAAGCGGTCGCGGACGCGGAAGAGGAATCACCTGGTCTCCTGAGCCTGCTCAAGCTCGACGCGGTCACAGCCAACGTCGGGCGCTACCGCCTGGGCCTCGGCCGCTCGGAATGCGCCCAGGCGTCCGCGGCCCGCGGCACCGACGGGAACACACTGCCCGCCACCGCCGACCTGATCGGCGAGGAGCACGGTTTCACCGGCATCCAGGCACTGCGCCGAGTGGACCTGTTCACCATCCTGAGCATCCCGGACGCGACCCGGGCCAAGCCGGGCGACCCCGACCAGCTCGACGACACCGTGAACCCGAACGCCGTCTTCACCTCGGCGATGAAGCTCTGCGCCGACCGGCGGGCCGTGCTCATCGTCGACCCACCACCGTCCGTACGCGACCTCGACACCGCACTCGACTGGATCAGCCAGGGGCTGACGGTCAAGGGACCGGACGCCGCGGCCTACTTCCCACGGGTCCGGGTACCCGACCCGCTCGACAACTTCCAGCTGCGCACGCTCGCGCCCAGTGGCACGATCGCCGGCCTGTGGGCCCGTACCGACGCGTCCCGCGGCTCGTGGAAGGCACCCGGCGGCACCGAGGCCCGCCTCGCCGGCGTCGGCGGACTGGTCTACCAGCTCACCGACGCGGAGAACGGCGTCCTCAACCCCCTGGGCCTCAACTGCCTGCGCACCCTGCCGGTGTACGGCACCGTCAGCTGGGGCGCGCGTACGCTCGACGGCGCCGACGCCAACCCCAGCCAGTGGAAGTACCTGCCGGTGCGCAGACTGGCCAAGGTGATCGAGGAGAGCGCGTTCCGGGGAACACAGTGGGCGGTCTTCGAGCCCAACGACGAGCCCCTGTGGTCACAGCTGAGGCTCAACCTCACCTCGTTCATGCACGGGCTGTTCCGGCAGGGAGCCTTCCAGGGGAAGACGCCCCGCGACGCGTACCTCGTCAAGTGCGACGCCCAGACGACCACCCAGGACGACATCGACCGGGGCGTCGTCAACGTCCTCCTCGGCTTCGCCCCGCTGAAGCCGGCCGAGTTCGTGTTCATCCGCATCCAGCAGCTGACAGGCCAGACGCAGAGCTGACAGGGCTGAGCGAGCCGAGAGCGTCGAGAGGGTTGAGAGAGCCGTCATGCCGTCGTTCACCGTGAACACCAATCGTTTCGATCCCTACAAGAACTTCAAGTTCCGGGTCCGCTGGGACGGCAGATACGTCGCCGGCGTGAGCAAGGTCAGCGCGCTCAAGCGGACCACCGAGGTGGTCAAGCACCGCGACGGCGGCGACCCCAGCACCAGCCGCAAGTCGCCCGGACGCACCGAGTACGAGGCGATCACCCTCGAACGCGGCGTCACGCACGACACCGACTTCGAGCAGTGGGCCAACAAGGTGTGGAACTTCGGCTCCGCCCTCGGCAGCGAGACCTCGCTCAAGGACTTCCGCAAGGACCTCGTGATCGAGGTGTACAACGAGGCCGGGCAGCTGGTGCTCGCCTACAAGGTGTTCCGCGCGTGGGTCTCCGAGTTCCAGGCCCTCCCGGATCTGGACGCGAACGCCAACGCGGTGGCCATCCAGCACCTCAAGCTCGAGAACGAGGGCTGGGAACGCGACTACGAGGTCGTCGAGCCCACCGAACCGACGTACGTCGAGCCCTAGGCGCCACGTTCATGGACGACGTCCGGATCCTCGACGTGTGGAGCGCGGGCACGAGGCGCCCCGAGGACAGACGGCTCCTCCTGCTCGCCGCGGCCTGCCCCGGCACCCCCGCCGAGGAGCTGGCCGGGCTGACCGCCGGCAGGAGCAACCTCCTGCTGCTGCGCGACCGCCGGGACACCCTGGGGAGCCGGCTGGAGGGGGAGACGACCTGCCCGTCCTGCGACGCCCGGCTGGAGGTCGCCGTCGACCTGAGCGAACTCCTCGACGACACGGACGAGAGCCCCGCCACCGGGAGCGATGCCGGCGGCGAGCTCCGCGGCGGCGGCGACGCCGTCGTCCGCTTCCGCCTGCCCACCGTCGGTGACCTCCAGACCCTCGTGGGCTCATCCGCCGACGCCGATACCGCCGCCCGCGTGCTCCTGAACTCATGCGTGGTGGCCTTCCACCAGGACGGCGTGCCCAGCCCGGCCGAGGACCTCCCCGCCGAGCTGCTCCACGCGCTCGACACCGAACTCGCCCGCCGCGACCCGCACGCGGACCTACGGCTCACCTCCTCCTGCCCCGGCTGCGGGCACACCTTCGAGCTGGTCCTCGACCCGGTGTCCCTGTACTGGGACGAGCTGGAGGCGCGCGCCCGGCGACTGCTGCTGGACGTCCACCGGCTCGCCGGCAGCTACGGCTGGAGCGAGCGCGAATGCCTCGGCATCGACCCACTGCGCCGGGCCGGCTACCTGGAGCTGATCGGATGAGCGGCTACCTGCGCTCCCTGGCACGGGTCGCGGTCGGGCGGGCGACGACGCTGAGGGCCCGGCCGGTCTCGCGCTTCGAACCACAGGAGGCACCCGTGCTCGGGCTCACCGGGCTGGGGGAGGAACCTTCCCGCTCCTGGGAAGCCTCTCAGGAGGCCCCCGCGGGGCGGACCCTCACCGTACGTCGGCGGACCGCTCCCGTGAACGTCGCGCAGCCCGCACCAGCGGCCGCCGACCCGCGCCCCGGCACCACGCCGACTCCCCGCCCGCAGCACCGGCCCGTAGCCGTGCCCTCCGACGAGGCACCTCCCCGATCGACACCTCCCCGGCCGACAGCGCGCCGGACGGCTTCGCCCGGCGCCGACCACACCACCGCGCCGACATCAGAGCCCACGACGCCCGCCCAAGCCCCGCCACCGGCAGCGGCACCATCCCCCGTCACGGTGGGCCCTCCCCTCCCCGTCACCAACCGCCCCGCCGAGGCGCCCGCCCCCGTACACCTGAGCCCGCCGTCGACGCCGGAACCGGTCCGTCCCGCCGCCACCCCCGACCCCCCAGCCACGCCACCCGCCCACACGGCGCCACCACCCCCCGACACCGACGGCCAGCAGCCGACACGCGCCCCCGCCCGCGTCGTCACCCGTCTGAAGGAGCCCCACCCCTCCACCCCGGACCGCCGCCCCACGGCCGACAGGCCGGTCATGGCGCACCTCACCCCCGCACCCGAGGCACCCCGCGACCCCGCTCCCCAGCCCCGTCCTCCCGTCATCACCGTCTCCGTCGGCCGCGTGGACGTCCGCGCCACGCCGCGTCCCGTACCCCCGGTGGCCTACGCGCCCGCGCCGGCGCGGCCCTCCACCGTGCCCTCCCTGGAGGACTACCTGGCGGGTCTGGGAGGTGGCGCGTGAGCAACGGGTACGCCCTCGCCGCCGTCACCGCGGTCCTGCGCAACCGGCTCAACCACCACCTCACCGCCGCCGGCCTGTCCGGCGCCGTGGGCGACGTGACGGTGAGCGCGCTGCCACCGGACCGCATCCCCGTGGGCAGCGGGGAACCGACCCAGCTCAATGTCTTCCTCCACCAGGTCACCCCCAACCAGGCCCTGCGCAACACCGGTCTGCCCTCCACCGACTCCACGGGCGCCGGCGTCGACGCCCACCCCCTCGCCCTCGACCTCCACTACCTGCTCACCGCCTACGGAGCGGACATGTACATCGGCGAGATCGTGCTCGGGCACGCCCTGCGGGCCCTGCACGACGAGCCGCTGCTCACCCGGCCGCTCATCAGGGAGGCGCTCAACCCGGGCACCCCCGACCCGACGCTGCCGCCGGTGCTGCGCGAATCCGGCCTGGCCGAGCAGGTGGAGACCATCCGGCTCACCCCCACCGTCATGACGGCCGAGGAGATGTCGAAGGTGTGGTCCGCGCTGCAGGCGCACTACCGGCCCACGGCCAGCTACACGGCCCGCGCGGTGCTCATCGACAGCCAACGCCCGCGCCGGCCCGCGCTGCCCGTCGCCGACGGCGGCGTGTCCTCGCGGGGCCTCGCCCAGCTGCCCCCGGTGCTCGACGCCGTCGAGAACGCCGCGGGCGGCGCCCCGATCACCGCCGGCAGCACCGTCGTCCTGCGCGGCCGCGACTTCGCCACCGACGGTGTCCTCCTGCTGGGAGAGGCCGAGCACCCCCTGACGGTCGCCGAGGAGATCACCCCGGGGACGATCACCGTGCGCCTGGCGGAGGTGATGCCACCGCTGCGCGCGGGCGTCGTCGCGGCCCAGGTACGGATGAACGTGGCGCTCGGCCACCCGGAGACCGCGCACGCCGCCTACCCGTCGAACTCCATGGCCTTCGTCCTGGCCCCGGCCATCGCCACAGTGGAGGCGCGGGTGACGAGCACCGGGACCGCCGGCGACGTGCAGGTGGGCACGGGCCGCGTCGACATCGCCCTCAACCCGCCGGTCACCGCGCGGCAGCGGGTCACCCTGCTGCTCAACGAGGTGACCCCGACCGCCGGGCGGCGGGCACGCAGCATCGCGCTCGCGGCCCCTCCCGACAACGGGGTGCCACCCGGGGCGGGGGAGACGGCGACGATCGCCTTCCCGTTCGCCCGCGTCCCGCGCGGCGACTACGTCGTACGGCTGTCGGTCGACGGCGCGGAGAGCCCGCTCGCCAAGGACGGGTCCGGCCGCTACGCCCTGCCGAAGGTCACACTGTGAACGGCGAGTGGGCGCGGGCCAATCACCGGTGGCTGGCGGCGGCGGTCACCGGGATGGAGACCAGGCTGCGCCGGTACGCCGGCCTGATCGCGGACGACGACCCGGAGCCGGCCGAGGCGCGGCAGGCGTGCGAGGAGGCGGCCGCCGCCCTGCCCGGCAGGTCCGCGCTGGACGCCCTCGCGTGGGCGTACCGGCTCACCGCGTTCGAGCGGGACGTACTGCTGCTGACCGCCGCCGACGAACTCGACCCCGGCATCCGGGCGGTGTGCTCCCTGGCCAACGGCGGGGCCCACGACCATCCGACCTTCGGACTCGCCCTCGCCGCCCTCGACGAGCCGCACTGGAGCGCCATCACACCGGACGGGCCGCTGCGCTCCGGCCGCCTCGTCGACGTGGGCGAGGGCCGGCTCGTGGACGCCCCCTTGCAGATCGACGAGCGGGTGCTGCACAGCCTGCTCGGGGTGTCCCGGCTCGACCGCCGCCTCCAGCCGTACCTGGTGCCGGTGCGCCGCCCCGCGCTGCCGTTGCCCGCCAGCCTGGTGTCCGTCGCCGACCAGGTGCGCGCGGTATGGGCCGCGCCCCGGACGGGGCCGGTGCCCGCTGTGGTCCTTCACGGCCCGGAGCCACGCGACCTCGGCGTGGTGGTGGCGGAGGCCGCCGACGGGCTGCCGGTGTACTCGGTGAGCGCGGCGGAGCTGCCGCCGGGAGTGGTGGAGCGGGAGACGTTCGCGCGGCTGTGGGAGCGCGAGGCGCTGCTCGACGGCGCCGTGCTGATCATCGACTGCCCGGACGGCGGTCCGCTGGAGCGGCAGGCGGTGGCGGCACTGACCGCCCGCGTCGACGTGCCCGTCGTGCTGGCCGCGGCCGACCCCGTGCCCGTGCCGGGCGCGGCGGCCCCGATCGCCGTGGGGCGGCCGCCGCGGGCGGAGCAGCGGCAGCTGTGGCGGGCGGTGCTCGACGACGAGATCCGCTCGGACGACCGGCTGGCCCGTCACGTCGACGAGGCGACCACACAGTTCGACGTGGGATACGCCGACATCGCCGACGCGGCCGCCGACAGCATGGCGCCCTCCGCCGCGTCCCTGTGGCGACTGTGCCAGGCCCGCTCGCGATCGCGCCTGGGCGACCTGGCCCAGCGCATCGAGCCCCGGGCACGCTGGTCCGAACTGCGGCTGCCCGCCGACCAGTACGCGACCCTGCGCGACATCGCCGCCCAGGTGCGGGGCCGGGCCAAGGTCCACCACGAGTGGGGGTTCGACCGGCTCTCCCGGCGCGGGCTCGGCGTGAGCGCGATGTTCTCCGGCCCGTCGGGCACCGGCAAGACGCTCGCCGCCGAGGTGATCGCCGGGGAACTCGACCTCGACCTCTACCGCATCGACCTGTCCGCCGTGGTCAGCAAGTACATCGGCGAGACGGAGAAGAACCTGCGGGCCGTCTTCGACGCCGCGGACAAGGGCGGCGCGGTGCTGCTCTTCGACGAGGCCGACGCCCTCTTCGGCAAACGCACCGAGGTCCGCGACAGCCATGACCGCTACGCCAACATCGAGGTCAGCTACCTCCTGCAGCGCATGGAGTGCTACCGCGGCCTCGCCGTCCTCACGACCAACACCCGCTCCGCGCTCGACCACGCGTTCCTGCGCCGGCTGCGGTTCGTCGTGCACTTCCCCTTCCCCGACCCCGCCCAGCGGGCCGACATCTGGCGCGTGGTCTTCCCCCCGGAGGTGCCCACCAGAGGCCTGGACCCCGAACGGCTGGCGCAGCTCAACGTCACCGGCGGCAGCATCCGCAACATCGCCCTCCAGGCCGCCTTCCTCGCCGCCGACGCCGACGAGCCGGTCACCATGGGCCACGTCCTGCGCGCGGCGCGCGGCGAGTACGCCAAGCTCGACCGGCCGATCACCGCCGTGGAGGCCGGGGGATGGGCGTGAACGACGGGGACGCGGACGTGGAGCTGCGCATCGGCGAGATCGCCGTGCACGGTGTGGAGGTGGCGCGGCCGGACCTGCTGGGCCCGGCGTTCGAGGCGGCGTTCGCCCGGCTGCTGTACGACCGCGGCGTGCCGCCGAGCTGGTCCACCGGCGGGCTCACCGCCCCGGAGCGGCCCCTCACCCTGGCCTCCGGCCCGACGGCGAGCACCGAGGCGCTGGCCGAGCGCCTGGCCCGTACCGTCTACGAAGGGCTGCGATGAGCGGCCCGGCGAAACGGACGACGAACCGCCCCGGCACCGCGGCCGCGTCCCCCACCTCCCTGGGCACCCGCCGCAACCGGCTCGTGCCCGAACGCGGAGCGTCCCTCACCCCGGACCGGCGGCGGCGACCGGGAACACGCATCCACCCGCGCATCGTCGACGCCGACAGCGCGCGCGCCGACCGCACCGCGCACCTGCTCGCCAGACTCGCCGGACAGCTCGGCTTCCGCTTCGCCGCCGCCAAGGTCGTGGTGGACGAGGAGGCCGCGCGCCGGACCGCGCCGCGCGGCGCCCGCGGCCTGATGGCCGACGGCGTGATCTGGCTGCACCCCGACCGCTACGACCCCGCCACCCCCGCCGGCCGCGCACTCCTCGCGCACGAGGCCGCCCACCTGGCCCAGCGCCACGCCCGCCGGCACCTCGCCGCCGTCGCCACCCTCGTCGACGCCGAGGCCGAAGCGGCCCGCGCCGCGGCCGACTTCGCCGAGGGCCGCGAACTCACCGCGGCGACCGCGGCACTCCCGGACGGGGCGGCGGCAGCCGACATCGGGGCCCAGGTCCTCGACACCTACGCCCGCGAGATCACGGTCATCCGGGCCCGGCTGAGGGGCGGCTGGCTCACCGGGATCGACGACGCCGACGTCTCGTACGTCCTGCTCGTCCTGGACCAGTACCAGTTCGCCACCTCCACCGCGATCGCCCGCGCGGTCGGCACCCCGTACCTCGCACGGCTGGCCGAGCAGCTGAGCGACGGCCACCGCCGCCGGCACCAGCAGTCCGTGCTCGCCTGGTACGGCGCGATGCCCGCCGACGACAGGCGCCGCCTGGACCGGCACCTGTTCGACGGCATGAACCTGGAGCAGGCGCCCCCCGCCGAGCGCGCCACCATCGTGGAGGTGCTGCGCGAGCTGCCCGGCAGCACGTTCACCGAGCTCCTCCAAGGCTCCGCACGCGCCCAGGTGCTGGAGATCATGCAGGCCCCGGTCCTGGACGAGGCACAGGGGGAACGCCGGAGGAAGGCCCGGGCCGCCGAGGAGCCGGAGCGCCTGGAGGGGCGGCCGGGACCCAGCGGCGACGAGAGGCTGAAGAAGATCGCCTCCGCCGTCCGCGACCGTATGCGCGGCTCCGGCCGGCAGGCCGTCCACGAGGCCCTGGACCTGCTGCGCGACCTGCTGCCCGGACCCGCCGACGGCGAGCGCGCCCCGAGCGACCGGCCGCTGTCACCGCGCCTGGGCGAGGTCGTGGAACAGCTGGAGCACGGCGGCGTCGTCGAGCGCATCGTCGACGGGCTGCCGGAGGGGGAGCGGAGCGAGAAGGACTCGTACGGCAAGGTCCTGCTGGAGGTCGTCCGCCACCGTCCGGTCGCCGCCAACCTCGCACGGCTGCGTGAACTCCTCTCCTACGGCTTCCTCCACGGCATCTTCGGCCTGGGCGGCATCAGCGCCGGCGAGGCATGGCTGGCCTACCAGATCGTCAGACGGCTGCCACCGGCGGACCAGGAACGCTGGCGACGGCTGGACAACGGGCTATGGTTCCGCCGGCTGGAGGACCACATCCCCGAGGAACGACGCGGTGGCGACTACGAGGGCATCGTCGTCGAGCGCGGCCCGGACGGCCGGCTGGCCGACGTGGCCTCCCGCGTCTCCGGCGCCCTCGCCGACGACGCGGGCCGCGCCGCCTGGGAACGTGTCCTGGCGGCGACCCGCGAGGGGATCGACGAGGCCCGCGCGCCCGGACTGCTGCTGCGCGTCAACGGGGTGGGGGAGCACGTCCCCGAGGCCCGCCGGGACGAGGTGCGGCGCGCGGTGGTGCTCCGCCTCGACCAGCTCGGCCTGCTCAGCGGAATCCTGGTGGCCCTGCCCGACCGTTTCCTCTTCGACATCGACAACCTGACCCTCGTCCGCCGCATCGCCGCGCTCCGCGACCCCGAGCACAACCGGAGGCAGGTCAACGACCTGATCAGACGCAACTTCTGGCACCAGGTCCCCATCATCGGCATCCTCTTCTCCTCGTGGTCGGTCTCCGCCCACGAGGCGTTCATCGCCTTCCAACTGGTCCGGCTGCTCCCCGAGGCCGACCGGCGGGAGCTGGAGGCCAGTGGTCAGTGGGGCGCCATGGTCGACGCGATGACCGTGGAGATGCGGCACGCGAGCGGGGTCCACCTCTTCGCTGACCGGCACGGACAGGAACGCGACCGGATCCAGGAGCGGCTGCGGGACAACAGGCTCTGGGCAGGCCCACGGGCGGCGGAACTGCGGACGCTCGTACGCCTGGCCATCGAGCTCGGCCTGCGGCGGTTCGTCTTCGACCGGTCGCGCGAGACCCGGGCGTTCGCGGTCGAGGATCTGAAGCCCATGGTGGAGGCGTTCAAGCTCTACGCCGAACCGCACCGCACGCGCTACGAAGCGGAACGGCTGCCCCTGGAAGAGGCCCCGCAGGATTTGTGGGGCGTGATCCGGCGGGTGGGCGGCTGGTTGTGGGTGAAGCTGCGCGCACTGAGCACGCTGGGCAGAAGCCTGCGGGCCGGGAAACACGGCGTCGGCGTCGAGAAACTGGACCTCGGCGCGGTCCAGGACCTGCTCGGCGGGTCACTCGGCCCCGCCGTCCTGGCCGGTCCTGAGAAGGAGCGGACCGGCGGCCCGGGCCCCACGGCAGCGTCGGCCGAAGGAAGCAACCAGCTCACGCTGCTCTACGACCCGCCCACGGGACTGCTGACCTTCAGCCTGCCCCGCCTCGAAGTGACGTCGCTCAATCAGATCTCCTCCGGAAGCGCCCTGCGCGGCAACCGGATCGTTCTGACCGGGCTGTCCGGAGTGGCGAAGTTCCCGCCGCGTCGCGACGACCGGCCGGACGCGGTGAGCCTCACCCTCTCCCAGGCCGAGATCACCGACCTGCTGATCACCGGGGACGACCTGCTGGTGGGCATCGCGCGTCTCGCCGTGCACACACTCGGCCTCCTCCGGAGCGAGACCGGCATGGACGAGCCCCTCCCCACGGCGCCCGGAAGCGACTACGCCCTGCCCATCCCCATCGTCGGGCCACTCGTGTCGACCGTCATCGAGCTCGTCCGGACCGTGGGAAAGACCCAGCAGGCGGCCCGCTCGGCCTTCTCGCTGCGCGGACTCCGGGTGACTCTCGGCAGCGTCGAGTTCGCGGGTATCGCCTACGGCTCCGGGATCACCGCGCATTCCGCGCGTATCGACAACGTCCTGCTCGGGGTCGGGCTCAACCGGCCCGCCTACCTGCGATCTTTGCAGGAGGTGCTGCGGCGCCGGCTCGCCCGCGCGGTCGATCGCCGAGCCGATGCCGCGACACGCGGCGCGCTCGAGCGGCGGATCGCACAGACACAAGCGGAACTCGAAGCGCTCAAGGGGCGCGAGAGCCGGCTGACCGAGCTGCGGCGCCGATACGTACGCGACCCCGGCACCGTCACCGAGGCGGAACGCCGCGAGGCGGCCGCCCTCGAACGCGAGATGACCGGCGGGGCGGTCCTCGACATCGAACGCATCGCGCTCGAAGGCCTGGACGGGGACGTCCAGTCGGAGAAGATCGAACTCTCCGGTGTGACGGGTGAGGTGTCCGCACCGGTATTCGGCCCGGACACCGCCCCCCTGTCGTCGGTGTTCGTCACCGACCCCGAGCGGATCGCGGAATTCCGCCAGCGCGCCGGCCACACCCCGTCCACGGCCACGACGGCACCCGCCGTACTGCCCCTCCGGGCCGAGGAATCCGTGGCCACCGCCATCCAACAGCGGGGCGACATCCCGCCCTCCGCATCCCTGCGGAAGCAGCTGGACAGCCTGCCACCGGGCACGCCCGAGGACCGTAGGAAGCGGCTGGGCGCGCTCGTCAAGCAGGTCGAGGACTACGAGAAATCGCAGCAGCAGGCCCGCGAGCACGCACTGAGCCCGGGGGACAGGCGCAAGCTGGACGACGCCCGCGACGAGCTGCAGCGCCTCTTCGGTTTCCGGGCGGCCCGCGTCCACGCCCAGGGCGTGGGCGCCGACCTGCTGATCGGGCCCGCGCTGACCCGCCTGGAGCGGGGCGAGGCCGTCGCGGAGTCCTTCACCGCGGAAGACGTCTCCTACGGCGGCTACTTCACGGCGGAGAAGATCACGGGCGGGGGCGTGGGCGCCACGTGGACCAGCCGCGGCGGCGACCGGGCCGGCGGACCCGGGCGGCAGAACATCACCTTCCACGCGGACCGGCTCAAGGCCACCGGAGCCGTCGTCGACTGGGCGGGCAACCGGGCCACCGAGATCGGCGTCAACGGCCTGGCCGGCGAACTGGAAGTCCTGCGCGTCACACCCGGCGGCCCGGCCCTGGGGCTGCGGCTGCCGCGCCTGACGGTGGCCTCCGCCACGGTGGCCGGCCTCGACTACCGCACCAGCGGCGTCTGGCTGCACTCCACCGGCACCACCCGTGTCACCGGGATCGAGCTCACCGCCGAACTCCACCGCACCGCCGGCACGGACGGCCCCGGCTGGATCGTCAGGGTGCCCCACCTGCGCCTGGACCGGGTCAGCGCCGACCGGCTCCTCCTCGAACGGAACGCGCCGGGCACCCCGTTCCGCGCCGAGATCACCTCCGGATCGCTGCTCAACATCGACGTCAAGGACTACGTCTTCCGCCTGGGCACCGCGCGGGCCGACGACCAGCCGCCGCGCCGCTTCGAGATCGGTGGCCTCGACCAGCTCCGCTTCGACGTGGCGCTGGGCGCGCTCGGCGGCGGTTCGGGCGTGCTGTCCGGCGTCACCGCGACGGGACGACCACAGCTGACCGGCACCCTCGTCGTCCAGGCGGGGGCCGACGCCGAGCAGGGCGGCGAGCGGATCGATCTGACCGGACTGCAGCTGACCCAGGGCGTGCTCAGCACCAGGAGCGGCCGCGTCCGGATCAAACGGCTCACCGTCGGCGCCTCCGTGCACCACTCCGGCGACGTATGGACCGTCCGCGAGCTGAAGGTGCCCGAACTCCGGGTGGAGAAGCTGCGCTGGCGGACCGCCGACGGAGCCGAGATCACCTCACGGGGCCCCGCCGCACTGATCGGACTGTACGCCGTCGGCTCCCTCACCACGCCCCCCGGGCAGCCCGTACGCGTACATGTCGACCACCTCGGCATCGCCGCCATCACCGCCGAGCATCTGCGCTACCAGCAGGGCTCCCTCATCCTCGAACTGGGACGACCCGACGCTCCCCGGCGAACGGGACATCCGCCGCTGGAGATCCGCGACATCCGGTTGCTCGACCTGGACTGGTCGGCGACACGCGGCATCGACAAAGGGAGCCTGGACGTCGGCTCGGCGGCGGTCGAGTTCCACGGACAGCTCACCGACCACCTGCGGCTCGGGGCGACCGTCGAGGCCACCACGATCCACGCCGCCTTCGCCTCCGGCGGGCGCGTGGTCCTGCGCGCCCGGGGAACGGCCGACGCCGACGTGGCGGGGGAGGAACCCGGCCCGCCCGGCGCCCGGACACCCGAGCAGGAGGCCCAGGCCCACGTCAGGATCGCCGGACTGGACACCGGCGTCGTCGCCATCGGCCCCGACGGCATCGAATTCGGCCCCGGCGCCGAACCGGGCCTGCAGATCGCCGACATCACCGTCGACCGGATCCACTACGCCTCGCCCGGGCTGCGCATCGACAGCATCGGCGGAGGCCGCGGCGTCGTCCTGCGCCGCCCGCACGCCAAGTTCCGCGTGGAACTGCGCAACGCCGCCGAACGTAAGGCCGCCGGCCACGACGCCTCACCGATCCGCCGCATCCTCCTCAGAGAGCTCGGCATCGACGTCATCGAGGTCGACGGGCTCAAGGTCACCCTGCCCACCCTGCTGCCCCCCGACCCGGGGGGAGCCGGCCGCCCGGTGGAGCTGTGGCTGGCCCCCGGGGAGACCGGATCGCTGCGCGGCACGAGCCTGGTGCTGCCGCCCCAGGGAGCGGCCATCGCCGCCCCCACCGCACCCGGCGGCGGCTGGACCATCCCCGAACTGCACCTGCACGTCACCGGGGACACCGGCCCGGGAGCCGCCGCCGGCACCTCGGACGCCCTGCTGCTGCCCAAGCTGCGCGCCAGGATCGAGGGCATCCTCCCGGACGCCACCGCACGGGTGGCCGTCGAGCGCATCGACGTCGACCACCTCAGCGGCGGGGGAGTGGTCGTCGACCTGCGCCACCCCAGCATCACCGCGCTCCAGGCCCTCTTCCCGGGAACCCCGCGGCACCGGCTGCGTCTCGTCGGCCTCGGCCCCGGGCAGCCGCCCGAGGCGGGCGGAGTACGTGCCGAGCGAGCCCGGTTCGACAGCGGCACGAACCAGCTCACGATCACCGAGCTCGGCCTCAAGGGACTCTCCTACGAGAACGCGGACGCCGGCCTGGAGGTCACCGTCGACAGCGCCAGGGCGCCCGGCGAAATCCGCGCCACCCTGCAGAAGGCCGAGCACGTCACCATCCCCGAACTGGTCGTCGACGACGCCTCCCTCCGCCTGGACCTGTCCCAGCAACCGGCCGCGCCGCCCGCGGCCAAGCCGTGGACGGAGCTGCTGACCCGCCTCGGCCCCTACCGCCAGGTCTTCGACTCGCTGCAGGGCACCATCACATTCACCATCCACCAGACGGCCACCGGCTGGTTCCGCACCGACACGCCCGTCGATCTGAAAGTCACTGACGGACGGCTCGATTACCAGGAGATCGAGCGGCAGATCATCGGCGGCTACCTGGCGCTCGTGCGCTTCGACATCCCCGCCGGCAAGTCCGAACTGGATCTCACGCTTTACCTCCCCACGGTCCAGGCCGACCCGGCGATGGGCCCACCCATGCCCGGGCCGAGCGGCGCCCTGGAACTGCCACTGGCCGTGTGGCACCTGGACCGCGACGAACTCCGCCAGGCCGACCTCGCACGCCAGATCCGCCTGTGGCGCCTGCTCAACCTCGAAGGCGAGCTGCGCAACCGCCTCGACACCCCCTCCAAGCCCGGCGCGGCGCCCAGCCCGGTCGAACTGCGCGCCATCACCCTCGACCTCGCCGCACGCAGCGCCCGTCCCCTCCCCATCGACCTCGCGGAGGCCGGCCGGGGCAAGGTCACCGGCAAGGTGATCCTGGCACCCGACGCGCTCAGCAGCCTCCTGCTGACCGGCGAGCTCCCCGGCACCGTGAGACAGGACCGGGCCAATCTGGCCCAGGCGAAGATCGAGACGACGGAGGTCCACCTGCCCGGCGGCCCCGGGCTGCGTACCGGCGCGATCGTGATCACCGGCCTGCACGACCTGGCCATCGTCCTGAGCCCGGGCTGGGAACCCAGGCTCCTCAGCGGCCGCATCGACCGTGCCGTCGCCCGCGACATCACCTGGAGGCGACCGTGACCCCGTACACCCGTATGCCCCGCGACCTGCCCCACCGCTCCGGCGACGGCCCGGCACCGCGCCGGCGGCGCGCCGAGCACGAGGCCGACAGGACGGCCAAGGCCGCGTTGCGCACCACCGACCCCCTCGGCCGCACACCGACCGGCGATGTGCCCCACACGGACAGTCCCCGCCCCTGCCCCGGCGTCGGACGCCCTCTCGACGACGACCGGCGGTTGTTCTTCGAGCGGCGGCTCGGCGCCGACCTGAGCCGGGTACGCGTCCACGACGACGCCGCCGCGGCCGATGCCGCCGACGAGGAGCACGCCCGCGGCTACACCGTCGGCGACCATGTGGTCCTCGCCTCCGATGCCGACCACGACGTGCTCGCTCATGAACTGGTCCACGTCCTGCAACAACGCCGGGCCGGCCGCACCGCCCTGCAACGCCAGGAACGCCAACCGACCGAGACCAAGCACCTCGGGCCACCGACCACGCCCTTCGACATCGTCCGCACCCGCCCGACCGCCGAGCACGCGCGCGTGCTCTTCCAGCACGACTCGCTCTCGCTCGGCGGCTTGGACCTGAAGGCCCTGCAGCCCGCCCTCGAAGGCAACCGGCCCCTCCAGGTCGACATCGACGGCTACGCCAGCAGCGAGGGCGCCGCCGAGCACAACCTCAACCTCTCCGCACACCGCGCCGCCATGGTCGCCGCCGCGCTCTCCCCCCTTCTGCCCGAGGGATCGGTCGTCCGCCTGCACGCCCATGGGGCGACGGATGAATTCGGCCCCGACCCCGCCGCCAACCGCAGAGCCGGCATCAGGCTGACCGAAATCTCCGAGCCCGCCTCCCCACCCGCCCCGCCCCTGGGCACCCGCCCCCGCCTCGTACCCCACCTGGAGCTCAAGCCTCCGGTGGGCCTCCCGCTGCCGCCGGGCACCCTGCCCCCGGTGCCGGACGTACAGCTGCGCCCACCCCACCTGCCCGGGCGGGAGGCGCCACGCGATCCCCTGCCCGATCTGAAGCCCCAGGCACCGGGGCCTTCCGTGCTCAGGCCCGACGTGTTCGCGCCCCCACCGCAGCCCTTCTCGTCGACCCGCCCGCTCGTCGACTGGCCCGCCCTGCGCCAGGTGTTCACCGACCACGGCGCCGGCACCATTGACGCCCGCACCGGCGCCGCCGCCGAAGCCTTCACCCTCCGCTGGTACCAGAACTACCGTTCCCTGGGCTTCTCCGAGGAGGACGCCAAGTCGTTCGCCAACTTCGGCACCCGCGTCGCCGTCGGCCGTGAGCTGAGCCGCGAGGGCAACACCCTCAAGGACCGCAGCGACGAGGAACTGCGTCGCCAGGGCCTGCCCACCCCCATCGAAGGCAGCGTCGATCTCATCGATGCCCTGCGCTGGATCAAGAGGAAGAAGCGATGAGCCCCCAGGTCTCCCCGCGCACCGTCCGCGGTGGCCTCGTCCTCCTCGACGCCACCAGCAACGCCGTGCGCCGCGTGATCAGCCTCCAGTACAACCCCGACACCGTCACCCGCACCTTCCAGATCCGGGGCGCCGGCGGCGACGCCGGGGCCCGGGCGGAGGCGCTGCGCCTGACCGGGCCGCCCCAGCAGAGCATCACGCTGGACGCGGAGTTCGACGCCACCGACCAGTTGGAGTTCCCCGAGGCCCACCCCACGGTGGTGGAGGTGGGGCTGCGCGCGCAGCTCGCGGTCCTGGAGACGATGGTGTACCCGTCCGCCGACGCCGTGCGCGGATCGGCCGCGCTGGCCGCCGCCGGGGCGCTGGAGATCGCGCCCACCCCGGCGCCGCTGACCCTCTTCGTGTGGTCCAAGGACCACATCACGCCGGTGCGCATCACGGAGTTCTCCATCACGGAGGAGAGCTTCGACGCCCGGCTCAACCCGACGCGGGCCAAGGTCCATCTCGGCATGCGCGTGTCCACCGTCAACGACGTCGGATTCGCCAGCGGGGCGGGCGGTCTGGCCATGACCCACCACCAGCGGCTCGAACAGCTCGCGGCCCGGCAGGCCTCCGCCGGCATCGACACGCTGGGGATCGGAGCCCTGCCATGAGTATCGACCCCGCCGCCTTCCTCGCCTCCGTCACCACCGCCCCGCCGGTCCACCACGCGCCCAACAGCCGCTACCGCGACATCCCCACCGCCGAACTGACCAACCCCGACGGCACCTCCACCGTGTACCTGCGGCGCCGCTTCGTTCCGCAGCCCGACCGGCTCGCCACCGTGGGCCGGGTCCGCGTCCGCGACGGCGACCGCATCGACACCCTCGCGGCGGAGGTCTTCGGTGACCCCACGCTCTTCTGGCGCCTCGCCGACACCGGCCTCGAACCGCGGCCCGCCGACCTGACGGCCTACCCCGGCCGCGTCCTGCGGGTGACGGCGGCCGAGGGCATCCCCGGAGGCGGCGGTGCTTAAAGGAATCACCTTCACCCTGCTCATCGGCGCCGTCCGCGTCGAGCCGGTGCCCGCCGAGGTCGTCGACGCGCTGCTGGAGGCGCAGGTCACCGTGGCCGCCGGGCAGCGCAGCGGCTTCCAGCTGAAGTTCGCCCTCGCCAAGGACGGCATGCTCAACACCCGGCTGCTGCCCGGCCGCGGCCTCGACCCGCCCAACCGGGTCATCCTCGTCGTCCACGTCGACGGCGTACCGACGGTCCTGATGGACGGCGTGATCACCCGCCACGACCTGGTGCCCTCCAACGACACCGGGCAGTCCACCCTCACCCTCACCGGCGTGGACGTCACCCAGATGATGGACCTCGTCGACATGTCCTGGCTGCCCCTGCCCGCCATGCCGCCCGAGCTGTGCGTGGGCTTCATCGTCGCCAAGTACGCGATGTACGGGATCGTTCCGCAGATCGTGCCCAGCGTCCTGCTCCTCGCCCCCAACCCCCTCCAGCGGATCCCCAACCAGCAGGGGACCGACTACGAGTACGTCACCAAGCTGGCCGACGACGCGGGCTACGTCTTCTACGTCGAACCGGGCCCGCGCCCCGGCCGGAACCTCGCCTACTGGGGGCCCGAGATCCGCGCCGGCCAGGCGCAGCCGGCGCTCAGCGTGAACATGGACGCGGCCACCAACGTGGAATCGCTGTCCTTCTCCTTCGACGGCATCTCCAAGTCCGTGCCCGTGGTCCTCGGACACCTGCCGCACGCCCACCTGACCATCTCCGTCCCCGTGCCGGACATCACCCCCCTCAACCCGCCGCTCGGACGCAAGATCCCGCTCCCCCTGACGGTCAAGCCGATCAACGCCGGGCGCAAGGCGTCGGCGTCCGAGCAGACCCACGAACGCGACGACGCCACCGCCAAGTACGACATCGTCGAGACCACCGCTCGGGCGCTGGCCAGGGCCGCCCAGTCCGCGAACGTCGTCTCCGCCTCGGGGTCGCTGGACGTCCTGCGCTACGGCCGGCTCCTCCAGGCCCGCCGCCTGGTCGGCGTACGCGGCGCCGGGCCCGCGTACGACGGCGAGTACTACGTCAAGAGCGTCACCAGCACCCTCAAGCCCGGCGAGTTCACGCAACGGTTCAGCCTGAGCCGCAACGCCCAGGTGGCCACCTCGGGAGCAGTCAGTCCATGAGCAAACGCTATTTCGGCAAATACCGCGGCACGGTCATCAACGACATCGACCCCCTCAAGACCGGCCGGCTGCTGGTCCAGGTGCCCGACGTGACCGGCCCCGGCCCCTCGACCTGGGCCATGCCCAGCTTCCCCGCCACCGGCGCGCAGCACGGCACCTGGATGCTGCCCACCCGGGGCGCCGGCGTGTGGGTCGAGTACGAACAGGGCGACTCGCACTACCCCATCTGGACCGGCTGCTGGTACGGCAGTGTCGCCGAGGTGCCCGCCATGGCCCTCGCCGCCCCGCCCGGCGTACCGCACGTCGTCCTCCAGACCGTCCGGCAGAACGCCCTGGTCATCTCCGACGCCCCCGGCCCCGCCGGCGGCATCCTCATCAAGTCGGCCACCGGCGCCCTGATCTCCGTCAACGAACTGGGCATCACCCTCAGCAACGGCAAAGGAGCGAGCATCACCATGACGGGCCGCACGGTCACCGTCAACCAAGGCGCCCTGGTGGTGACCTGATGCCCGGCACCCTCCTCCACGTCGGCGCCTCCGTCTCCTGCCCGCACGGCGCCACCGCCCAGACCACCACCTCGAACACCAGGGTGTTCGCCGGCGGCGCCGCCGTCGCCACCCTCCCCGACACCACCACCGTCGCCGGATGCCCCTTCCAGGTCCCCGTCGGCGCCGGCACCAAGCCCCAGCCCTGCGTCCGCGTCCAATGGCAGGCACCCGCCACCCGGGTCCTGATCAACGGGCGCCCGGCCCTGCTCAACACCAGCACGGGCCTGTGCCAGAGCGCCGAGCAGATCCCCCAGGGGCCACCGGTGATCGCCTCGACCCAGACGAAGGTGACGGGACAGTGACCCACATCGCCACCCCGCTGCGCATCGACACCTCCGGTCGCACCACCGCGGTCGCGGGGGAGGAGTACATCCGCTCGCTCGTCCGCGAGGTGCTCTTCACCCAGCCCGGCGAACGCGTCAACCGGCCCGACTTCGGCAGCGGCCTGCTGCAACTCGTCCTGGCCCCCGCCGACGAGACCCTCGCGGCGACCACCCAGCTCACCGTGCACAGCGCACTCCAGCGCTGGCTCGGCGACCTCATCGAGGTCGGCGCCGTGGAGGTCGGCGCCGAACAGGAGACCCTGCGCGTCCTGGTCGCCTACACCGTCCGCGGTTCCGACCGCCGGGTCGTCGAGGAGTTCGGGTGGTCGCTGTGACCGACACGACCACCGGCACCGTCTTCACCTGTGTCAGCGAGGAACGGCGGCTGAAGGTCGCCGGGAGCACCACCCACAACGGCATCGACTACCTCGAACTCGACCCCGGGGACCAGCGCGTCCTCCTCGTCCACTTCGTGCATCCCCTGCCCGGGCAGCCCGGCGGCATCCCCGCCCCGGCCCCGCCCCTGGACAGCCGGCACCTGGTGATCGAGGGCGGCGAGCGGATCACCTCGATCTCCGTCGAGGACGCCCGGCCGGACTCCGACCGCGTCCTGCGGGTCCGGACCGACCGGGCCGGTGACTACTCCACCTACACCCTGCGCCTGGTGAAGGGACCGGCGACCACCGAGCCCCCGGACGGCTTCGACCCCCTCCTGTCCGCCGTCCCCTTCTCGTTCAAGATCGCCTGCCTGGCCGAGTTCGACTGCCGCCCACCCGAGCGGAACGTCCCCGCGCCCCTGACCGAACCGGTCCTGGACTATCTGGCCAAGGACTACGAGGGCTTCCGCCGCCTCATGCTCGACCGGCTCGGCACCCTGCTGCCGACCTGGACCGACCGCAGCCCCGCCGACGCCGTCGTCATCCTCGTCGAACTCCTCGCCCACGTCGGCGACCAGCTCAGCTACTTCCAGGACGCCGTCGCCACCGAGGCCTACCTCGGAACCGCCCGCAGCAGGATCTCCGCCCGCCGTCACGCACGCCTGCTCGACCACCCCGTCCACGACGGCTGCAACGCCCGCACCTGGATCAGCATCGAGGTCGGCAAGGGCTCGGCGAGCGACGGCAAACCGCTGCCGGCCGGGAGACGCGTCCTCCTCGGCCGCCGCGAGGACTCTCCGACGCTCACACCGGACCGGGCCGACGCCCTGGACGACGTCGTGACGTTCCAGACCATGCACGACATCACCCTGTACGCCGACCGGTCCGAGATCCCCATTCACACCTGGAGTGCCGAGACCTACTGCCTGCCCGCCGGCTGCACCGGCACCACCCTCGTCCACACCGGAACCCCCCTGGCCCCCGGTGACCTCCTGCTCCTGGAGGAGACGGCCGGCCGACGGACCGGGCTGCCGGCCGACGCCGACCCCACCCATCGTCAGGTCGTGCGGCTGGTCGAGGCCGTCCGCTGCAAGGATCCCATCGAGAACCTCGACGTGGTCGACGTCCGCTGGCACCAGGCGGACGCCCTGACGTTCCCCCTGTGGGTGAAGGCGGCCACGGCACCCGGCCGGCCCGCGCAGACACTGGCCGTCGCCCGCGGCAACATCGTCCTGGCCGACCACGGACGCGAGGTCACCAGCGACCTGCCGCCCGTACCCGACACCGGACGCTACCGGCCCCTGCTGCCCCGCATGCCCGTCAGCCAGGCCGAGCCCTACCCGCAGGAACGCGCCCGCACCCTGCCCGCCGCCGATGCCACCCGGCGCTCGCCCGGCGCCGCCGTACCCCAGGTGGATCTCATCGAGGGCGACGAACGCTGGAAGGCCCGGCTCGACCTGCTGGCCAGCGACCGCTTCGACCGCGACTTCGTGGTCGAGACCGAACGCGACGACAGCGCACGCCTGCGCTTCGGTGACGACGCCCACGGCCGCCGGCCGACCGCCGGCACCAGGCTGCGCGCCGTCTACCGCGTCGGCAACGGCCCCGAGGGCAACGTCGGACACGACACCCTGCGACGCCTGGAGTGGGACCTGCCCGGCATCCTCCGCGTCACCAACCCCCTGCCCGCCACCGGCGGCCAACGCCCCGAATCCATGGCGGAGATCCGCGAATTCGCCCCCCAGGCCTTCCGCGTCCAACAACGCGCGGTCACCGAAGCGGACTGGGAGGAAGTGGCCCGGCGCCACAGCGAGGTGCAGAACGCCAAGGCACGCTTCCTGTGGACCGGCAGCTGGTACACCGTCCACCTGACCATCGACCGCACCGGCGGCGGCGCCGTCGTCGAGGACCCCGCCTTCCTCGCCGACCTCACAGCCCACCTCGAACGCTTCCGTATCGCCGGCTACGACCTCGAAGTGGCCGGACCCGTCCCCGTCCCCCTCGAACTCGACCTACGTGTCTGCGTCCGCCCCGGCTACTTCCGCAGAGACGTCGAGCAGGAACTCCTGGACGTCTTCGGCAACCGCCCCAGGGCCAACGGCACCCGCGGCTTCTTCTCACCCGACAACTTCACCTTCGGCCAGACGCTCTACCTCAGCGAGATCCACCGGGCCGCCATGGACGTGGCCGGCGTCGCCTTCGTGACGATCACCGCCTGCCACCGCTTCGGCCGCCCACCCGCCGGCGAGCTCGACGACGGCCGCGTCACCGCCGGCGACCTGGAAGTCCTCCGCCTCGACAACGACCCCGACCGGCCCGAGCTCGGCCGGCTGCTCATCACCGCCGAAGGGGGAATGTGAACGGAACCGACTGCGGCTGCCCGGACACCGGCCCCGCACCCGTACGCGCACCGGCCAACCCGCCCGGCCTGGACGCGCTGGCCTACCGCATCGGCACCCACGGCGCCTTCAAGGCCGCCATGCTCGACCGGCTGGGAGGCGACGCCGTCCTGCGCCGCCTGGCCACCCGCGACGACGGCGACCCCCTCGTCGCGCTCGTCGACGCCTGCGCCTCCATGCTCGACGTGCTCACCTTCTACCAGGAACGCATCGCCGACGAAGGATTCCTGCGCACCGCCACCGAGCGCATGTCCGTCCTCGAACTCGCCCGTGCCATCGGCTACGAACTGCGCCCCGGAGTCTCGGCCGGCACCGCCCTCGCCTTCACCCTCACCGAACCCGAACGGGTCACACCCCCACCCGGTGTCGACATCCCCGCCGCCCTCCTCGCCGTCACCACACCCCCCTCGGTCCGCATCGCCGTGGGCACCCGGGCGCAGAGCATCCCCGGCCAGGACGAGCTGCCCCGCACCTTCGAGACCGACGAGGAGATCGAAGCCCGCCCCGAATGGAACGCCCTGCGCGTACCGGCCACCGCACCCGTTCCCCTCGTCCTCGGCAGCACCACCTGGTACCTCGACGGCACCGCGACCGGCCTCACCACCGGGGACGTCGTCCTGCTCCTCGCCGACGGCACGGACAACCCGACGAAAAGGGCCTGGGACGCGAGCCGCGTGGTGACCCTGAGCACGGTCGAACGCGAGGGATCGATCCCCGCCCACACCGTGGTCACCGCCGACTCCCTGCGACCGATCCTCCCCCCGCCCCAGCAGGCGCAGGCCTACGCCCTGCGCACCCGAGCGGCCGTCTTCGGTCACAACGCCGTGCCGTGGGAGACCCTGCCCGTGGCCCTGCGCGTGGGGGAGTGGGTGCCCAACCCGCCCGAACCACCCGTCCCGCCCGGCGGCGACGTGCCCCCGCCCGAACCCACCTGGGTCACCGGCCCCTACGCACACCGGAAGGACAGCTGGGCCGACGCACCCTTCCCCGCGGGCACCACCGAGATCCTGCTCGACCGCCTCTACCCCGGCATCGTCCCCGGCAGCTGGGTGGTCCTCGCCGCCGAAGGCCGCGCCCAGGCCTACACGGTCGAGGACGTCTACGAGGAGACGGCCGCCGACTTCCTCCTCCAGGCCCAGGTCACCAAACTGGTGCTGACGGGCCCGGACATCCAGCGGTTCTCGCCGCGCACCACCACCGTCCACGCCCAGCCGGAGCCGCTGCCCACCGCCGAACACCCGCTGACCACACCGCTGTCCGGCGACACGATCACCCTGGCCGGACAGGTCCCGCGGCTGCCGCCACCGGGCCGGCTGGTGGCGGTGCGCGGCCGGCGCGACGGCACCGGCGACGAGGTCGCGGAGGTACGCCGCATCTCCAGGACGCGGACCGGACCGCCCGCCTCGCTGGAGCTCACCGAAGCCCTGACCCACGCCTACGTCCCCGACTCCGTGCGGATCAACGCCAACGTCGCCCCCGCGACCGACGGAGAGAGCCGCACCGAGATCCTGGGCAGCGGCGACGGCTCCGTGCCCTTCCCCTCGTTCACCCTGCTCGGCCGGCCCCTGACCCACGTACCGGCCGCCACCGCCTCCGGCGGCCGCAGCACGCTCACCATCCGCGTGGACGGCGTGCGCTGGACGGAGGTCGCCACCCTGCGCGGCCAGCCGCCCGACGCCAGGGTCTTCACCACCCGGATCGACGACGACGGCGTCGTCACCGTGCGCTTCGGCGACGGACGCACCGGCGCCCGCCTGCCCACCGGTCGCGACAACGTGGTCGCCGACTACCGGGTGGGCACCGGACGCGCGGGCGACCTGGACGCCGGCCGCATCAGCCTGCTGCTGTCCCGGCCCCTCGGACTCCAGGACGTCATCAACCCCGTCCCCGCCACCGGCGCCGAGGACCCCGAACGGCTGGACCAGGCACGCCGCAGCGCACCCGCCACCGTCCTCACCCTGGACCGGATCGTGTCGCTGCGCGACCACGAGGACTTCGCCCGCTCCTTCTCCGGCGTCCGCAAGGCCAGGGCCGGCGCCGAATGGGACGGGGAACGGCAGTTCGTCCGCCTCGTCGTCGACGCCGACCAGCCCACACGCGCCCGGCTGGCCGCCGGCATCGACGCCGCTCGGCACGCCGACCACCAGGTGCGCGTCGACTCCTACGACCCGCGCCCCTTCTCCGTGACGCTCGGGATCGGCACCGCCCCCGACCGCCTGCCCGGCGACGTCCTCATCGCCGTCACGAGGGCCCTGGCCGACGGCTTCTCCTTCAACCGCAGGGACTTCGGCCAGCCCGTCGCCGCCGGCGAGGTCCTGGCCGTCGCCCAGGGCGTGCCCGGCGTCCGCGGCGCGGTCCTGAGCGCCCTCCACCTCACCGAGGACCCACCGGACCGCGCCGACGTACTGCCCGCCGGCCCCGCTCAGCTCCTGACCCTGACGGAGGCCGACATCCACCTCACCGACCTCGTGGAGCACACGCCATGACCGTGGACACCGTGCAGAAGGCCGCACTCGCCGACGGCGACCGGCTCTACGCGCTGCTGCCCGCGGCCCTGCGCCGCACCGACGCCGAGACCGGCGGCGCCGTCAGGGCCCTGCTCGACCTCATGGCGGAACAGATCGCCGTCGTCGACGCCGACATCGAACAGCTCGGCGAGAACTGGTTCATCGAGACCTGCGCCCCCTGGGCCATCCCCTACATCGGCGACCTCCTGGGCGTACGCGGCGTCCACCAGGTGACCGGCGCGGTGGCCACCACCGGCCGGGCCTGGGTCGCCAACACCCTGCGCTTCCGCTGCCGCAAAGGCACCAGGGCCATGCTGGAACAACTCGCCCGCGACACCACCGGCTGGCCCGCCAAAGCCGTCGAGTTCTTCGAGCTGCTCTCCACCACCCAGCACGTCAACCACCCCAGGCCGCGGCGCCCGGCCTCCGCCGACCTGCGCCGCGCCGACGCCCTCGAACTGGTCGGAGGGCCCTTCGACACCTTCGCCCACACCGCCGACATCCGGACGATCACCGGAGAGACGGGCTGGTTCAACATCCCGCACATCGGCCTGTTCCTCTGGCCCATCGGCTCGTACCGGCTCGAGCGTGTCACCCCCCGGCCGGCCGACCCGGACGACGGCCGTTACCGGGTGGACCCCCTGGGCGCCGACCGCCCCCTGTTCGTCCGGCCCGCGAGCGAGAGCGACATCGAACACGTCGCGCAGGAGGAGAACATGCCCGGACTCCTGCGCCGCCGGCCCCTCTACACCGAACTGGAGGAACGGCGCGCGGCCCTGTCGACCGGACGCGCACCGACCGGCCGCTTCTTCGGCGTCGACCCGGTCTTCCGGGTGTACGCGGCCAAGGACGCGGCGGACACCCTGGAGCCCGTACCGGAAGAACGCCTCCACGTCTGCGACCTGAGCACCTGGCGACGCCCCGCCGAAGCCGGGCACGTCCTCGTCGACCCCGTACTCGGGCGGATCTCCTTCCGCGACCGCCCGCACCGCGTGCGCGTCAGCCACGCCTACGGAGCGGGCGGCGACCTCGGCGCCGGCTCCTACAGCCGCCGCGACAGCCTCGACGCGGTCCTCGACCGCCCCGTCGACTGGCAGGTCGGCGTCCGGGCCCCCGAACCCGGCGACAGCTCGGAAGAAGTCCTTTACCCCGACCTGGCCTCCGCGGTCGCCGCGTGGAACGCGTGGCAGGACGAGCACCCCGGGACGTTCGGAGTGATCACGGTGATGGACAACCACCGGTACACCGACCCCCTCACCGAGGGCGCGGGCATCCGCGTCGGGCCGGGCGGCAAACTGGCCGTCCTCGCCGCACAGTGGCCGTTGCTCCCGGTCCCGGGCGCACCGCCCGACAAGAAGGAGCGACGGGCCGGCCACATCGAGTTGGCCGGGCTGCGGCCGTGCGTCGCGGGCACCGTCGAGGTGACCGGCACCGCGACCGCCGGCGCCGGGCCCGGCGAGCTGCTGATCAGCGGGCTGCTCATCGACGGCGACGTACGGGTGAGGGCCGCCGCGTCCGGTGGCCTCGGCCGGCTCGTCGTCCGCGACAGCAGCCTCGTGCCCATGGCCGGCG
This sequence comes from Streptomyces sp. NPDC044063, assembly GCF_056434285.1. Classification (NCBI taxonomy): domain Bacteria; kingdom Bacillati; phylum Actinomycetota; class Actinomycetes; order Kitasatosporales; family Streptomycetaceae; genus Streptomyces; species Streptomyces sp. NPDC044063. Next base: position 242,557 of record NZ_JBWKFM010000001.1, read on the forward strand.
GGCTGCGCGTGGAGTCCGGCAACCCGGAGCTGACCGTGGAGGTCCACCGCTCCATCACCGGACCCGTCACCCTGCCCGCCACGGTGCGAGGACTCCAGGTCGACGACTCCGTCGTCCAGGCGGCGGGGGGCCGCGCGCTCGACACGCCGGGCACCGACGTCACCATCGAACGCAGCACGGTCCTCGGCGCCACGGTGGGCCGCAAACTCTTCGCCTCCGACACCCTCTTCACCGCCCAGGTGGACATCGAACGCGGCCAGGCCGGATGCGTACGGTTCAGCTACGTACCGCGCGGCTCCCGCACCCCCCGCCGGTACCGGTGCCAGCCGGACACCGTGGCGCAGGCCGCGCCACCGACCCACGACGAGGTGGTGAGCTCCCGGCTCGTACCCCGCTTCCTGTCCACCGAATTCGGTCACTTCGGCTACGCCTACCTCGTCCCCGACAGCCCCGACGAGTTGCTCACGGGCGCCGAGCAGGGGGTCGAGATCGGCGCGTTCGGCGTCGTCCAGCGGCCCCAGCGGCTGGCCAACCTGACCCGGGCACTGGACGAGTACCTGCCGTTCGGACTCGAAGCCGCACCCTTGATCGTCACTCCCAGGAGCCAGCAGTGAAAGCCGACACCAGCCGCTCGACGTTCGACGCGACCAAGCACTTCCGCCAGGTGTTCCGCCAGCAGGGCCGGGTGGACCTCGACGCCGACTGGAACGAACAGCAGGACATCCACGACCACCTGCGCACCGCGACCACCGCCCACCTCGTCGGCCCGGCCGGCGGGCCCGCCGCGGCGGCCGCCTTCGCCCTCACCACGGACGGCACCGGCCTGCGCGTCTCGAACGGCCGCTACTACGTCGACGGCGTCCTCGTGGAATGCGACGGGCCGCCCGAGGGCACGGACGTCTGGGCCCAGCAGGACCTGCCGCCCCACGCGCCGATCATCCGCCTCACGAACGGCACGGACGTCCCCGGCCCCACCCCGCCCGCCAGCCGCTACCTCGTCTACCTGCATGTGTGGGACCTGCACCGCACCGCCCTGGAGGAGGCGACGGTACGGGAAGTCGCGCTCGGCGGCCCCGACTCGACCACGCGCGTCAAAACGGTGTGGCAGGTCAAACTGCTCCAGCTCGGCGACCTGACCACCCGCGTCGACTGCACCGCCGACACCCCCGAGTGGCAGGCGCTCACCGCCGCCTCGACGGGCCGCCTGGAGGCCAGGGCCGAGCCCGCCCAGGACACCGCCGGAGACCCCTGCATCGTGCCCGCCGGCGGCGGATTCCGCGGCATCGAGAACCAGCACTACCGCGTCGAGATCCACCGCGGCGGCGCGGCCGCCGACACCACCTTCCTCTGGGCCCGGGACAACGCCTCCACCGCGGCCACCTGGGTGGCGGGACCGGACGCCAAGGGGGCCATCACCGTGGCCGGGCCCGGCCGGGACGAGGTCCTCGGCTTCACCGCCGGCATGTGGGTCGAACTGACCGACGACACCCGCGAGCTGCTCGGTCGGCCGGGTGAGCTGGTCCGCCTCACCGAGGTCGCCGGCAACCGCCTCACCCTGGAGGACCCGACCGGGATCGACGTCGGCGACTTCCCCCTCCGGCCCCGGGTGCGCCGGTGGGAGGCGGCGGAGCAACCGGTGACCCCGCCCGGGACCGGCGACGGCTGGATCGCGCTGGAATCCGGCGTCCAGGTCAGGTTCGCGACCACCCGTTACCGCACCGGCGACCACTGGCTCATCCCCGCCAGAACCCACCTCGCCGACATCCTCTGGCCCCGGAGCCCCGACGGCACCACACCGCTGCCACAGGAGCCGAAGGGCATCCGGCACCGGTTCGCCAAGCTCGGGGTGGTCACCTTCGACGGCACCAAGTGGAAGGACCCGCACGACTGCCGCGAACTCTTCCCCGACCTCACCCAGCTGGTCACCCTCCGCGCCGTCAGCGGGGACGGCCAGACCGTGCTGCCCCTCCAGAGCGGCACTCCGGACCTCGTCGAACTCCCCGAACCGATCGTCGTCGGCGTCTCCAACGGCGGCCTGCCCGTCCCGGGCGCCCGGGTCCGTTTCACCGTGCGGCCGGGGGAGGGGCGTGTGGGGGGTGTGGACGACAAGGGCGTCGCCGTGACCAACGGACTCGGCCTGGCCACCGTCTCCTGGGAGCTGCGGCTGGGCGTGGACACCCAGACGCTGCGGGCCGACCTGCTGGACGACGGGGACGGTACGGTCGGGCTGCCCGTGTTCTTCAACGCCTCCCTCCTCACCGCCGAGCGCACGTCCTACACGCCCAACAACAGCTGCCCCGATCTGGCGTCCGCCGCCACCGTCCAGGAAGCCATCGACACGCTGTGCCGGCGACCGGCCGGACTGCCGCAGCAGAAGGGCGTCCATGTGACGAACGTGGCGGGGGGCGGCTTCGACCTCCTGCACAACAATGCCACCGTTACTCTGAGCTCTCTCGGCCAGAAGATCGTCGTCGACGTGGACCGACCGCTGGACCCGGACACGGTGAGCCGGGCGACCTGCGCGGTCACGGTGGAGCTGCCCTACCCCCTCACCTCCGCGGATCAGGACGTCTGGGGGGTGAAGGTGGCCGGGTTCCAGATGTTCACCGTGGAAGGGGCGATCGAGACGGAGTCGTCCGACACCGCCATCAACTGGAAACCCACCGATGTGGCCGTCGCCTTCCTGAAGAAGGTGCTCAGCCGTATGCGCGAGCTGAACATGGACCCGAAGGTGCTGGCACGCCTCGTCCTGAAGGGCAGCTTCATCATGTCGGCCGACCACCAGCTTCACCTGGACGGCGACTCCTTCCTCGCCTTCACCAGCCAACAGGGCCTGGACGTCCGGCTCCCGAGCGGCGACGACCGCCGCGGCGGCACCTTCGACATGTGGTTCTGGATCAAGGAGGGCTAGTGGCGAACCCGTAGGACGCGGCCCGGCAGAATGGCGGCCATGAACGAGAACCGGAACGCCAGTGCGAGTACGGCGAGTGCGGCAGCCGCCGAGTCCAGGCCGCCGCTGACGGCCGACCTCACCGGTGCCGGGCTACGGCGCTGGTACTGGACGCTGGACGAGCTCACCGGTCTCGCCCGCACCATGGGCGTCGCACGGTCCGGCGGCAAGGCAGCGCTCACCGCCCGGCTCGCGGCGGCGCTGGACGGCCTGCCGCTGCCGGCCGCCCCGGCCCGCCGTCGCCCGGCGACCGCGCAGCTGACCGAGCCCGTCGACGGCGACACCGTGATCCCGGCCGGGCAACGATGCAGCCAGGTCCTGCGGAAGTACTTCGTCGAGGCGATCGGCCCCGGCTTCCACTTCGACGCCTTCATGCGCGACTTCATCGCCCGGAACCCCGGCCGGACCCTGACGGACGCGGTCGCCCACTGGCACGCCACCCGCCCGGACGCGGCCCGGCCCCGCGAGATCGAGGAGCAGTTCGAGTTCAACCGCTTCACCAGCGCCTGGCACCGCCGGAACCCGTCCGGCACCCGCGCCGAGGCCGTGGAAGCCTGGTACGCCCACCGCGCACTCCCCAAGACCGCCGGCGGAGGGTGAGGGCGGCGCGGTACGGGGCTCTCAGCCGCTCACCCATGGGCCGGCGGTCCGGCGATGCCGTGAAGGAACGCCGCCAGGCGGCCGACACCCGTCTCGATCTGTTCCGGTTCGAGGTAGCTGCACGAGAGCCGCAGCTCGTTCTTCCGGCCGTCGTCGTCCGCCCTGCCGTCGCCGACGCGGAACGGTGCCATCGGTGTCCACAGCACCCCGTACTCCGATGCCGAGATCTCCAGCAGGGCCGCGTCCGCCGGCACCGGTAGGCGCACGCGGACGAAGAAGCCGCCGGTGGGGCGGTTCCACGCGACGCCGCTCGGTGGTCGCCCGCGCGGGCCGATGTGCCGGTCCAGGGCGTCCAGCAGCAGGGTGAGATTGCGACGGTACAGCTCCGATCGGCTTCGGCCGAGAACGGAGAGCGACCCGTGCTCCAGGAGCATGCCGCCGATGACGGCCTGGGCCAGGGGCGAGGTGTTGACCGTGGTCATGGTCTTCAGCGCGGCCAGGTCGTCGGCCAGCAGCCGCACGCGCCCGTCACGCGTACGGACCCGCTGGTCGGCGACGGCGAAGCCGACCCGTGCGCCGGGCAGGCACAGCTTCGCGAACGTGCCCAGGTGGACGACCCGGCCGGTGTCCGCGTCGAGGGCCTTCAGGGAAGGGATCTCAACTCCGGGCGCGGCGGTGAACGCGTAGGCGCTGTCCTCCAGGAGCAGCAGGTCCTCGCTCTCGGCCACCTCCAGCAGGCGCACGCGGTCGGCGCGGCCGAGCAGGGCCCCGGACGGGTTGGCGAAGTCGGGGGTCAGGTAGCAGGCGCGGATGCGGTGGCCCCGGGCCCGTGCCGTGCGGCAGGCCGCGGCAAGGTGGTCCGGGGCGGGTCCGTGCCCGTCGTCCTCGACGGGGACGAGGCCGATGTCCAGCAGGCGCGCGGCCCCGACGATCCCCACGTAGCAGGGGTCGGCCACGGCGAGCAGGTCGTGCGGGGTGCGGAAGAGGGCGCGGAGGGTGAGCAGCATGGCCTCCTGGGCGCCGGCCGTGATGACGAGGGCCCGGGGCGGTACGTCGATGGCGAGGTCGCGGCGCAGGGCCTCGGCGACCAGGTCGTTGATCAGGCCGCGGCTGGGCCCGTAGGCGTACAGCAGCTGCCGGGCCGCGGCCAGGTCGATGCCGCGGGTGCGGCACAGGTGCTGGAGGAAGGTGTCGATGTGGCGTGCCGGGTCGATGTCGCGCAGGAGGGCGGGGTGGGGGGCGCCGGGGGCGAAGGAGATGGCGTCGGGGTGGCGGCTCATGATCTCGTTGAGGAACGTCACCGCGTCCAGCGCCGGGTCCCGCGACGCCCCGTGCAGTTCGGTTTCGTCGAGCTCCAGCATCCGTCGGCCGCCTCCTCAGGACCCGGTCCGTGCCCGTGCCCAGGAACGGCCGACCTTGTCCAGGACGTCGGGGCTGTAGAGCCGGGTCGCCTGGACGTAGGCGAACTCGGCCAGGTACGCGCGCAGGAGGTGCGGGGGTTCCTCGGCGAGGTTGAGCATGCGGCGGTTGGCGGCCACGGCGGGGCTGTCGAGGTCGCGTACGGCGGTCCCGACGGCGGCGTCCACCTCGTCAGCCGGCACCACGAGGTCGCACAGCAGTGCCGCCTCCCGATCGGTGGCGCGGATCCTGCGGCCCGAGAGGATGATCCGGCGGGCGAGCCGGGCGCCGGTGTGCCGGGTGAGCCTGAGGTTGCCCGCGCCGGGGACGATGCCCTCCTGGGCGGCGGGCAGGCTGAGGAAGGCGTCCTCGGCGGCGATGACCATGTCGGCGGCGAGCAGTAGTTGTGTTCCTCCGCCGATGGCGAAGGAGTCGACGGCGGCGATCCAGGGTTTGTGGACGGTGTGCTCGGGCGGGGCGTCGGGTGCCGGGTCCAGCAGCAGGCCGTGCACGAGCTTGCTGAGGTAGCCGAGCTCCCTGCGGAGCAGGAAGTCCAGGAAGGAGATCTTCCCTGCCCACAGGTCGGTGAGGTTGATGCCCGCGCTGAACACGCGGCGGCCGGCGTGGCGGGGGTGTGTCATGACGCCGCCGCGCAGGACGCCGACCCGGACGTCCGTGTCGAGCAGGGCCAGGTCGACGGCGGTCTCCATGTCGTCGATCAGCCGGTTGTCCTCCGCGTTGAGGCAGTGCTCGTTGTGGAAGGTGAGGTGGGCGGCGCCGGCGTGCCGCTCCACGAGGACCGTGTCGAGGTCCACCCGGCCCTTGTGCCGCAGCTGTGGCATCAGCTCCATGGCGCGGGCGGAGGGCAGGCGCATGGTGTCCATGAGGTGGCCGCCGGCGACCGGGGAGCGCAGGAGTCCGCGGAAGAGGATTCCCTGGTCGATCTCCCGTCCGTCCTTGTGGGCCTGGATGTGCCGGAGTTCCTCGTCGATCTGCTCCCGGGTGGGGGTGAGCCCGGGGACGTGGTCCGCCGCGTCGTAGGCGAGGTCCGGCAGGTGGCGGCGGGCGGTGCGCGCGTCGGTGAGCCGGTCGTAGAGCGGTTCCGCGTGCCGGTGGACGAAGCGGTGGCGCAGCTCGCGGCAGGCGGCGAACACCGTGTCCGCGAGCTGTCGCTGGCCGGTGTCGCGTGCCGGTCCGCGGGGGAGCCGGGCGAGCAGTTCCTCGCCGGCGGTGGTGTGGCGGGTGAGGGCGGTGGCGTCGTCGTCGAAGGAGCCGCGGAGCGCGGGAGGCGCGTCCCGCCAGCGGTGCACCTGTCCGGTGAGGGGCCCGGTCCTCATCGTGTCCGTCCTTCCCGTGCTGTTCCGTCGCGTGCTGTTCCGTCCGGTGCCGTTTCGTCGGTCTCTTTGGTGCGGCGCAGGCGGCGCAGTTCGCGGTCGCAGGCCGCGAGGTGGGCGCCCAGGGCGTCCTCGTAGCTGGTGGCGGGGGCTTCGAGGAGCAGCCGGCGGCGTACGGCCAGTTCGGTGCCCGCGACGCGGCCGCGCAGGACGGTCGCGGCCCGGACCGCGGCGTCCAGGTCGTCGTCGACGGTGTCCACCACGCCGAGCGCCAGGGCCTCGGCGGCGGGGAGCTCGTGTCCCCAGAGCACCAGCTGCCGGGCCCGGGCCACTCCGAGCTGGACGGCCAGGCGGTGTACGGCGGTGCCGGGCCAGAAGTGGCCGTCGTTCACGGGCAGCAGGAGCCGCAGGGTGCTGTCGGCGATGCGGTGGTCGGTGGCCAGGAGCAGTTCCAGGGCGGGGCCGGTGCAGGTGCCGCGGGCCACCGTCATGGTCACGGAGTCGAGGCGTTCCAGGCGGCGTACGGCGCGTTCCCAGCGATTGACGTCATGGATGCCGACCGGTCCGGGCCAGGCCCGGTCGCCGGGCGCACCGTCCAGGCGCAGGACCACGGTGGTGGGAGTGCCTTGTTCCTCGGCGCGGTGGCAGCCCGTCTCCAGCAGGGCGGTGAGGTGGGCCAGCGGTGCCCGGGCGGTGACGCGCAGGCTCAGTCCGAGTCCGTCGGGCAGCGGGGTCAGCTCGTCGCCCGCGGTGTCGCAGTGCTGCATCACGTCCGGTTTCCTCCCGGGGTTCGGGTTCGGGTCACCAGCGCAGGAGGGCCGTCTCCACGGTCGAGCCCGGTCCCATCGTCATCAGCACGCCGTGGTCGCCGGGGGCGGTGACTCCTTCGTCGAGCAGGCGGCGGTAGGAGAAGAGGAACGAGCCGCTGGAGAGGTTGCCGTGGTCCCGCAGGACGCCGAGGGTGTGCCGGACGTCGTGGCGGGTGAGTCCGAGGTTGACGCGTACGGAGTCGATGACCTTCTTGCCGCCCGAGTGCACGATCCAGTGGGCGATGTCGGAGCGTTTCAGGCGTGTTCCGGCGAGCAGTTCGCCGACGGTCTCCTCGACGTGGGCGCCGACGACGTAGGGGATGTCGCGGTCGAGGTGGAAGCTGAACTTGCCCTGCTCGTCGTCCCATTCGTAGCGCATGGCCGAGGAGGCCTCCGGGATGATGCGGCTGGCGTGGCCGACGACGGCGGGTCCCGGGCAGCGGTCGGGGAGGTCGTCGCCGGTGCGCAGGGTGATGGCGGCCGCTCCGTCGCCGAAGAGGCTGTTGACGACGGAGGTGCGCATGGTGCCGTCGAAGACGTAGGCGGCCGAGCAGACCTCGATGCACACCAGCACGGCGAGGCGTCCCGGATGGGTGCCGGCCCATCCGGTGGCGGCGGCGAGTGCGTTGAGGCCGGCGTTGCAGCCCATGCCGACGACGTCGAGCCGGGAGCAGGTACGGGGCAGGCCGAGTTCCTTGACGAGGAGGGCGCTGAAGCCGGGGGTGAGGAAGCCGGTCGAGGAGACGCAGCACAGGTGGCCGACCTCCGTGGGGCCGGCTCCGGCCTGTTCGAGGGCGCGGAGGGTGGCCCGGCGGCCGATGTCCAGGCCTTCGTCGAGGTGCTTGCGCAGCAGTTCGCCCTGGCTCTCGGTGACCATGGTGCCGTCGGGGCGCCGGGGCGGGAGGGTGAGGTGGCGGCGTTCGATGGCGCTGTTGAGGAAGAGCGACCGGATGCGCGGGTCCTGGACGCGGTAGAGGTCGAGGAGCTCGCGCTGGCTGTAGGAGTGCGGTGGTACGGCGGTGCCGACGGCGGTGATCCGTGGCACGGCGGGGGTCATGAGAGGTAGTCCTCGGCGGCCGAGCCCTCGCGGACGGTGTCGAGGGTGAAGCAGTGGAAGCCGCCGCCGAAGAGCCGCCGGTGGCGGTGGCGTACGGGGACGACGTCGAACCGGTGCCGTTCCAGGGTGCGCATCAGCTCCGGGCAGGCGGAGTTGACGAGGACAATGTCGGGTCCGGCCGAGAGCACGTTGAGGTCGATGAAGCGGCTGGCGAGGATGAGGTCCTCGTCGTCGTAGACGGGGAAGTTGTCGGCCTCGGGCTCCGGGGGGACGATCATGTCCCAGGTGCGCAGCGGCTCGGGGAGGAAGTCGGTGACCGTCTTGTTCCTGACCAGGAGCGTGCCGGGGCGCAGGGCCAGGACCATGCTGTCGATGTGGCTGTCGCTGAGCCGGTGCACCCGGTGGACGCGGAAGCGTCCCTCCAGGTGGCGTTCGAGCCAGTCGCAGGCCAGGGCGTGGTTGGCGGTGGAGATGTTGGCGAGGACGTCGCGGCCGAGTCGCAGGCACTGGGCACCGTCGAACATCATCTCGAAGCCGACGTCGTAGGGCGAGGGCCGGGGCTCGCCGATGGGCTCGGTGGGTCCGCCGGCGGTGGTGTCCTTCACGTACGACAGGTCGAAGGAGGCGTCGGTCATGAACGGGCGGGGCATCACGGTCCAGCGGGCGCCCCTGCGGAAGTACTCGGCGAAGACGGGCTTGAGGAACTGGGTCTCGAAATAGCGGGAGCGGATCATCGGCGGGGTCTCGATGATCTCGTCGCCGAGGATGAGGGTGTTGTCGCGGACGTTCAGCGGCGGGACGACGCCCGCCGCCCACGCGGGGGTGCGGACCTCGGTGGTGCTGTCGAGCGTCATGGGGCGGTGCACGGTGACGGACAGGGACTCCAGGGCGGCCACGAGGCCTTCGAGGTCCTCGGTGAGCTCCTCGATGTAGCGCTGTTTGATCGGTGTGCGGCCGGTGCCCGTGCCCTCGTGCGCGGCCGGGGAGTGTGCGGCCGGCGAGTCCTCCGGGCCGTGGCGGGGGGCGGAGACGCGGGGGTAGTACCACTCTGAGCGGGTGATGTTGTCGTGGAAGAACAATTCGAAGGACAGCTCGCGTTCGTGCGAGGCGTAGTTCTCGGCGGATCCGACGATGACCTCCTTGAGCGGGGACCATTCGTCGAAGGTGTTGAGCCGCCGCGTGGTGTCCGTACGCGTGCTGTCCGTACGCGTGGTGTCCGTGCCCATGGGCGTTGCCTTCCCTGTCGCTCGGTGGCGTGCGGTCAGGTGCGGTGGGCCGCGGCGGGGGCGGCCCGCCGGGCGGAGAAGATGTCGCCGAGGATTCGCTGGCGCTCGCGCGCCGCCGGGAGGTTCTCGGCGACGACGCAGTACATGACGGCCCGTCGCCGGGGGTCGAAGGCGCTGATGAGGATCACGCCGGTCCGGTTGGCCCGGTCGTAGGCGAGGCCGGCGGCCTCGATGCGCCGCTCGGCGTCGCGGAAGGAGGAGATCTGCCAGCCGTCGGGCCAGACGGTCTCCAGCAGGACGCGGTCGCGGGCGTAGTCGGGGCCGACGACGCGGGCGCCGATGACGCCGTAGACGGGTGTGGAGCCGGTGACACGGCCGTTGTACTCGGTGAACAGGACCCGGTCGTCGGGGGTGACGATGGAGTCCGCGCTGAGCAGCCCCCGGTAGCCCATGGCCCGCAGCGGGCCGCACAGGGCCCGGCCTCCTTCGACGAGCCGGGCCCGCCGGCCGGGGGTGAGCCCGGGGGAGGGGATGATCTCGGCGGTGGCGAGGGGGGCGGAGACCATCTCGCCGTGCCCGGCCAGGTCGGCGCCGTGGTCGGTGATCAGGAACTCGGCGAAGTGGGCGGTGCTGTCGGGTACGTACTCCTCGGCCACGAGCCGTCGCCGGCCCCCGCTGGTGAGGCGGTCCCACTCGGCGGCCAGGTGGGCGCGGACGGCGGACAGGCCGGTCAGATGGACGACGCGCCGCGCACCGATCGGGCGTACGCCCCGGACGGGGGAGACGATCTCGTTGCCCGTGCCGCTGGAGAGGAACTCGTGCTTGAGGATGACGGGGCGGCCGGCGCGGAAGAGCTCGGTGATCTGGTCCTCCGCCTCCTGAGGCGCGGAGCAGACCGTGCCCGGGGGCAGGGGGACCCCGGCGCCGGCGGCCACGGCGCGGAAGACGGCCTTGCTGTTGACGAGCAGGCCGCCGCCCTGGCGGAGGAAGGCGTAGCCCGGCAGGGCGCTCTCGGCGCCCAGGGAGCGGGCCAGTTCCGCCACGGTGACGTCGGGCCACAGGGCGTGGACGCGGCGCACGGTCCGTCCGGCGAGGGCGTGGCGCAGCGCGTCGCGGAAGCCCTGGCCGGCCAGCCGGTCCGCGGTGAGGAGGCCGGGCTCGGACCCCGGGGGTCCCGGCGGGGGGACGACCAGGCGGAGGGTGGCGGGGTCGGTGCCGGTGAGGGAGGTGACGTGGCGCAGGAAGTCCCGGTCGGGGTCCACGGGCAGGACGACGACGTCGCCGTCACGGGCGAACCAGAACAGGCGCTGCACCCCCCACCGGACCCAGCCGTCGCCGTTCCTGGCCTCCTCGGTGAGGTCGTTGCCGATGAGCAGCCGCGTGGTGGTGGCCCGGTCGGCCGGTGCCGTCATGACGGGGCTCCCGAGCTGCCCGGTGCGCCCCGGCCGGGCGGGCCGGCCGGCATCTCGTCCTCGGGCATGCCCATGAAGTGGACCACGATCTCGTGGTTGGTGGAGGTGACGGCGGACTCGGAGCCCCTCCGGTAGTAGAGGTCGAGCGTGCGGGGCGAGGGGGACAGGTCCGGTTCGCCGTCGGCACGGATGGTCCTGATGATCGCCGGTACGTCGTAGGCGAGCTCGACGTTCCTGCGTACGTAGTAGCTCTCGCCGCGCACCACTTCCACGGGCAGCTCCTCGTCCTTGGCGGGCCCGTTCGCCGGGCGGTAGACGGGCATGGTCAGCAGGTCGTAGCGGAAGACCTCGTCGAGTACGGGCGCGGCCGCGGGCGGGACCTGGGGGCGGACGGACTCCCGCCACCACCGGGTCAGCAGCCGGACGGCCTCGGGCTCGGTGTAGAGGTAGCTGATCGCGGCACCGAAGGCGCCGGTGCCACCGACGGCGGTGGCGACGTACTCCCGCAGCGGGACGGCGGCCGGGTCGTCGACCTCGGTGATCCAGGCCTCCAGATCACGCAGGACCTGGGACTGGGTGAGACCGGCCAGCCGGCGCAGCGCCGCCCAGCTGTGGCGCAGCACCGCGTTCTCGGCCACGACCCGCGCCCAGAACAGGAAGCGCTGCATCCGCTGGTTCTCGGCGAAGGTCATGGTGTCGTGGGCGAGGACGTATTCGAAGTCGTCGTGGTCTCCGCGCACGGCCCGGATGCCGAAGAGGTCCTTCTTCTCCATGTAGTCGGTGTTGGGGAGCAGCAGGATGGGGTAGACCGCGATCCGCGAGACGCGGCGGGAGAGCCGGTCGTAGCCCTCCATGAAGGACGCGACGGTTTCGCCGGGGGCGCCCCAGATGAGCTCCGCGTAGCAGTCGAGGCCTTCGCCGTCGAGCCAGGCGGCGAGGTCCTCCCACTCGTTGACCTTCATGTTCCGCCGGTTCATGGACTCGAGCGCGTTGTCGCTGAGCGTCTGGAGGGCGAGGGTGAAGGAGCTGCGCATACCGGCGTCCTTCATCCTCTTGACGATCCGGTAGAACGTCTTCGACTTGTTCTTGGCCCAGGAGGTCTCCAGCGCCCTGGGGAACCCGTACCTGTCCCTGGTCTCGATCAGCGCCTCGACGAATTCGGCGTCGCCGGGCAGGAGGCCGAAGTTGGCGTCGCAGGCGACCACGGTGTGCACCTTGAGACGGGCGAACACCTCCAGCTCCCGGCGGAGCCGGTCCAGGGAGAAGGCGCGCACCTTCTGCCCGATGGCGCCTCCCCAGTAGCAGAAGGCGCATTTGTAGGGGCAGCCGCGGTTGGTCTCCATGAGGGCCACGTCGTAGCGGAATTCACCGTTTTCATCGGTGAGGTCGATCGCGCCGGTCAGGAAGGGCGACGGAATGATCTCCAGGTCCTCGATGCGGTCCCGCCCCTCGTTGACGACGGGGCGCCCGTCGGGGCCCTGGAAGGATATGCCCGCCACGGAGTTCAGCTCGTTCCGGTCGGTGCCGTCGAGGCGGGCCCGCAGCAGTTCGCGGAAGGTGATCTCGCCCTCGCCGTTCACCACGACGTCGACCTCGGGAAACATGCGGAAAACGCGGGCGGCCTGCTGGGCGACATGGGTGCCGCCGAATATCACCCATCCCTGGGGATTGAGCTGTTTGAACGTCGCGGCCAGCGCCCCGAACGCGTGGTAGTTCCAGCCCAGCACGGAGAAGGCGAGGACGTCCGGGGGCTCACCCCCGAACAAAGCGTTGGCCATGGTGGCGTTTGTCGTACTGCCACGGAAATTATGGATGGAGATGTCGGCCGAGCCCCGGATGCGGTCGTCCGCGAGAGCCGTGGCCTTGAGATAGCCGGAGGCGAGCGGCATCGACTCCAGGGGCATGTCCCATACCCCTTGCTGGACGAGAAAAACCGATGTCGTACGGCCGTCCCCCACATGCGACACGGGTGTACCTCTCTCACGTCATCAGTGCACCCGGAGCGCACGTCCACACGGTTTCACGAAGCAGGGAAATGAATGGCCATTGCTGCACTCTGAGAAGTTGCATGCCCCGCACAATCATGGTCTGCAAAGGCGCCGCACCCTGTCAACCCTTTATCCCCTCTCGGGATTTACCGACAGCCTCCCGGATCGACGCGGTGGCGGACGGTCGTCACGAGCGCAGGCAATGCGACCCAACTCCGCGCTCCCGGCGCGCCCTTGACCCGACTTGTGGCACATGTCAGCATCGCCGGAGCGGTTCACAAATGTGCGCACCATTCGGGAAAGGCGACCTTCGATGGATCAGGCGCAGGAATTCGACCGCGCATTCGAGAGGTTTCAACTCATCGCCAACGGGCCGGCGCTATTCAACGCCGTGACCACCGCACTGGATTTCGACCTGTTCCGCTTCCTCTCCGAGAACCCCGGCAGTGAATTCGACGCCCTGCAGGGCTTCACCGAAGTGCCGCGGCATCACTTGAGGGTCCTGCTGCACGCCTTGTGCGCCACCGAACTCGTGATCAAGCGCGACGAGCGCTACACGAACTCCGAGGTCGCCGAGAGACTGCTGGCGTCCAGCGCCCCGGAGAGCTGGCGGGACACCCTTCTGGGCTGGCGGAGGTTCCAGTACCCCGCGTTCCCCCACACCACCGAGGCGCTCCGCACCGGGACGAACACCGCGCTGGCCGACTATCCCGGCGAGGGCCCCACCCTCTACGACCGCCTCTCCCACGACCCCGGACTGGAAGCGGCCTACCACGCCTCACTGGGCCCCTTCACCCATCTCTTCGCCCCAGCACTCCTGGACCACGTCGAGATGTCCTCCGTACACAACCTCCTCGACGTCGCGGGCGGCGCCGGAACCATCGCGAAGATGTTCGCCGACCGCTACCCGCACGCCACCGTCACGGTCTTCGACATGCCGAGCGTCACACGGCTGGCCGCGCGGTCGGTGCCGCCCCACCTCGCGGACCGCGTGCGGTTCCATGCCGGGGACCTCTTCGAGGACACCTTCCCCACGGGATTCGACGGCGTGCTCTTCAGCCACTCCCTGGAGGTGTTCTCGCCCGAACAGAACAAGGCACTCCTGGCCAAGGCCCTCGACGCCCTGTCCCCGGGGGGAAAGATCCTCGCCTACGGCACGACCGCGCCCGACGACGAACGCGGTGGCCTGCTGGCCGCCCGGCTGTCCCTCTTCCTGAACGTGCTGGCCGCCGGCTCGGGCATGGCCTACCCCGCGAAGGACTACCGCGCCTGGATGTTCGACATCGGCTGCGCCGACGTCAAGGCGTTCACGGACCTCCCCTACGAGCACGGGCTCATCGTCGGCACCAAGGGCTGAGCCGCGGCGGGTGCGGACGCGGGCCCATGACAGGCCCGGGCCCGCACCCGCCCGTCAGGCTCCGCCCTCACCGACCCGGTCCGCCACGCCGTGCCAGGAACGCCACAGCGCCGCGTAGGCGCCCTCCCGGCGCAGCAGTTCGTCGTGCGGGCCGAGCTCGATGATCCTCCCGCCCTCCATGACGGCCACCCGGTCCGCGTCATGGGCGGTGTGCAGCCGGTGGGCGATGGCGATGACGGTACGGCCTTCGAGGACCGCGGCCAGTGAGCGCTCCAGGTGCCGCGCCGCCCGCGGGTCCAGGAGCGAGGTGGCCTCGTCGAGCACGAGCGTGTGCGGATCGGCCAGTACCAGACGGGCCAGTGCCAGCTGCTGGGCCTGGGACGGCGAGAGCCGCGTACTGCCGGAGCCCAGCCGGCCGTCGAGACCGATGCCCCGGGCCCACTCCCAGGCGTCGACCGCCCGCAGAACCGCCTCGAGCTCCGCGTCGCCGGCCGTCTCCTTCGCCATCAGGAGGTTCTCGCGCAAGGAGGCGTGGAAGACGTAGTGCTCCTGCGTGACCAGGGCCACGTGACGGCGCAGTTCGGCGAGGGGGAGGCCGGCCAGCGGTGTCCCGGCGAGGGTGACGGAGCCGGTGCGCGGCGCCTCGATGCCGGCCAGCAGCCGGCCGAGCGTGGACTTGCCCGCACCGGACGGACCGACGATCGCCAGCCGCTCACCACGGGCGATGTCGAGGTCGATGCCGTGGAGCACGTCCCGGCCTTCGCGGTAGGCGAAACGCACCCCGCGGACGACCAGGTGCCCCTCTTCCCCGGCCGGGATCCGGGGCGCCACCAACGCTCCCGTGCCGCTGCCTTCGGGCTCCCGGCGCACGCCCAGGATGCGGGCCAGGGAGGCCGAGCCCATCTGCAGCTCGTCCATCCTGAACAGCAACTGGTCGACGGGCAACATGAGCTGCTGCGCGTACAGGGCGGCCGCCGTCACGTCGGCCAGCGAGGCCATGCCGTGGAGGTAGTACAGACCGCCGATGATCAAAGTGGCCACCAGCGGCAGGGCGTAGGCGGTGTCCGAGATCGGCAGGAAGACCGTGCGGAGCATCAGCGTGTAGCGCTCGGCGGCGAACGACCTCGCGATGTCCGTGTCGACCCGCTCGGCCCGGCGCTTCCCGATGCCCAGCGCCTCGACGGTACGGGCCCCCTGCACCGTCTCCGTCAACCCCTCGGCGAGGTGCGCGTACGAGGCGCTCTCCCGTAGATAGCCGTCCCGGGCCCGGGCCCGGTACCAGCGCGCCGCGGCCCACAGGACGGGGGCCGCGACCAGGCACGGCAGTGCCAGCAGCGGGCCCAGCAGCACCAGCGCGCCGAGCGTGGCGGCGATCGTCACCAGCGCGACGAGGGTGTCCGGAACGGCCTGCCGCACCGCCCGCGACAGCACGTCCACATCACGGGTCGTACGGCTGATCAGGTCGCCGGAGCCGGCCCGCTCCACCGTCGACAACGGCAGCTCCAGCACGCTGCCGACGAACTCCTCCCGGAGCCCGGCCAGGATCTTCTCGCTCAGCCGCGCCGAGGCGTACACGGCACAGCACACCAGGACGCCCTGGAGCACCATGAACGCGCAGATCAGCAGGGCCATGCTCGTGGCACGGTCGATACCGCGGGCCACGTCCTCCACCAGATCGCCGAGCAGCCGGGGAATGACGAGGGCGGAGGCCGCGGCCAGCCCGTGCAGCCCCAGGGCGACGGTCAGTTCCCGCGGATGGCTCAGGGCCAGCCGCCGGGCGTGCGAGCGCACCTCCTTCACGGAAGCGACCGGCAGCGCGCTCATACGGGGTCCTCCCTCGCGACGACGGCCCGATACCGGGCGTGTGACAGCAACTCGCGGTGGGTGCCCTCGGCCACGACCTCGCGGTCCTCCACGTAAGCCACGTGGTCGGCACGGTCGAGGACGACGGGGCTGGTGGTGAAGACGACCGTGGCGCGCCGCCGCCTCCCGGCCGCCAGCCCCTCGGCGATACGCGCCTCGGTGTGGGCGTCCACCGCGCTCGTGGGCTCGACGAGAACGAGCACCTCGGGGTCGGCGAGCAGGGCCCGCACCAGGCGCAACCGCTGCTGCTGCCCGCCCGAGAACTCACGGCCGGCCCCCACCACCTCGGTGTCGGGCCCGTCGGGCAGCGCCTCGACGATGTCACGGGCCGAGGCGGCCGTCAGGGCCCGCTCCCAGGCCTCGTCCCCCTGAGCGGCCCCGCCGCGCGGCGACAGCGTCTCGTGGAGAGGACCGGAGAAGAGATACGCGTCGTTGTCGGCCACGAGCACGCGCCGGCGCACCTCGGCGAGACGCAGCTCGCGCAGCGGTACGCCCCCGTAGGCGGCCTCCGAGTCGGTGAAACGGCCCAGCCGGTCGGCCAGTTCGGCGGCGTCCTTCGGGGAGGAGCAGACCACGGCGGCGAACCGGCCCGGCCGCACCGTCAGCCCGGAGCCGGGTTCCGTCAGGGCGGCCGCGCCGTCCAGGTCCCCCGGCCCCAGCGGGCCCGAGGACAGCCCGGGTTCGAGCGACAGCAGACGGACGACGCGGTCTGCGGCGACGTAGCCCTTCATGGTCCTGTCGGCGGCATCGGTCAGCCTGCGCAGCGGATTCGTCAGGAAGGCGGCATAACCGTAGAAGGCGACCAGCATCCCGGGGCCGATCCGGCCGTCCAGGGCGTAGCGGGCGCCCAGCCAGACGACGACGGCGACGAGCAGCCCGGGGAGCAGGACCTTCGCCCCGTCGATCAGCGCCTCGACGCGGGCGACACGCACACCGGCGCGGCGCACGCGCTGGGACTCCTCCCGGTACCGCCGCGCGAACACCTCCTCACCGCCGACCCCGCGCAGCACGCGCAGGCCGCTCGCGATGTCCACGGCCCGGGTGTTGAGCCGCTCCTGTTCGTCGCGCAGCCGCCGCTGGTGCCGGTGCAACGGACGCAGCAGCAGCGCCGTCAACCACGCCATCAGCGGCACCCCGACGAGGACGACCAGGCCGAGCTCCCACGAGGCGCTCAGCATGATCACGGACACGGCGACGATCGCCACCGCGCCCCCACCGCCCCGGGCGGTGGACTCCAGCGCCGTACCGATCTGCGTGATGTCCGCGACGCCGGTGCTCACCACCTCGCCGGCGGCCACCCGCCGGGGCAGCGTCGCACCGAGCCGCGCCGCCTGCCGGGTGATGTGCTGCATCGTCAGGTACGAGGAGCCGAGCGCGGCGGCCCGGGACGCACGGTCGCGCAGGATACCGGCGACCGCCTGGACGATCCCGAGGGCGAACACGACGCCGCCCCAGTACACCAGGGCGCCTTGGTCGCGCGCGGCGAGCCCTTCGTCGACGGCCCGTCCGACGGCCGCCGGGACCAGCGCCTGTCCCAGCATGCACAGGACCCCGTAGACCAGGCCCAGCAGGACGCTCTGCCAGTGTTTGAGGGCGAGCCAGGTCAGATAGCGCGCGGGTGAACGGACGTCCGGCATCCCCACGTCCGGAGAAGGTAGGTTCCGCATAGGAATGCCGACCCTACTGGCCGCGAGCGGGGACGGTCCCTACTTCGTTGCCGGTACCACCCTTTGGGCGGACCGACCTACAATTTCAGCAGCTTTTCGGACCGGTCGCCCGCGCCCGCCAACAGACCGACCAGGGCCGCCGAGATCGGGAGGCCCGCCTCCACCTCGTAGTAGAGGTACGCGGGCATGGGATTGACCTCGAAGCACACCCAGGCCCCGTCCGGGCGCACCCGCAGATCGATACCGGCGAACGGCAGATCCATCGAGGCGGCCAGCGAGACGCAGCCACGGGCCACGTCGACCGGCAGCTCCATACGGCTCAGCTCGGCCCGCGGCCCCACGCGCGACGCGTAACGGTAGTCGACGGCCTCGGAGTCGACCTGCGCGGCGAACGTCTCCTCACCCACGACATGCACCCGGACGTCGCGCCCGGGTACGTACGCCTGGAACTGGGTCGGCAGATGACGGACATGACGCAGACGCGCCTCGTCGGCTTCGGTGAACTCCTGCACGATCGACCGCACGGCGCTCACCGACTTGTACACCACGCGCCCGTGCAGCGCCCGGAAAGCCCTCACCTCGTCCGGGTCGTTGGTGACCAACGTCTCGGGGACCGGGAAGCCGGCACGGCCGATGAGCTGCGCCTGGAGCGGCTTCGACCCGTTGGGCAGCATGGCCCTCGGCCGGTTCGCCACCAGCGCCGGAGCCACGTCCAGCCAGTCCAGGAAGCCCGTGTGGAGGGCGGTGGCCCGCGACCGCGCCGGGGCGGTCGCGCCGGGCTCCGGCTTCGGCGTCAGCGGCCGGAGATAGACGGCGGTGACGTCCTCCAGCGGCAACCGCGTACCGTCGACGCCCAGCCAGCCGCTCCCGTCCGCGCGCACCACGAGATCGTGACGGCTCAGGCGGGCCTGGTCGACGACCCGGTGGCCGATGCCGGCCGTACGTGCGGCATCGACGGCCGTGGCGAACGGGCTGTCATCGGCGTACCCGTAGAAGAGGATCACGAAGCGCTCCCGTCCGACCGCCGTCCCCCGCAGACCCCCACCAGGAGATCGGCGACCGCCTCGACGTGATCCTCCCGGTCCAGCGGCGGATACGGATCGACCTCGGCGACCAGAGGCGTACCGCCGTCGCTCACCAGACGCAGTTCGAGCAGCCTGGTTCCCAGGAGTGCGGCGAGACGGCGGCAGCGATCGGCGTAGCTCCCGGTGAGGTCTCCGACGACGGTGTCTCCCACCACCAGCAGTCGGCCCCCCGAACCGGGGGAGTGGTCGGGCCGCACATCGACCGGTACCGGAGCCGCACCGCCCCCGGGCCAGACCAGCCGGGGAACATGCCGCTCGCCCGGCCCCGGCCGACCGAGCAGACCACCCCGCGTCGCGGCGGCACACCGGGCCACCGGAAGACCGCAGTGCCGGGCGTGCGTCAGCGCCACGAGCCCGGAGACCGCCCCGCACGCACCGACTGCGCCGACGACACGCGAAGCGATGCCCAGCAGCCAACTGGACGCCAGTGCCTGCAACTCGACGGCGGCGTAGTCACGGTCCTTCGCCGAGGCGGCGGCGAACCCGATGGGCGGCACCCAGTGCAGCCGGTGCAGCACGGCACCGACAGTGCCGTCGTGCAGGACCTGGCCGGTGGGCAGCACCAGCCGGGTGGTGGCCGCTCCGCGCGCGTCCACCCGGTGCGCCCACCGCGCCCGGGGCAGGTCCTCGGGCCGTACGGCGACCACCCGATCGCTCCCCAGGCGGCCGGCGACGGCTGACGCCACCGCCGACGCACCGGCGTCCCAGATGTCGGCGAGGACGACGACCGCGCGACTCACTGCGGCGGCGGGGTGTCGTAGGACCGCTTGGCCCGTGCGTCACCGGCCGCCGTGCCTTCGCCCAGGGCGTCGGTGCCCTCGTCGTACGCCGGACCACCGATGAGGTCGGGCCGGAGCCCCGAAGCGATGAACGGCTCCGCCACCTCCGCTTGCAGGCGCCCGCTCGAGGCGGCCTGCTCGAGGGCGAGCAGCCGCAGGTGCAGGTCCGTGAGCGTCGAGGCGACGGAATCGTCGCCTGCCCCGTGGCCGGGCGGGGCCTCGAGGTGTCCGATTTCCTTTAGATGTTCCTTCTTGGAATCCTTGTGGCCGATTTCCTTGATGTGTTCCTTCGGGGAATCCTTGGTGCCGGCTTCCTTGTGACTGTCTTTGTTGTCCTTGACCTCCTTGGCGTCCTTGTGATCCTTGAAGAAATCTTTGTCAAATTTCTCCTTCTCTCCTTCCTTCTCTCCTTCCTTTTCCTCCTTGACGGAGTCCTTGGCGTCCTTCTGCAGGTCCTTGCCGCAGGAGACGTCGACCTTTGCTGTCATCGCCGTCGACGACGTCGAGATCTCGGCGACGGATACGCAAGTGTCGGCACCTGCGTAGGAATGGGAGGCCGGCAGGCTGGAGGAGTTGAACGAGGCGTTGCCCGTGCTACCCGGGTAGGGGTCGCCGGGGTCTCCCTGGTTCTTGTTGAGTTCCAGGTCGCGCTGGTTGTCCGCCTGGACCAGCCCGATCATGGGATGGATTTCGTCTCTGTTGTCCGGTCGGCTCTCGTCGATGTGCCAGATGAGGAGCCCGTCGGAGGGCAGAGAGACGTCATAGCCGGTGCGTTGGCGATTTTCTGCCAGGAAGTATTCCTGGCCGGCTGCGCCGTTGGTCCACAAGCGATAGACCTTGAAGGAGGTTTTGACGTCGTTCAACGTCACTGTCTGTCCGGTCGTGATGTTCTCCGTGGTGACCCAGCCCTGGTTCGCCTTGCACCAGGCGGACGGATGCACGGGCAGTTCACCGTCGCCGCCCCAGGTGCCGTAGGACATGAGGCACCATGTGCCGATGCCTTCGGAGGAGAGATCCGCGTCGTAGAGGTCGGGCAGGCCGAAGAGAAGGTGGGCGAGTTCGTGGGCGCAGACTCCGATCTTCGTGTCCTCGGGGACGGTGAGGTAGGCGAAGATCTTGACCCCGTCGACGATGCGCTCCGCCTCCAGGATCCCCTTGTGCGACCAGATGTCTCCCGGGTTCCCGCTCTGCTCGCCGCCGGTGCCCGCGTGGACTACGACGAATGCGTCGACGTATCCGTTGCCGTCGTTGTCGTAGGGCGCGAAATCGATCAGCGGGTTGGATTTCACCACGGCGTCCTTGACCATTACGGGAGCCCGTGGGACGCCGGTGGGCTTTCCGATTCCGAAGTTTCCGTTGGCGTACCAGGACAGCAGCTGTGGCAGTCGGACGAGGGGAACGACCTCACCCACGAGGTCGACGGTCCCGTTGGTGACCTCGCGGAAGTACTCGCGCACGCTGCCGTTCGGGATCGTCCGGTTGAGGGAGAAGAACAGATCCTCGATGTGTTGCCTCTCGGTGGTCATCGCGCGGTCCTCGAAATCGACGAGGACGACGGCGACGCGGACTGTGCCGGTCAGCGGTGTGCGCTCGGCCGCCGCTGCCCGAATCGTCGAGGAAGGCGTTCCCGGGGGAAACGCGGACGGTGGGAAGATCATGCCGTCGTTGTAGCCGGGCCAGTTCGGCTCAGGGGCGATTCCCAGCAGCGAGGCCAGATCCGATTGCCGTCCGTGGCTGATGGCGAGTTCTTCGTCGATCCTCTTCCGTAGCGAGGGGTGGGGCGGGGCGGCACAGAACGGGGACCGGAAGGCCCTGACCCTCCGCGATTCCGTGGAGTGGGGTTGGTCGGGCACGCGGATCACTCCTCGCCTGGGCAAGCCGGAAGGTCTGCTTGGAGCCTCGCAGGGGGTGGTAGAGGGTGCAAAAGCAACTGCGCCGGCCGGGCGAGGGTGGTGACGTCTTCCAGCGGCAACGCCGTTCGCGCCGCTCACCGTTGCGGGGTGTCGTAGGACCGCTTGGCCAGCGCGTTGCCGGCCTCCATGTCCTCGCGCATCGCATCGGCGTTCTCGTCGTACACGGGACCACCGATGAGGTCGGGTCGGAGCCCGGCACCGATGAACGGCTCCGCGGCTTCCGTGTCCGAGCAGCCGCCCGATACGGCCTCCTCGACGGCGGCCAGCCGCAGGTGCAGGTCCCTGAGCATCGAGGCGACGGAGTCGGATCCCGGGCCGTGGCCGGGCGGGGCCTCGGCCTCCTTGCCGTGTTCCTTCGGGGTTTCCTTGTCGCCGACGTCCTTGTGGTGATCCTTGCGGTCCTTGGAGTCCTTGTCCTCCTTTTCCTCTTTGTGGTCCTTGTGTTCCTTGTCGTCCTTGGAATCCTTCTGTGGGTCCTTGCCGCAGGAGACGGCGAACTTCGCCGTCATCGCCGTCGATGACGTCGAGATCTCGGTGACGGAGACGCAGGTGGCGGCACCGGCGTAGGAGAGGGAGGCCGGCAGGCTGGAGGAGTTGAACGAGGCGTTGCCCACGCTGCCCGGATAGGGGTCACCGGAGTCCCCTTGGTTCTTCTTGAGCTCCAGATCACGCTTGTTGTCCGCCTGGACCAGCCCGACCAAAGGGTGGTTCTCGTCGTTGTTGTCCGCCCTGCTCTCGTCGACGTGCCAGATGAAGAGCCCGCCGGCGGGCAGCGAGACGTCGTATCCGGTGCGCTGGCGGTTCTCCGCCAGGAAGTACTCCTGGCCGGCTGCTCCGTTCGTCCACAGTCGATGGACCTTGAAGGAGGACTTGACGTCGTTCAAGGTGACCGTCTGTCCGGTCGTGATGTTCTCCGTCACGACCCAGCCCTGGTTCGCCTTGCACCAGGCGGACGGATGCACGGGCAGCTCACCGTCGCCGCCCCAGGTGCCGTAGGACATGAGGCACCATGTGCCGATGCCCTCGGAGGAGAGGTCGCCGTCGTAGAGGTCGGGCAGGCCGAAAAGAAGATGGGCGAGTTCGTGGGCGCAGATACCGATCTTCGCGTCCTCGGGGACGGTGAGGTAGGCGAAGATCTTGACCCCGTCGACGATGCGCTCCGCATCCAGAACACCCTTGTGCGACCAGATGTCCCCCGGATTCCCGCTCAGCTCCCCGCCGGTCCCCGCGTGCACCACGACGAATGCGTCGACGTATCCGTTGCCGTCGTTGTCGTAGGGCGCGAAATCGATCAGTGGGTTGGACTTCACGACGGCGTCCTTGGCCATCACGGGAGCCCGTGGGACGCCGGTGGGCCTTCCGATTCCGAAGTTCCCGTTGGCGTACCAGGACAGCAGCTGTGGCAGCCGGACGAGGGGAACGACCTCACCCACGAGGTCGACGGTCCCGTTGGTGACTTCGCGGAAGTACTCCCGCACGCTGCCGTTCGGGATCGTCCGGTTGAGGGAGAAGAACAGATCCTCGATGTGTTGCTTCTCCGTGGTCATCGCGCGGTCCTCGAAATCGACGAGGACGACGGCGATACGGACTGTGCCGGTCAGCGGCGTGCGCTCGGCCGCCGCTGCCCGGATCGTCGAGGAAGGGGTTCCCGGAGGGAACGCGGACGGTGGGAAGATCATGCGGTCGTTGTAGCCGGGCCAGTTCGGCTCGGGGGAGATTCCCAGCAGTGCGGCCAGCTCCGCATGCCGTCCCCGACTGATGGCGAGTTCCTCGTCGATCCTCTGCCGCAGGGCCGGGTGGGGCGGGGCGGCACAGAAGGGGGACCGGACGGCCCTGACCCTCCGCTGTCCGACGGAGGTGGGGTGGTCGGGCACGCGGATCACTCCTCGCCTGGGCAAGCCGGAAGGTCTGCTTGGAGCCTCGCAGTGGGTGACCGGGGGTGCAAAAGCTACTGAGCCGGGCGGGGGAGAGGTCGGAGCCTGTCAGGGGACGGGGCCAGGACAGAACGCGCCGATGTCCTCTCTGAGCGATTCCAGGTCACGCTGGTCATTCACCAGCCTCTGCTCGAGCCGTTCCACGATGCTCTTGAGAGAATCGATCACCTTCTGGTCCGGATTCGTCTCGGCCTCGAGCTCTCGGATCAGATCTCTGATTTTGATGATCCGCTTCTGGGTGGCCTTGATTTCTTCGACGAGTTCCTTCGCGAGGCGCTTCATCAGATCGCAGGGACTTTCGGGCATGGGTCACCTCGAACGCTCTCGGTAGCTCGACACAAGCCGTTACCGTGGCGCCTTCAGGTCGACACGGGCTCGATCAGTCTTCAGCACGACGGCGCGCCCCGCATTCCCGGAAGCCGGCAGCCGGCAAACGCTGCCGCGTGGATCGCAACCCTGCCTGCCCCGGCTTTTGCCGTCGACCGCCAGTGCGCGCGCAGCCGGCCCCACGGACTCACCGCACAGGGCTCCCGGCACCCGGGTCAGTACCCCAGCATGGCCGCGCGGTCGCACATCACCTCCACGGCATCGCGCAGCAGAGGGCGCGGCCCCGGGTGGGCCTCCCGGATGAGCTTCACCGCGTGAAGCCGCCGGGTACTCCTGATCAGCTCGTCCACTTCTTCCCGGGCCACCGGCGGCAACGCGTCCCAGATCGGGTTCTCCATGCGCCGATCCAAGCAGCTCATGCCTTCCCACCGCCACTGTATTGACGGCCGTCAGCGCATATCGGGGCAACTCGCTCAAGCCGCGACGGCGCCGAAGCCCTGGCCGGTCGGACGCTTCAGACGAGCTGGACGACCATGGTGGTGGTGCGGCGCGCGGTGGTGTCGTCGATGCGCAGCAGCAGCTGGTTGTGGTCGTTGATGGCGTCGATCGACTGCACCGAGCTGCCCTCGGGCAGCTCCAGCATCCGGTCGAGCCGGTGCGGTCCGCCGTGCGGGTCCCACACCACCGGGAGCGTGCCGGGGCCCGAGGCGGCGGCGCGGACGGTGCCGGTGATCCAACCGCGTGCGGTGATGTCCAGCGCCTGTCCGCCGAAGCCCTCGTCGGCCAACTGCCGGGGGGAGTCGGGCGCGTCCCAGCGGATGGCCGCGGAGGTGCCGTCCGGACGGATCTCCCCGCCGACGGCCACGCCGCTGTCGTCGACGCCGTGCAACCAGGTGCGGGTGGTGCCGGGCACCGAGCCGGAGTACGTCGCCTCGCTGCCGTCGGGCCGCCAGGCGGTTGCCGTATCGCCCTTCCAGCCGACGACGAGCCCCTCGTCGTTGATGGCGGCGGTGTAGGAGCCGTCGTTGGGGCCCGTCAGGTGCCGGAACCCGGTCTCGGGTCGCCAGCGGTAGTACGAGGTGGCGACGCGCGGGTGCCCACCGGGCCACCCGAGGAACTGGTGGGACGCCGTCACCAGCAGTGTGCCGTCCTCGCCCAGCCGCGCCATGCCGGCCGACGTCTCGCCGTCCGGCAGTCCGGGAGTGGTCACGGTGCCGTCCGCGTTCCACAGCACCACGCCCTGGCCAGGCTGTACGCCCACGACCCGGCCGTCGTCGGCGATGTCGGTGGGGTTGGTGTTCGGGGCGCCTCCGAGGGCGCGCCGCTTGCCGGTCACCGCGTTCCACACCACGGGGTCGCCCTGGTCGGTATGGAAGGGGACGTCACCGTGCTTGTTCATGGCCCGGGCGGTGTCGCTCTCCTCCAGGGTGCCGACCACCCGGGCCCGCAACTGCGGCCAGGTGGCGTCGGCTTCCGCTCTGGCCTGACGGGATGGTCCGGCATCCTGCGCGACGGCGGTCGCCGCCGGCAGCAGCAATGTGAGTACGGCGACGGCGACTGCGACGGTTCGTGTCCGGCTGGGCATGGTGATCCCCCTGAAGCTGGCGCCCGTTGCGGTGTGGTGCTGAGGCGGCACCACCACAGTGCTCGCATCGGACCCGTGGTGCGGCCGGAACCGTGGGGGACGGCGGTTTCGCGCCAGTGCCACCATCACCAGGTCGCGGTGGGTATGTAGGGTGCTGCCGCGACCTGGGCCATAGTCCGAAGTTTCGTGAAGTAGGAGGCGCAGTATTCCTCGTTGATCAGAGGGACGATCTTGTCGAGGTCGGCGATGCAGCCCCACAGGGAGGCGATGCCACTGTCGTCGAGTCCGCCCTTCAGCTCTCTCTGCACGAGGCCGGCGACGTCGGCGTCCAGGAGGACCAGGTCCACGCCGTCGAAGGCCACGCCGCGGAAACCGTCGGGGAACAGGGCGTGCAGGTGGTCCTCCCACAGCCGCGCGAGGCCGCCGTCGGGCTGTGCTCCGCCCACGTCGGCGGCTGTCGCCTCTGCCGTGGACGGTGGGCGAAGGAGCAGGGAGACGGCATCGAAGACGGCACGCACCATGGCGACGGCCCGGAGCGGGTGGAGGGCGGCACTTGACGCGGAGCCCCGCACGAGCTTGTCGCGCAGCAGTCGGCCGCGGTCCAGTTCGGAGGCGAGTCCGGCCGTGAAGAGCCCTGCGTCGGTGGCCCGCTCGATGAGGGCGTGGAGTGGTTCCTTCGTGGCCAGACGCTCGGCGAGGACGTGCTCCAGGGCGAACAGGGAATGCGTGACGGCGACGGTGGCGAACTCGTACCGGTAGTAGGAGTGCCGGATGAGCTCGCGGGAGGTTTCCAGCGCGCTCATGACGCACACCGACGCATCGCCGGGCAGAACCAGGCCGGCAACCAGGGCGTGCATGCCCGCATAGTCGAGAACGAGGTCGCGGGCGCGCGGGTCCCGTACCGGCAGGAGGAGCGGGTCGGGCGGCGGTGGCAGGGTCTTCACCAGCGCAATCTTGTCGCCGGGAGGCTGCCGGTGCCATCGGATTCGCTCGGGGCGGTTGGCGTCCCGCTGCCACATGTCGCCACCTCTGTCCGACCTTGAAGAACAAGCTGAGTACATCTACTCAGCCTCCGACTGAGCATCTCACCGCTGTCAGCGAGCCGGGCTGGTGCGGTGGGATTGCCTCATGGAGACACACGCGCCCCACGAGAAGACCGCCGACCCAGCAGTGACCCCTGTCGGCACAGTGAACCGTCGGGTCGTCGTGCGGCGCTGGATCATCGGTGTGACCGTGGGTTCGGTGGTCTGCGGGACGGGCTGGGCGGTGAGCGGCTTCCTCGACGGGCTCGGCGGTGGCTCTGTGCGGTCCGCGGCGGAGTTCCGCGAGCAGGACATCCGGACCCGGGAGGCCGGACGCCAGACGATCGGCCGCCTGCGGCCGGGCACCGCCGACCCCGGCGCGCTGCGGGAGGAAGGCAGCACCTCGTGTGTCGACGACCTGGGCTTCGACGGCGACGGCGTGAGCAGGCACCAGCCCCGCTACACGTGGCGACTGACCTATCAGGGCAAGGCCGACTACCTGGCAGACCTGGACGGACTCCGTACGGCCTGGGAGAAGCGCGGCTGGAAGACGCACGACGAGCAGCCGCCCGAGCCCCTGAACCCCGACCGCCCGACGCCGCGCTGGCCCGGCATCCGCGTCACGGACGACCACGGCGTCACCACCGCCGTCGGCATCGACGGATACACCGGCACTCCCACCCTGTCGACCGACGGCGGTTGCGTCCGCTACGACTCCGGCCGTCCCGTCACCGCACGCAAAAGCACCGGTGCCGCCGGCACCACAGACCCCTCCCCGGCAGGCACCGTCACCTACGACGACGGCGTCCAGGTCACCATCGGACCCGCCCAGCCGATCACCCCCACCCCCGAACTGACAGGCGCCGCCACGCCGCCCCCGTACGCCTACCGCGTGCCCGTCACCGTGACGAATCGCAGCGGCGCGCCGGTGGAGCTGCGCAGCCACGACATGGGTAACTACGCGGCGGCGAACCCGGGCGTGGAACGACTCACCAGCCACCCCTCGGAGCTCAGCGGAAGCGGACCGCTGCGCGTATCGGAAGGCGACTCGACCCGCCTCGAATACGTCTACACCGCGCGGACCAAGCCGTCGCACCTGGAGCTCGTGTTCCGCCCGGGTGCCTTCCACGCCTCCTCCACCTGGCGCCTGTCCATCCCGTAGTACGCGCCCTAGGAACGTCGCCGGCTCACCAACGCGAAGACCGTGCCGATCACCGCGAACACCAGCCCGATCCCACCGAAGATCAGAGGCAGCAGCCAGAGCGACAGGAACCCGTTGATCCGCGCGTCTTCGGGGGAACCCGGGAGGTAGAGCACCTCGACCTGCTCACCCACCTTGTACGACGACGGATTGGAACCCGCGGAGTCCTCGAACTTCCTCGGCGTGCCGTCCGCCGTCCTGAACTCGACCACCGGGTGCGCCACGGGCGGGTCGGCCTTGCGGGACCCGCCCCCGTGGTCCTGTCGCCATTCCAGGGCCACCACCGTGCCCGGGACCCGCTTCGCGTCCGTCAGGAAGGAAACCGACTGCCCCGTGAAGACCAGCCCGACGATCAAACACAGCGTGCCGATCGCGATCATGCTGATCGTAAGAGCCCGGGGGATCCCCCGACCACGAACCTGAAACTGGACCTGCACAACGTCTCCCTGACTCCGGACAAGAGAGGAGGACGTTATCCCAGGCACGTCGGTCGCCATGCTCCCGCCCCCGGCGGCGACGCTCACCCCTTGATCAGGCCGTGAAGGCGTTCAGCTTCGCGCCTGTCACCGGAGCCGTCGGCTTGAACGTGTAGTCGAACTTGTACGTCGTCTCGTGCGAGGTCGTGAAGTGCGGGCACACCAAGGATTTCGTCGCGGCGGCCGTCACGCACGCGGACCGTCGGACGGCGAGGCCTGGGCGGCGGGGGCGGCCAGCAGTGTCAGGGCGCCGCTGGATTACCGGTACCAAGGTCGACGTCAGTGGCGGGGTCAACCTGTAGCAACGCTCAACGCTCAACGCGAAGACCGGACCCGCCGGCTCCCGTCAGCCGAACCGGACGCTGTTCGGCCGGAAGGTTCCCCAGGACTTGCCGCTGCCCTTCGGCAGGACCTCATGGGTACCGGAACACGCCAGTCCCTCGTACAGGGTGGCATCCGTATCGGTGTAGTTCCCGGCGCTGACCGCCGGATAGTCGAAACCGATGCACTGCCCGTTCGGAGGATCGGGATACGGGTAGGTCGCCCCGCCGGTGCTGGTGTACTCGAACGTCCCCGTCGCGGCCCACGCCTCCCCGGACATCCCGGTCGTCCATGTGAGTGCGGCGACGACGGCGAGAACCGTCCGGACCAACCTGCCTCGCACCGTCATGGCTGTCCCCTTCCCCCGACCCGCTCCAGGAGAGCTCCCGGAACACGCGTGGCACGCGTCATGGGGCCAGCATCCGGCGGTTCCAGGACGCGCTGAAGAGCTGTTACGGCACATCACCCGATTGGAGCACCACCCGGTGCCGGAAGGCCTGGACCGACGGGCTCATCCACCCCGGCGGCCACCCTTCTCACAGTTGGCTCAAAACCTTTGCTTTACTTGTGTTTGACTTCTTCTTGAAGGTTGGTTGCCGGTAGCGTCCGGGCCCGGTCACTGGTCCCGATCATGGCCGCCCCCGTCCCGCCACTGGAGGATGCATGTCTTCTCGTACGCGAACCGCCCGTATCGCCGCCGCGACCGCCACATGCGCGCTGAGCCTCGGAACCCTCGCCTCGGGTACGGAGGCCGTCGCGGCACCGTCGCCCCGGCCGGCGGTCGACGCCCGTGCCGCGGCCGTCGACCGGTGCAGTTACCAGGTGGTCCGTTCCGACGACTCCCGCTACGTCTACTCCGTGAGCGCGGTCGTCGGTGGCAGTACCCGCGAGCTGCCGGTCCAGAAAGAGGACTTCGTGAGATTCTCCGGCGGCTGGCGTCAGGTCGTCCAGGTCGACGCCTGCGCGGGTGGCCAGGGCCAGGCCCTCAGCGCGCTCCGTGTCACGGGCAGGCTGGACCACCCGGAGTCCTACGACCCGTCCGTGCCGCGCGCGATCCGCAGCGGTGACCTCAAGCCCGCCGCCTCGTCGGCGATACCGAAGGCCCCGGAGCTGACCTCGGTCGACCGCCTCGACCCGGCCACCGTCCGCGTCACCTGGAAGCCCGCGCAGGGGAACCCGGACCTGGTCATGGTGATGGAGCGCAAGCCCTTCTACAGCAGTGAGATCGGCCTGTGGCACCCCTACACGTTCCAGCGGGACGCCCCGGCCGGCGCCACCTCGATGGACCGCAAGCTCGAGCGCAGCGCCGGTATCCCCCCGGAGGTCCGCGCGCACTCCTACTGGACGCGCGTGGTGAAGGACGGTTTCGTCAGCGACCTGCGCGCCGAGAAGCCGACCACCGTCGAGCCGTAGCGGGTTCGGGTCCCGAGCGCACCCTGCTGCCCGCCCGTCCTCCGTCCGTCACCAGGCGAGCCCCATGGAGCGGAACACGCCGGTCAGGACATCAGAGGTGCGGTCGGGCAGGCCCAGGGCGAGGCGCTCGTCGAGACCACCGGGGTTGACCACGTTGAACTCGCCGCCGCGGCGCGGGGGGAAGCGGTTGCCTGGCGTCAGCCGTCCTCGATGTCCGAGATGAGCTTGGTGCTCAGGTCGCTCTGCACCGCCAGCCGGGTGTGGCCGGCGTCCGGGCCGGTGCCCCAGGTGAGGGTGACCGTGGTGAACAGGTGCCCGGCGCCGGAATCGTGGTAGCGGACCTCCCAGTGGGTGGGCACGTCCTGGGCGCGGAGGACGCCGTCGGCGTGGTTGGCCTCCTCCCAGGCGGCCAGGCGTTGGCGGAGGTCCTCGGTGAGGTAATGGGCGCGAAGCTCGCTGCCCAGGTCATCGGTTCCGTCGTCGACCGCGTCGATGTAGGCGCCGTAGAAGTCGGCCACCCGATCGACCGCGGAGTCCGGGCTCCCTTCGCGCACCGGGCTGCCCGCCTGATCTTCCGACATGAATTCCCCCTCCTGCTGAACAAGGTTGCTCAGTCCTTGCTCTTGGCGGAAAACTGCCCCCGTTCCATGAGAAATAGTCCTTTCAGGTGACATGTGGCTGCACGTGATGGCTTGGCCCCCGCTTGGGTCGGTGGTCAACGGCGACCGCTCCCATCCCGAGTCGTCCTTCGGCACCATCACGGAAGCTCTTGAGTATCTGCAGCACCCGGGCGGCGCGGAACCAGGAAGATAAGGAGCCCGAAGGCGATCGCGGCCGTCAGCGTGCGGGCGTCGTTGAACAGTTCCCAGCGGCGCAGGATGTCCGCGTGGTCGGCCGGTGGCGCCGTGGCGGCCCACCGCTTGATGCGGCCGTTGATGGGGACGTTCCCGAACCGGGTGATCAGGAAGGACGAGACCGTCAGGAGCCCCGCCGCGCCGGCGAGGGCGCGGGCCCGGCCGCGCGCCGACGCGGCCAGGGCGAGGGAGCTGAGGGCCGAGACCGCCATCGTCGCCTGCATCGTAATGCCGTTCATCTTCATCAGAGCGGTGTGGAAGTCGAGCCTCATCTCGATCGGCACGGCGTTGAACGTCGGGACGAGATTCGCGGCGCCGTAGCCGAAGGCCCCGGCCAGCAGGCCGGTCGAGAACAGCGCGAGCGCGTGGAGGAGCCGGGTGCGCATGGCGGTCACCGGCCCGTGAAGCGGATGGCCGGTTCGCCGTGGAGGCGGCCGTGCGGGAGCCTGCGGCCGAAGGCGAGCAGGAGGAGGTCCTGGGCGGCGCCGTACACGGGGGCACCGGAACCGTAGGACCAGTCCATGTCCTCGGCGCACAGCCGTACTCCGTCGAGATCGACTCCGAAGAACTTCAGGCCGCGGGGCCTGATGTCGTCGAGGACTACGCGCAACCGGTCCTCGGGGACCCGTCGTTCGAGCCCGAGGGCGACCGTCACGTCCAGCCCGTGCACCACGTCGTGGCCGAGGGCCGCCACGAACCCACCGACCGGCGGCGTCCACGGATGATGGGCGTTGTCGCGCAGGAAGGCGCTCAGCTCGCCGACGGAATGGGCGGCCGCGTCCCCGCGGGCGACGCGGTCGGTCATGCGGTGCAGATTCCCTCCCGCCTTGACCAGTTCGCCCAAGGTCGCGGGCAGGGAGAGCCGGAAGCCCATCGACATGTGCGCGACGACCTCACGGACCCGCCATCCCTCGCACAGGCTCGGCGCGTCCCACTGGTCGGCCCTCAGGCCCTCGAAGAGATCGGCCAACTCCCGGCGTTCCGCGGCGATGGCGGCCTTGACCTCCGCCTCCACGCCGGCCCGCATGTCCCTACGCCGCCCCGTCGTCGCGTTGTTCATGCGATCAAGCGTGCGGGTCACCGATCCATATGGCCAATAGATAGTTGTGCTGCCATCTAGCATGAATGCTTATGGAACTCCGTCAGCTGCGTTACTTCGTCACCGTCGTCGAGGAAGGCGGCTTCACCCGCGCGGCCGCTCGTCTGCACCTGGCCCAGCCGGGCCTGAGCGCCCAGATACGCCAGCTGGAACAGGAGCTGGGCCAGCCGTTGCTCGACCGCACCCATCGGTCGGTCACCCTGACCGAGACGGGCCGGGCCGTCCTGCCGTACGCGCGAGCCGCGCTGGCCGCCGCCGACGCGGTGCGGCAGACGGCCGACGCGTACACGGGGCTGCTGCGCGGCCGGGTCTCGCTCGGGCTGGTCTCCGGGTCCACCGGCCACGCGTTCGACATCGCCGCGTTCCTCGCGGACTTCCATGACGCCCATCCCGCCCTGGAGATCGCGCTCACCGAGGACACCTCGGAACGGATGCAGGCCGCGCTCCTCGCCGGTGAGCTCGACATCGCCCTCCTCGGGCCGACCGGCGAGGAGCCCCCGCCCGGACTGACCTTCCGGACGGTCATCGACGCGCCTGTGGTCGCCGTCGCCGCGCCCGGAGATCCGCTCCTCGCCCCGGCCGACCGTACGAGCGTCCCGCTGGCCGAGCTGCGCGACAGGGCGCTGATCTGTCTGCCGCGCGGCACCGGCGTGCGCGCGGCGCTCGAACGCGCCTGCGCACAGGCCGGATTCCGGCCCCGCGTCACCTTCGAGGCGGCAGCGCCCCATGTCCTCGCGCGGCTCGCCGCCCGGGGCCTGGGCGTCGCGGTACTGCCGGCGGGCGAGGACGACGACGCCCTCGAAGGACACCTGCGGGCACTGACCATCTCCCACCCCGCCATCCGCGCCCGTATCGCACTCGCCTGGCGGTCCACCGGCCCCGCGAGCCCCGCGGCCCGGGCGCTGCTCGACCGCCTGCGCGAGGTCCTGCCGACGGCGGAGCCCGCGAGCTGACATCCCTGCGAGGCCGGTCGGTTGGCGCGTTTCCTTCGGTGATCGAACGGTGTCGTTGACCCGGTGGGCCGCCCGCCGGTTGGCTCTTCCCCGCCGGCCGACAGGGGAGGACTGATCATGGTGAGACGGACGTACGGCAGGGGCGGAAGACGGTGGCTGGTACGCGGGGGCTGTGCGCTCGCCGCCGTCGGCCTGTGGGCGGGAGCGGCGTTGCCCGCGCAGGCGGACCCGGAGCGGGACGGAGTCGTGCGGGTGGACGTCGGTCTCGACGGCGCGCAGCCCGACGACTGGTCGGAGGCGCGAGGGCTGAGCGCGGACGGCAGATACGCCCTCTTCACGTCCTTGGCGTCCAATCTGGTGCCCGGTGACACCAACCGTCTGTACGACGTGTTCGTCCGGGACCTGCGCACCGGGCGTACCGAGCGGGTCAGTGTCGCCGACGACGGGTCGCAGCTGAACGGGAGCACGAGCGCGGGAGCCATCAGCGGTGACGGCAGGTACGTGGCGTTCGCCTCCGACGCGCCCGGCGTCGTGCCGGGACAGCCGGCCGGCAGCGGCTTGAGGGTCTACGTCCGGGACCGCCGTACCGGGCACACCGAGCTGATCACCCCCGGTGACGGGAGCTCCATGAGCCCCACCATCAGCCGGGACGGCCGGTACGTGGCCTACCTCGTGGACGGGCGCGACATCCATGTCACCGACCGTTGGAAGGGGGCCACCCGGCTGGTGACGGTCGGGGCCGACGGCTCCCGGGCCGACAACGGGTCCGACGATCCGGTGATCAGTGCGGACGGCACGACCATCGGCTTCCGTTCGAAGGCCACCAACCTGCTTCCCGCCGACTCGCTTCCCACCGACCCGCTTCCTCACGACCGGGCCGCCGCGGTCGCCGGTTCCAAGCCCCCTCCGTCGCGCCGCACGTTGCCGTTCCACGTGTGGGACGCGCGCACCGGCCGGACCCAGGGTGCCTCCGTCGACCCCGCCGGTGTGCTGCGCGACGCGGTACAGGACGCGACGTTGAGCCCCGACGGGCGGTACGCCATGTTCAGGGTCTTCGAACGCGATGCCACGGACACGGACTCCACGCACCTCGAGCTCTACGTCCGCGATCTGCGGCAGGGCACGACCACGAAGGCCGGCCCGCCGCTGCCCGGTACCCGGACCGTGCGCGACGCGTACCGTGCCGTCATGACGGCCGACAGCCGTCGGCTGTTTTTCGGCTCGGAGGCCGACAATCTGGTGCCCGGGGACACCAACCAGGCCGCCGACATCTTCCGGCGCGATCTGCGGACCGGACGGATCGAGCGGATCGGCGTGGCCGGCGACGGCACGGACATCCCCTGGTCGCCCGGCTCCCTCTCCGTGGACGGCCTCGGCGCCACAGCGGTCTTCGGCGGGTACGGCAAGGTCTACGCCCGCCGGCTGCCGACCGACTGACCGAACAGGCGCGCCGTCCCCCACTTGGCCGAAGCCGTCCGCGTGGGGCCGGTTTCCTCGCGATGACGCGGGGAAACCGGATCTTATGGCGCAATTCGGCTACACGATGATGACGGAACAGGCGGGCCCGAGGGATCTCGTCGCCCACGTCGTAGGGGCCGAGAAGGCGGGTTTCGACTTCTCGGTGATCTCCGACCACTACTTCCCCTGGCTCGCCTCCCAGGGGCACAGCTCCAACGCGTGGGCCGTCCTCGGTGCCGCCGCGCAGGCCACTTCCCGCATCCCTCTGATGACCTTCGTGACCTGCCCGACCACCCGCTACCACCCCGTCGTGGTCGCCCAGCAGGCGGTCACGATCCAGGCCCTCTCCCAGGGGCGCTTCCGGCTCGGGCTCGGTTCGGGGGAGAACCTCAACGAGCACGTCGTCGGCGAGGGCTGGCCCGCCGTCGACGTCCGGCAGGAGAAGCTGGCCGAGGCGGTGGAGATCATCCGGGCGCTGTTCGAGGGACGCACCCTCACCCACCGCGGCGCCCACTACGACGTCGCGCACGCCAAGCTGTGGGATCTGCCCGACCCCGTTCCCCCGATCGGCATCGCCGTGTCGGGCGAACGCTCCTGCCGCATGGCCGGCCACCTCGCCGACCTGGTCGTCGCCACCGAGCCGCGCAAGGACCTCCTCGACTGCTTCGACCGCCACGGGGGAACCGGCAAGCCCCGGATCGGCCAGCTGGCCATCTGCTACGACCGGGACCGCGACGCGGCCGTCGCCCGGGCCCACGAACAGTTCCGCTGGTTCACCCTGGGCTGGCCGGTGCTCTCCGAGCTCCCGCACGACATCGCCTTCGCCTCCGCCTCGCAGCACGTCACGAAGGACGACGTGGCGGGCGCGATCGCGTGCGGCCCGAACGTGGAGGACTTCGTCGAGGCCGTACGCCCCTACGCGGAGGCGGGCTTCACCGAGATCGCCCTGGTCCAGATCGGCGGCGGCCACCAGGAGGAGTACCTCCGCTGGGCCGCCGACGAACTCCTGCCCGCCCTGCGAGAGCTCTGAAGTGGGGAGGGGCTAGCCTCGACCGCCGGCCAGGGCGCGCGTGCCGGGAGCGCAGCACTCGCGCAGCGTCGCGTAGTCGTCCGCCGGCAGTCGCCGGGCGGAGCCCCGCCGGCTGCCGTCGAGGCGCGCGCTCCCGGCGTCGAGCCATCGCGGGAGCGGCTCGACGCCGATGAAGCCGGCCAGTCGCGTCAGCTCCTCACGGGGGTCGTCGAGCAGGTCCTCGTAGGCGAGGGTGGTCCGCTGGGGCGCGGGTACCTCGCCGAGGTGTGCCACGCCCCTGGTGACGAGTTCCGACCACAGTGCCCCGAATCCGGCCAGCGGCAGGTCGCGCTCGAGTACGAGCGCGGGGTCGAAGCGCTCGGCCAGCAGGGCCGACAGCTCGGGCGGCAGGGAGCGGACCTGCTCGTCGGTCAGCTCTTCGACGCGCTGCGCACCGGTCCGCGCGAGGATGTCCCTCACCAGGAAGATCATCCGGAAGCCGGTGTGCCGGCTCATGGACAGGGCGCAGTCGGGCCCGTTCCTGAAGAGATGCACGAAGCGCGCCTGCGGGAAGACTCTGCGCAGGAGCGGTACGCGCTCCAGGGAGTAACCGGACCGTTCGACGACCGCCGTGCGCCCGAATCGCGCGCACAGCAGGCCGAACAGGGCCTCGTAGTGACCCTTGGCGGTACGGTCCGGCCAGCCGCACACCTGCTTCTCGAGCTCGTCGAAGAGCCCGTCCGGGTCGTCGGTGAGGTGCGGAAGCACCATCAGGGACAGGGCGGGGATGCCGGTGGTGTCGGTCGCGAACCGTCCGGGGCGCCGGGTGTAGACGAACTCCGGCATCGGCGCCCCACTGCGGATCATGCTCTCGAACAGCCGATTGGGCTCGGCGAGGAGCCGCCAGAACTCCCCGCCGTCCAGGAGTCCTTCCGGGAAGCCGCGGCTCTGCACCGACGACAGCAGCTCGTTGAGGCTGAGCACATCCGGATGCGCGTTGACGATATGGGACAGCGCGGTCGACCCGCTGCGTCCTGTACCGACGACGAATGTCAGCGTGCGCATGTGGCCCTACCCCTTCGACGACGAGCCCTGCCGATCGCGAGCAGGCTTCCCCCGATGCCGTCGTCCGACTCCCGGCACCCGTTAGCGGGTGAAGCGGTGGTCCTCCTCGATGACCGGCGCGGCGGGAGGCGGTGGCTGCGTGTGGCGGCGCTTGAACACGCTCACGTACGCGGCCGTGCCGATGAAACCCACCGCCATCAGGATCAGGCCGGCAAGGGTGAGGTTCATGCCCTCCACGTGCCAGTCCACGGCGAAGCTGAGGATCGCGCCCACAGCTATCAGGCCGATGCACCATCCCATGCCCATGGTCGATACCTCCATCCGTTGGCTCCGGAGCGCGTACCCCCGGCGGTGGCGGCCAACCCTGACGCCGTACCCCCGCACCGGTCGCGCGTGACCGCGCATGCCCTTCGCGGGCTTGGGCAGCAGCCCCGCGACAAGAAGAGACAAGGAGAACAGCGGGGCCACGGCCCCCGACCGCTGACCCGATCGGCGGCCCTCGCCCTGCGCCCGGGTGCTCCCGGTGTCACGGTGAGTCATGTCCCCGCACGGAGAGACGGAAGGGAGAACCATGTCCGTCAAGGTGTCCGACCACCTGTTGCAGCGCCTGCGCGAATGGGGTGTCGAGCGGGTCTTCGCCTACGCGGGTGACGGCATCAACGGCCTGCTGGCCGCGTGGGGGAGGGCGGACGACGACCCACGGTTCATCCAGGCCCGGCACGAGGAGATGGCCGCGTTCCAGGCCGTGGGCTACGCCAAGTTCTCCGGCAAGGTGGGTGTGTGCGCGGCCATGTCCGGCCCCGGCGCCATCCACCTCCTCAACGGCCTCTACGACGCCAAGCTCGACCACGTCCCCGTCGTCGCGATCGTCGGGCAGACCAACCGCAGCGCCATGGGCGGCTCCTACCAGCAGGAAGTCGACCTCCACACCCTCTTCAAGGACGTCGCCGCCGACTTCTGCGAAGTGGTGACCGTCCCCGAACAGCTGCCCAACGTCCTCGACCGGGCCATGCGCACCGCCTGGGCGCGGCGCACCGTGACCGCCTTGATCATCCCCGCCGATGTGCAGGAGCTGGACTACACACCGCCGGGGCACGCGTTCAAGATGGTCCCCTCCAGCCTCGGTGTGTCCCCCTACGCCCCGGTTCCCTCCGACGACGAGGTCACCCGGGCGGCGGAAGTGATCGACGCCGGTGAGCGGGTGGCGATCCTCGTCGGCCAGGGTGCCCGGGGCGCCCGCGCCGAGGTCGAGCGGCTCGCCGACCTGCTCGGCGCCGGGGTCGCCAAGGCCCTGCTGGGCAAGGACGTCCTGCCCGACGACCTGCCGTACGTGACCGGCTCCATCGGCCTGCTGGGCACCCGGCCCTCGTACGAGATGATGCGCGACTGCGACACCCTGCTCGTCGTCGGCTCCAGCTTCCCCTACACCCAGTTCATGCCGGAGTTCGACCAGGCGCGCGCGGTGCAGATCGACGTCGACCCGTTCATGGTGGGCCTGCGCTACCCCTTCGAGGTCAACCTCGTCGGCGACGCCCGCGAGACCCTCGCCCGGCTGATCCCGCGGCTCAAGCCGAAGGAGCACGGCGACTGGCGGGCGGGGATCGAGAAGAACACCGCCCGCTGGTGGGAGGTGATGGAGCGGCGGGCCGCCCTCGACGCCGACCCCGTCAACCCCGAGTACGTCTTCCACGCCCTCGACCCGCTGCTGCCCGACAACGCGGTGCTGACCGCCGACTCCGGCTCGGCCGCCAACTGGTACGCCCGCCACCTGCGCATCCGCGGCTCCATGCGCGGCTCCCTGTCCGGCACGCTCGCCACCATGGGGCCCGGGGTTCCGTACGCCATCGGCGCCAAGTTCGCCCACCCCGACCGCCCCGCCATCGCCCTGGTGGGCGACGGGGCGATGCAGATGAACGGCCTCGCCGAGCTGATCACCGCCCTCAAGTACTACCGGGAGTGGGAGGACCCCCGGCTCGTCGTGGCCGTCCTCAACAACCAGGACCTCAACCAGGTCACCTGGGAGATGCGCGCCATGGAGGGCGCCCCGCAGTTCCTGCCCTCCCAGGCCATCCCCGACGTGCCCTACGCCGACTTCGCCCGCTCGATCGGGCTCGACGGGGTCCGGGTCGAGGAACCCGGGGGAGTGGTGGACGCCTGGCGCCGGGCCCTGGCCGCCGACCGCCCCTTCGTCATCGACTTCCGCACCGACCCGGCCGTACCGCCCATCCCGCCGCACGCGAGCTGGGACCAGATGGAGGCCACCGCCTCCGCGATCCTCAAGGGCGACAGCGACCGGGCCGCCATGGTCCGCCAGGGCTTCAAGGCGAAGATCCAGGAGTTCCTGCCCGGCGGCCACCGGCGCGCCAGGCACCACGACACCGGGGCGGAGGACGGCCGATGACCCTCCGTCCCGGGCACGCCACGGCCACGCGCGCGCCCTCCGCCCCGTACGCCCTGGACCGGATGGTGCGCAACGTGCGCCACGGCCGTTTCGAGAGGTCGCTGTCCCTGCTGACGGCCGCCGGCTCGCTCGTCACCGCCGCCGAGATCTACCTCGAACACGACCGGGCGAGCTTCGGCAACCGCGTCATGTGGTGGCCGGTGCTGCTGGGGCCGGTCGGGGCGGCCGCCGGCGTCGCCGGGTTCGCCAGCGAGCGCATGGCGAAGACGGCCCTGCCCCTCGCCTCGGCCGCCATCGTCGCCAACGGCCTCCAGGGCACCTACCTGCACCTGCGCGGCATCGCCCAGAAGCCCGGCGGCTGGTCCATGGCCCGCTACAACATCGAGCTGGGCCCGCCGCTGTTCGCGCCGCTGCTGGTGACGATGGTCGGCGGCATGGGACTGCTGGCCGCGCTGCTGCGCAGGGAGCGATGAGCCGTGACACGGTCCGGCGGCCCCGCTGACCGGCCCCGTACCGGCGCCCCCGCGGACCGGCCGCGCACCGGCGGGCCCACCGGCCGGCAGGCGACGACGCCGGGACAGCACACCTCCCGGTTCACCGGATACGACGTGCTCGCCCAGGTCCCCACGTGGGACGCGACGACCTCGGCCGTCGTGCTCTCCCGCACCGCCCTCCAACCCGACCTGCGCTTCTTCTCCCTGGCCGAGGAAGCCACCGCCACCGTCCTCTTCGACCACCTGCTCGCCCAGTGGAGCGACCCCAAGGTGCCCGTCCTGCAGATGATCGACGCACGGCTCGCCGAGATGCAGACGGACGGGTGGCGCTACGTGGACATGCCCGAGGACGACACCGCCTGGCGGCGTTCCCTCCACGCGCTGGACGACGACGCGCGCGGCCGGCACGCCGCACGGTTCGCGGACCTCTCGCGCGAGGAACAGGCCCGGCTGATCCAGGCCGTGCGGGACGCCGGAACGGACCCCTGGCACGGCATGCCCGCCGCCCACGTATGGGGCCTGTGGACCCGCTACACCGCCACGGCCTTCTACTCCCACCCCTGGGCCTGGAACGAGATCGGCTACGGCGGACCGGCCTACCCGCGCGGCTACCTGCGCCTCGGCCTCGGCGTGCGCGAACCCTGGGAAGTCGCCGACGACCGGCCGGCCGACGCCGAGCCGTCGGCGGAGTCCGAGGCCGAGCCCGCGGGGGACTCCGACGCCCGGCCCACCAGGAAACCCATCACCCGCCGTCCCGGCCCCCTCCGTTCCCTGGCCGGCAGCGCCGCCACGCTGCGCCTGACCAGCGAGCCGTCGCGCCGCGTACGCGCCCGCAACGCCTCGGCCTGGCTGCTTCCCCGCGACGACACCCGCTTCGACCACAGGCTCATCGACGACATGCGGCGCTTCGACGACGGCGACGAGGTCGACCTCGTCATCGTCGGCTGCGGTGCCGGCGGCGCGACCCTCGCCCAGCGCATGAGCCGGCACGGCTGGTCGGTCGTCTGCCTGGAGGCGGGCCCCTTCTGGAATCCCGACACCGACTGGGTCAGCGACGAGGCCGCCTCCCACCACCTGTACTGGACCGAGCCCCGCGTCATCTCCGGCGACGACCCCGTCCCCCTGGGCTCCAACAACTCCGGTCGCGGCGTCGGCGGTTCCACCATCCACTTCGCCGGCTTCGCGCCCCGCTTCCACCCCTCCGACTTCCGTACGTACACCGAGGACGGCGTGGGCGCCGACTGGCCCCTGGCCTACGAGGACCTGCGCGCGTCCTACGAGCGGATCGAGCAGGAGCTGCCGGTCGCCGGACAGTACTGGCCCTGGGGCGACCCCCACGCCTACCCCCACGCCCCGCACCCCGTCAGCGGCAACGGCGAGGTGTTCCTGCGCGGCGCCGCCGCCCTGGGCATCGAGGCCCGCGTCGGGCCGGTCGCCATCACCAACGGCCGCTTCGGCAACCGCCCCCACTGTATCTACCGCGGCTTCTGCCTCCAGGGCTGCAAGGTCAACGCCAAGGCCTCCACCCTCATCACCCACGTCCCCGACGCGCTCGCCCACGGCGCGGAGATCCGCGCCCAGTCCATGGTCACCGGCATCGAACT
Organism: Streptomyces sp. NPDC044063; assembly: GCF_056434285.1. Taxonomy (NCBI): domain Bacteria; kingdom Bacillati; phylum Actinomycetota; class Actinomycetes; order Kitasatosporales; family Streptomycetaceae; genus Streptomyces; species Streptomyces sp. NPDC044063. The sequence goes on from NZ_JBWKFM010000001.1 coordinate 283,211, forward strand.
GGACGCCGGCGGACGCCTGGCCATCGGCGTGCGCTACGTCCGCGACGGCAAGGAACGCCTCCAGCGGGCCCGTACGGTCGCCGTCGCCGGCTACTCCCTCGAAACGCCGCGCCTTCTGCTCAACTCCGCCGACCGCCGCTTCCCCGACGGCCTGTGCAACGACTTCGACCTCGTCGGCCGCTACGTCATGGTCCAGGGCGCGCCCCAGACCTCCGGCCGCTTCACCGAGGAGGTCCGCGCGTACAAGGCGCCGCCGCCGGAGGTCACCAGCGAGCAGTTCTACGAGACCGACCCCACCCGCCCCTACCGCCGCGGCTTCTCCCTCCAGACCGTCTCCCCCCTGCCCATCGTCTGGGCCGAACACGTCGCCGCCCAGGGCCACTGGGGCGAGGACCTGCGCTCCTGCATGCAGGACTACATCCACTGGGCCACCCTGGGCGCCCTGTGCGAACTGCTGCCCCAGCCCGGCAACCGCGTCACCCTCGCCGACGAGAAGGACCGCTACGGACTGCCCGTGGCCCACTTCTCCTACAGCCAGTGCGACAACGACCGGCAGCTGATCCAGGCGGCGGAAAGCGTCATGGCGGACATCCTGCGGGCGGCCGGGGCCTCCGAGGTGATCACGATCAACCGCTACGCCCACCTCGTCGGCGGCTGCCGCATGGCCCGCGACCCCGAACACGGCATCGTCGACCGCGACCTGCGCACCTTCGCCGTACCCAACCTCCTCGTCACCGACGGCAGCGTGCTGCCCACCCAGGGCAGCGCCAACCCCGCCCTGACCATCATGGCCCTCGTCGACCGCGCCGCCGCCCGCCTGGCCGCCGGGGCACGCGGCGGTCTCCGCCACCCCGCCGGGACCGGGAGCCGCCGATGAGCCCCCTGATCGACGGCGTCGAGACCGCCGCCTACACCGTCCCCACGGACCTGCCCGAGGCCGACGGCACCCTGGCCTGGGACTCCACCACCCTCGTCCTGGCGCACGTCCGCTCCGGCCGGACCACCGGCCTCGGCTACACCTACGGCGCCGCCGCCACGGCCGACGTCATCGACTCCGAACTCGCCCCCCACCTCACCGGCCACAGCCCCTGGGACGTCCCCGCGGCCCACGAGGCCATGAGCCGCGCCGTACGCAACACGGGCCGCCCCGGTCTGGTCGCGGGCGCCATCTCCGCTGTGGACATCGCCCTGTGGGACCTCAAGGCCCGGCTGCTCGACCTGCCCCTCGTACGGCTCCTGGGCGCCCACCACCCGCACGTGCCCGTCTACGGAAGCGGCGGCTTCACCACGTACGACGACCAGGAACAGGACCGCCGGCTGCGCCGGTGGTCCGAGGACGCCGGCATCCCACGGGTCAAAATCAAGATCGGCGAGAGCCGGGGCACCGCCGAGGACCACGACCGCCACCGCGTCGCCCTGGCACGGCGCAGCATCGGCGACGCGGTGGAGCTCTACGTCGACGCCAACGGCGCCTACACCCGCAAACAGGCCGTCCGCCTCGCCCGCCACCTCGACGACCACGGCGTCACCTGGTTCGAGGAGCCGGTCTCCTCCGACGACCTTCCCGGCCTCGCCCTCGTCCGCAACCTGGTCACCCTGGATGTGGCGGCCGGCGAATACGGCTACACCCTGCCCTACTTCGCCCACATGCTGGCGGCGGAGGCCGTCGACTGCCTCCAGGCCGACGCCACCCGCTGCGGCGGTCTGACGGTCTGGCTGCGCACCGCCGCCCTGGCCGAGGCATCGGGGTTGCAGCTGTCGGCCCACTGCGCCCCGCACGCCCACGCGCACGCCGCCGCGGCCGTACCCAACCTGCGGCACGTGGAGTGGTTCCACGACCACGTCCGCGTCGAGAACCTGCTCTTCGACGGCACCCTCGACCCCGCGGGAGGAAGCGTCCGCCCCGGCACGGACGACGCGCCCGGGCACGGGCTGAGGCTGAACGCCGACCGGGCGGACCCGTACCGGGTGCGCTGACGGGACCGTACGTCGTATGCCGCACGCCCACAGGAAGAAGCACGCGAGGGAAGGACAGCGCCCATGCCCCAGACGGTCGTCATCACGGGCGCCAGCGCCGGCATCGGCCGGGCCACCGCCCGGCTGTTCGCCCGGCGCGGCGCCCGCATCGCCCTGCTGGCTCGCGGCGGGGCCGGTCTGGCGGCCGCGGCGAAGGACGTGACCCAGCTGGGCGGCCTGGCCCTGCCGGTGCCCACCGACGTCGCCCACCACGCCCAGGTCGAGGCGGCCGCCGACGCCGCCGAGGCGGCCTTCGGGCCGATCGACGTATGGGTCAACGCGGCCTTCACCTCCGTCTTCGCCCCCTTTCCCGACATCGGACCCGACGAGTACGAGCGCGTCACCGAGGTCACCTACCTCGGCTGCGTCCACGGCACCCGGGCCGCCCTGCGCCGTATGACCTCGCGCAACGCCGGCACCATCGTGCAGGTCGGCTCGGCCCTCGGCGCACGCTCCGTTCCCCTGCAGTCCGCCTACTGCGGCGCCAAGCACGCCGTCAACGGCTTCACCTCGGCCGTACGGACCGAACTCCTCAACCAGCACAGCAGAGTGCGCATCACCATCGTGCAGATGCCGGCCGTCAACACCCCTCAGTTCGACTGGGTCCTCTCCCGCCTGCCGCGCCGCCCCCAGCCCGTACCGCCGATCTACCAGCCCGAGGTCGCCGCCCGCGCCGTCGTCTTCGCCGCCGACCATCCACGGCGCAAGCAGTACTACGTCGGTGCCTCCACCGCCGCCACCATCCTCGCCAACAACCTCGCCCCCGCCCTCCTCGACCGCTACCTCGCCCGTACCGGCGTCTCCTCCCAGCAGACGGAGGAACCGGCCCCCACCGGGCGGCCGCACAACCTCTGGAAGCCCGTCGACCAGCAGCCCGGATCCGACTTCGGCGCGCACGGGGCCTTCGACGACCGCGCCCACGCCCACTCGCTCCAGGCCGTCGTCGCCCGCCATCCCGCCCGGACGGTCGCGGCCCTGCTCACCACCGGCTGCCTGGTCCGCCGGTACCTCAGGAACTGCCGTACGTGACCCCGTTCTTCGATCCCGACCTCGACTCCCGGAGGGAAGTCATGCGCATGTCCCGCACCGGACCCGCACGCCGGTGGCCGTCCTGGCGCGACCGCCCCGCCCTGCGCGTCCCGCCCGGCGCCGACGACGTGGAGAACGCCAGCCGTCGCTTCCTGCTGTACGGGGTGATGCCCCTGTGGTTCGTTCCCGGCGTCGCCGACTGGGCGATGCACCGCCGTACCCGCATCGAGGACACCTCCGGCGTACGGGAGTCCGCGGTGCACGCCCTGATGATGACCGAGGCCGGCCTGCCCGTCGTCGCGGGACTGGTCGCGAAGATCAACCCGCTGGTGCTGTCCCTCATGGGCGGCGCTGCCGCGGCGCACGGCGCCACCGCCCTGTGGGACGTCTCCCTCGCCACCCGCGAGCGGGAGGTCCGCCCACTGGAGCAGCACATCCACAGCTTCCTGGAAGTCCTTCCGCTCGCCGCTTTCTCGTTCGCCGCGTGCCTCCACTGGGACAAGGTCCGTGCCGGCCTCGGCGGCGGCACGGGCGCTCCCGACGACTGGAAGCTCGTTCCCAAGGAACACCCGCTCCCCACCGGCTACCTCGCCTCGATCGCCGCGGCGATAGGCGTCTTCGTCGCCCTGCCCTACGGCGAGGAGATGCTCCGGTGCCTGCGTGCCCGTGGGCGCCGCGACGAACGGTCCTGACCACCAGCTCAAGGAGAACCCCGTGCTCTTCACCCCCGGCACAGCGCCGTGAGCGCCCGCCCCCGCGCCGCCCTGTTCGACGTGGACGGCACCCTCGTCGACACGAACTACCTCCACGCGGTGACCTGGTGGGAGGCTTTCCACCGGGCCGGACACCAGGTCGCCATGGCCGACATCCACCACACGATCGGCATGGGCTCGGGCCGCCTGCTGGACCGCCTGCTCGGCGACGACCGCGACCGGGACCGGGACGAGGAACTGAACGCGACGCACAGCGCCGTCTACGCCACCTGGTTCGACCGGCTCCCCGTCCTGGACGGTGCCCCCGAACTGCTGCGGGCCCTGTCCGGCCGCGGCTGGCGTGTGGTGCTGGCCACCTCCGCGTCGGCCGAGGAACTCGCCGCCCTGCGCGGCGCCATCGGCGCCGACGACGCCGTCCACGCCGCCACCAGCGCGGACGACGTGGACGCGACCAAACCCGCGCCCGACCCCGTGCACCGCGCCCTGGAGCAGGCCGGGACGGACCCGGAACGCGCCCTGTTCGTCGGGGACACGGTGTGGGACGTCGACGCCTCGCGCGCGGCGGGCGTCGAGTGCGTCGCCTTCCTCTCGGGCGGCATCAGCCGCACCGAACTCGAGGACGCGGGAGCCCTCGCGATCTACCACGACCCGGCCGCGCTGCTGGCCCGGCTCGACGACAGCCCCTTCGCCCGGCTGGAGCAGGCCTGACCAGCCGCTTCCCTCGGCCCGGCAGGGCTCAGATCTCCTCCTCCATGCGGATCGCGTCGCGCAGCTCGTCGAAGGCCCTGCTGCCGCCGTTCCCCTCGTGGTGCTCCAGCAGGGCCTTCGCGATCGCGTCCAGCTTGCGCTGAATGGCGTGCTCGGCCCGAAGCTCGGAATTCTTGAGCAGGGCCAGCAGGAGGAGTGTCAGGCAGGTCATCAGGCCCGCGGAGAGCAGCTCGGTCTCGATCGAGGTGTGGACGACGTGCACGGCGACGAAATTGGCGACCAGCAGGAGGCACAATCCGAAGAACATGCGTGAGCTGGTGAAGTGGGAGGCTTTCTCGGCGAACCTCTCGAACGGCCTGCGACGCTCGCCGCCGCCTTCGGCGGGGTGTCGGATTCTCACCCGTCTTCCCGTACCCGCCCGGCCCGCCGGCCAGCCGTGCCGGGGGTGAGCCTCGCGCGATCGGCGGAGTCGGCGTTCAGGCGCGGAATGCTCCGTTTGCCTGGTCACAGGTTTGCGGGAATCCTGCCGAGGTTACACAGACGTGGCTGTTCAGCGGAAGGTCGCAGCAGATACAGCAGAAGGGCACGACGTGGCGGCACAGTCACCGGTGCGGAGTGCTCCCGAGTGCTCTCCGGAGGGGCGATGCCGCAGCTGGAAGACGATCGCAGCCGGGAGCACGCCGACGACGCCGCTCCGCCCGAACCCCGTACGGGGCTGGGCGGCAGGCTCGTGGACTACCTCACCACGACCGACCACAAGACGATCGGGAACATGTACCTGGTCACCTCGTTCGGGTTCTTCCTGATCGGGGGACTCCTGGCGATGCTGATGCGCGCGGAGCTGGCCCGCCCCGGCCTGCAGATCTTCAGCACGACGCAGTACAACCAGCTGTTCACCATTCACGGCACGCTCATGATGCTGCTCTTCGCGACCCCGGCGTTCACCGGGTTCGCCAATGCCATCATGCCGCTGCAGATCGGCGCCCCCGACGTCGCCTTCCCCCGCCTCAACGCCCTGACCTACTGGCTTTTCCTCTTCGGGGGGCTGATGGTCGTCTCCGGGATCGTCGTGCCCGGTGGCCCCGCCGCTTTCGGATGGTTCGCCTACGCCCCGCTCAACTCGGCCGTCCACTCGCCCGGCGCGGGAGGCGACCTGTGGGCCATGGGCCTGGTCCTGGCCGGTCTGAGCACCACCCTGGGCGCCGTCAATTTCATCGCCACCATCCTGTGCCTCAGGGCCCCCGGCATGACGATGTTCAGGATGCCGATGTTCACCTGGAACGTCCTGTTCACCGCGATCCTCGTCCTGCCGGCCTTCCCCGTCCTGACGGCGGCCCTGTTCGCGCTGGAGGCGGACCGGAAATTCGGCGCGCACGTGTTCGACGCCGCGAACGGAGGGGCGTTGCTCTGGCAGCACCTGTTCTGGTTCTTCGGCCACCCCGAGGTCTACATCGTGGCCCTGCCGTTCTTCGGCATCATCACGGAGATCATCCCGGTGTTCAGCAGGAAGCCGGTCTTCGGCTACGCCGGAATGGTGGGCGCCACCATCGCCATCACCATGCTCTCCGCGACGGTCTGGGCCCATCACATGTTCGCCACCGGCGCGGTGCTGCTGCCTTTCTTCTCGCTGCTGTCCTTCCTGATCGCGGTGCCGACCGGAGTGAAGTTCTTCAACTGGATCGGCACCATGTGGCGGGGCAGCATCTCCTTCGAGACGCCGATGCTGTGGGCGATCGGCTTCATGGTCACCTTTCTGCTGGGCGGGCTCAGCGGGGTCCTCATCGCGTCGCCCCCGCTGGACTTCCACCTGACCGACAGCTACTTCATCGTCGCCCACCTCCACTACGTCCTCTTCGGCACCATCGTCTTCGCCCTGTTCGGCGGCTTCTACTTCTGGTGGCCCAAGCTGACCGGCAAGATGCTGGACGAACGCATCGGCAGGATCCACTTCTGGACCCTGTTCACCGGGTTCCAGACGACCTTTCTCGTCCAGCACTGGCTCGGCGAATCGGGAATGCCCCGCCGCTACGCCGACTACCTGGCCGCCGACGGATTCACCGCCCTCAACACCGTCTCCTCCATCGGCGCGTTCCTGCTCGGCCTGTCCACCCTGCCGTTCCTCTACAACGTCTGGAAGACGGCGCGCTACGGGGAGAAGGTCGAGACCGACGATCCCTGGGGATTCGGCCGCTCGCTGGAATGGGCGACCGGCTGTCCGCCGCCGCGCCACAATTTCGACGCGATTCCGCGCATCCGCTCCGACTCGCCCGCCTTCGACCTCCACCACCCCGACGTACTCGGCCTGCCGGTCGGCGGCGAGGCGGCGCCTACCCCCGACACCCTGGGAGGACAGAAGGAATGAAGACGGAGGCCTACATCTTCGCCGGCGTCGCGGTCTTCTTCCTCGTCACCGACGCCGTCTACATCTGGCTCGCCCGAGAACCCGCCGGCGGGGCGGCGCTCACCGTCGCCTTCCTCATGGCGTCGGTCATCTCCTTCTTCTGCGCGGTGAACCACCACCGCAGGGGCGACAGACCGGAGGACCGCCCCGACTCGCGGATCCACGAGCGGGCCGGCACGCTGGGCTTCTTCCCGCCGCACAGCGGCTACCCGCCCCTCACGGCCATGGGCGCCACCCTGGCCGTGCTGGGCATCGTCTACGGGCTGTGGCTGTTCATCATCGGCATCGGCGTCACGATGGCCGGAGTGCTCGGGATGGCCCTCCAGTTCACGGACGTGGACGACTGAGGGCGGATGCCTCCGCGGCTACTCCTCCCGCGTCTCCGCCCCGGCGAGCGGGCCCGCCGTGCGGGCCGATGCCTGGAGCCGCTGCTCAGGGGTGGCCGGCATCTCCACCCGCTGCCGGTAGAACCAGCCGCTCAGCGCCGCCCGCAGCCGGTACCGGCGGGACGACCCGGCCTCGGGAGGGGCCAGGGGCGCCGGGATGTCGCGTACCAGCAGCCGGTAGTGGAACGAGGCGTCCAGCGCCCGGCCACCCTCGCTGAAACCGCCCTCCGGGGACTGGGCGACCGCTCCCGTCTCCTCGCCCTCCTCCAGCCGCCGGCGGTCACGGGCCTGGAGCGCCAGGCAGACCCGCTTGGTGACGAGGAAGGCCAGCACCGGCCCGGCGATCACCGCCACGCGGAAGATCCAGGTCAGCGCCTCGACGGAGATCCGGAAGGTCATCGCCATGACGTCGTTGCCGCCGGCCGCCAGCAGCACCCCGTAGAACACCACGGCGGCCACCCCCAGGCCCGTCCGGACGGGCCGGTCGCGCGGCCGGTCGCACAGATGGTGTTCCAGGTGGTCCCCGGTGACCCACTTCTCGAAGAAGGGGTAGCAGTAGAGCACGAGGAACAGCAGCCCCGGCAGCACCACCGCGGGCAGGAGGACGTTCCACATGACCGTGTGCCCGCCCACCGCGCTCTCCCACGGCGGCATCAGGCGCAGGGCCCCCTCCAGGAAGCCCACGTACCAGTCCGGCTGCGCGTCCGTCGACACCTGATCGGCACGGTAGGGGCCGAACGCCCAGACGGGATTGATCTGCGCGAGAGCGCTGAGCACCGTGAGCACTCCGAAGACCATGAAGTTCAGCCCCGCCGACTTCATGGTGAACTGCGGGACCATCGGCATACCGACGGCGTTGCTGTTCGTCCGTCCCCGCTCGGCCCAGTGCGTGTGCTTCAGATACACGACCAGCAGCAGGTGCGCCGCGATCAACGCGATCAGCAGCCCCGGCACGAACAGCACATGCACGATGTACAGGCGCTTCATCACGGCCTGCCCCGGGAACGACCCGCCCCACACGAGGAAACTCAGATGCGTGCCGACGACCGGGATCGACAGCACGATCGAGTTGGCGGTACGCATCCCGGTGCCCGACAGCAGGTCGTCCGGCAGCGAGTAGCCGCAGAAGCCCTCCAGCAGCGCGAGCATGAACAGCGTCACGCCGATCATCCAGTTGAGCTCACGCGGCCGCCGGAAGGCCCCGGTGAAGAAGACGCGCAGCATGTGCACCCCCAGGGCGGCCACGAAGACCAGGGCCGCCCAGTGGTGCATCTGCCGGATCAGCAGGCCGCCGCGCACGTCGAATGTGATGTCGAGCGTCGAGGCGTAGGCGCCGGTGACGAGCAGCCCGCGCAGCGGCCCGTACGAGCCGTCGTACGGGACCTCGGTCATGTCCGGCTCGAAGAAGAAGGTCAGATAGCTGCCGGTGAGGATCAGTAGGACGAAGCTGTAGAGGGCGAGCTCACCCAGGAGGAACGACCAGTGGTCGGGGAAGGCCTTCCGGAGCAGCGCCCCGGCCGCCTCCGAGACCGGGGCGCGGCGGTCGAGCGCGACATACCCCGTGACGGCGGCCTGACGCGCCCGGGCCTTGAGCGCTGCCCTCCGCTTCCGCAGCAGCATGCGTTTCCCGCTCCCTCTCGGATCGATCCGACCGGCCGGCTCGCGGCAACCCCGACGGATAGATCACGGCACAGGCCCGCCCGCCCACCCGAGACTCCCGGCCCGACGGGCCGAGGGGTTCGCTCCATCGGGTGCATCACGGCGTGAGGTAGGAGTGGAACAGGTTCTCCGGGTCCCAGCTCGCCTTGAGCTCCCGCAAACGGTCCCAGGCGGCTGGAGTGTACGAGCGCCGGGCGGCGGCCGCGCCGGCCTCCAGGTCGGCCTCGGCGATGTAGTGGCCGCCGTGCCCCGACGGGTCCGCGGCACCCATCGCCTCCCGCAGCCACCGGGCGTTGGCCTCGTCCTCGGCCGCGTCGTCCCAGATCGCGTAGCAGACGAGATACGAGTCGCCGAGCGGGGAGAAGGCCATGGCGCGCAGCAGGGCCGGCTCCTCGGACACCGGCTGCACCGGGGCCAGCACGAGGGACCGGCCGGAGGGGGCGCGCGCGATCGCGTCGGCCGTTCGGGTCAGCTGGGTCTCGTAGGTCTCCGCCGACCACAGCGTGTCCGCCGCGTAGCGGCGCTCGGGCGGCCACAGTCCGCCGGCGCCCGCGTGGAGGGCGGCGAAGGAGGTGGGTTCGGGCGGTTGCCGGGAAACGGCGCTCGTGGCGAAGGGGCAGCCGGACACGGGGGCCAGTGAGGCGAGCGCTTCCTCCGGTGTCGCGGCGAACGAGGTGGCCCCGACCACCACCCTCGCTCCCGCCGGGTCCGGTGTCCCGGGCGTGGCGGTGGCGGAGGCCGTGAGGACAAGAGCGGTCTCGACGTTCGGTGGGAGTTCGCGCGCGGTCCGTTCCGCCCAGCCCGCCACGCGGCCGGTGTCGGACAGCGGGAACGTCAGACTCGTCGTCGTGATGGACGCCGGCTGGGCGTGGAGGCCGAGCCGGAAGCCGGTGACGACGGCGAAGAAGCCGGGCCCCGCGCCCCGAGCGGCCCAGAAGAGGTCACCGTTCTCCGTCTCGGAGCAGCTCACCGTGCGGCCGTCGGCCGTGACGGCCCGGATCTCCTGGACGTCGGCGCATGACACGCCCCATGCGCGGGAGTTCCAGCCCAGCCCGCCGCTGAGCAGGTATCCGCCCACGGCGACGGAGGGGCAGTGGCCCACGGGGAAGGCGAGCCGGTGCGGGCCGAGCGCCGCGACCAGGTCCCGGCCGGTCGCGGCCGGCCCCACCGTGGCGGTCGCCGACCCGGCGTCGACACGGCACTCCGCGAGCAGCGACAGGTCGATCAGCAGCCCGCCGTCCCGGAGCTGGGACCCGGACCAGTTGTGACCGCCCGAGACCGTCGACACGCGCAGCCCATGGGACCGGGCATAGGCCAGGGCGTGGGAGACGTCCGCTTCGGACCCGGGCCGCACGACGGCGGCGGGGAACCGCTCGGGCTTGAGCCCGTTCCAGACCGCGCCGGTCCTGGCGCTCTCGTAGCCTGGGTCGCCGCGCCGTATCAGCGTCCCCTCGACGGCTTCTTCGGACATCATGGCCTCCTCGCCTCGCCCGGCCGGCATGGGAAGCGGTCGGTGCGTGAGCGGTGAGTGCGTGCGTGGTCGGTACGTGGTCGGTGCGTGAGCGGTCAGTGTGTGATCAGTCCGAAGACGGCGATGGCCACCAGATAACAGAGCACCACCACGGCCGCGCCCACCAGATCGACGCGGCGGCCGCGTGCGCGCGCGGGCACCAGCCAGAAGGCGAGCGCCTTGTTCACCAGAGGCATCAGCAGCCAGGTCAGCGCGCTGACGCTCAGCATGTTCCCGATGAACAGACCGAGATATCCGGGAACACCGAGACTGGTCAGCTCGACACCCTCGGTCAGGTTCAGCACCATCACGGTGGGATAGAGCGCCAGGAGCACGGACATGGCCTGTTTCCAGTTGGGCGGAGCACTGCCCTGCGCTCCCTCACCGAAACGGAACCAGCCGCTGAACGCCGATCCGACCTTGCGCACGTCGTAGGCGCCGAAATAGTTGCGCCCCTCCTCCAGCAGCGCCGCGCGGACATCGGAGGTGAGCCATGCGTCGAGGTGTTCTCGCGTGTCGAAGCGGAAGACGACGACCCAGCGCTCCTGCACCCCCTGGACGGGCCTGAACAACTCGGATCCCATGAATCCGGGTGCCTTCTCCTGCGCCTTGAGGGTTTTCGTCTGCCAACGCAGGAACCCCTGTTCCTGTCCGGGCTTCACCTCGTGCGAGATGACGGCCGTGACGGCCTCCGGCGGCCGCTCGGGAGCGGCACCGCCGCGGAGCACTTCCTGGCTCGGTGGGCCGTCGAACAGCTCCCGCCCTTCGGCGAGCAACTCCTGCCTTCGGGGCGAGTTCAACCAAGCGGTCAGGGAGTCGATCCCGGAGAAACGGAAGACGGCTACCCATTCGTTCTCTTCGCCGGTTTCGGGCGAGTAGACCTCCGCGCCCTCGAACCCGTTGAATTCGCGGGCGGCCTCGTTCGTCCTGTCCTGCCAGCGCCGGTAGTCCTCGACGCGATCCGCGTGCACCTTCTGCGAGATCACGACGGTGGCGTTGTTGGACCCGGCATCACGGCTTGCACGGGAACCCACCCGAGTTAGGCTAGTACATATACAACTTACAGGTCAAATCCGGCATTTCAGTGCAGGTGTGCTCGTACTTATTCGTGAACGTTCAGCCTTATTCGGCGATGCCGATCCCTTTATTCAGCGATGCCGATCGGAGATTTTGTGATGGGACACAAAGAGTTCATGGCCGAAGCGGTACGACTCGCCACGGAGTCGGTGGAGAACGGCTGGGGCGGTCCGTTCGGTGCGGTGATCACCTGCGATGGCGACATCATCGCGCGCGGGCAGAACCGCGTCCTTCTGACCAGCGATCCGACGGCCCACGCCGAGATGGAGAGCATCCGCAAGGCCGTGCAGCGACTCAACCCCGAAGCTCCTTCGGTTTCCGAGGAGCACCAGAACGAGAGCATTCTGGAGTACGTGCCCCGCCCCGACGGCTCACCGGACCCGGTTCCCGAGCGGGCCCGGATGCTTCAGGGCTGCTCCATCTACATCAGCGGCGCCCCGTGCCCGATGTGCATGAGCGCCATCTACTGGTCGCGGATAGACGCCGTGTACTTCAGCCAGGACCTGGACGACACACGTCGGATCGGATTCGACGACGCCTTCCAGTACGAGGACTTCACGAGGCCTTTCAGTGAGCGGAGAATCAAGGTCGAGCAGATCCTTCCCGAGCTCGGCGCCCAGGCCTACGACGCCTGGATGAACAAGTCGGACCGGCACGCGTACTGACCGCCCCCGCCCCCGCACGGTTCGTTCCCGTCACCCCGGGCCCGTCGTCGTCGCCCCGCGGATCAGGTCCCGCAAGTCGTCCGGGGTCGGGGCCACCCTCTCGGCGCGTTCGGTACCGCCGGCGAAGATCACGAACGCGGGTACGGGGCCGATCTTCGCTCGCTGGACGATGTCCTGCGCCGTGTCGGTGTCGACGCAGTAGAAATCGATCGCATCGGTGAATTCGCCGCGTTCGGAGAGCTCCTCGAAGGCCGGGACGATCGTATGGCTGAGGCTGCCCCACCGGGTGTAGAAGCCCACGACCACGGGCTTGGCCTGGACGATCGCCCGCTCGAAGTCCTCAAGGCTCGTCAACGGTGTGACTGGCATGTTCTCCCGCTCTCCGCGACGGCTCCCCCTCCCTCTCCTCAGCTTTCCACGCGCACGCCCGCGTCGCACCGCGCCGCATCCCGGAGGACTTGGCACGCTTCGCAAAAGGCGTGACGAAGATTCGCAACACTTGGCGGACGGCCCTCCTTGATGGCACTCAGTGCCACTGCCAGAGTCGTGTTGCGGCCCACCGGAAGGGCATGGCGAGCCGCACCTCCAACCGACGGCGAGACAGCGACGTTCCCTTCGCACCCTTCACAGCCTTGGCAGGCAGGCAGGCGATGCGGAGCGCGACGAGCGGGAGACGACCATGACCCAGGCCCAGGCCCAGTCCCAGTCCCAGGTCCAGGCACAGGCCCAGGCACAGGCGACGGCGGCAGCGACAGCGGAAGCGCTGACCGCACGGTGGGCGACCGACCCTCGCTGGCAGGGCATCGAGCGCATCCACACAGCACAGGACGTCGTCCGGCTGTCCGGCAGCGTCCGCGAGGAGCACACCCTCGCCCGGCGCGGCGCCGAGCGCCTCTGGCGGCAGCTGCACGAACGCGACTACGTCCACGCCCTGGGCGCGCTCACCGGCGGCCAGGCCGTGCAGATGGTCAGGGCCGGGTTACAGGCGATCTACCTGTCCGGCTGGCAGGTCGCCGCCGACGCCAACCAGGCCGGGCACACCTACCCCGACCAGAGCCTCTACCCCGCCAACTCCGTCCCTCAGGTCGTGCGCCGCGTCAACAACGCCCTCCTGCGCGCCGACCAGATCGCCACCGCCGAAGGCGGCACCGACACCACCGACTGGCTGGCCCCCATCGTCGCCGACGCCGAGGCGGGCTTCGGCGGCCCCCTCAACGCCTTCGAGCTCACCAAGGCGATGATCGCCGCCGGCGCGGCCGGCATCCACTACGAGGACCAGCTCGCCTCCGAGAAGAAGTGCGGCCACCTCGGCGGCAAGGTCCTCGTCCCCACCTCCCAGCACATCCGCACCCTCAACGCCGCCCGCCTCGCCGCCGACATCGCCGACGTGCCCACCCTCATCGTGGCTCGCACCGACGCGCTGGCCGCCACCCTGCTGACCAGCGACGTCGACGAGGCCGACGCGCGGTTCTGCACGGGGGAGCGCACGGCGGAGGGCTTCCACCGGGTACGCGACGGCATGGCGCCGGCCATCGCCCGCGGCCTGGCCTACGCCCCCTACGCCGACCTCATCTGGGTGGAGACCGGCACCCCGGACCTGGCCCAGGCCCGTGCCTTCGCCGAGGCGATCCACGCCCGCTTCCCCGGCAAGATGCTCGCCTACAACTGCTCGCCGTCCTTCAACTGGAAGGCCGCCCTCGACGACGACCAGATCGCCAAGTTCCAGCGCGAACTGGGCGCCATGGGCTACCGGTTCCAGTTCATCACCCTGGCCGGCTTCCACTCCCTCAACCACGCCATGTTCGACCTCGCCCGCGGCTACGCCGAGTACGGCATGACCGCCTACGTCGACCTCCAGGAGCGCGAGTTCGCCGCCCGGGCCGACGGGTTCACCGCCGTCAAGCACCAGCGCGAGGTCGGCACCGGCTACTTCGACCTGGTCTCCACCGCCGTCAACCCCGCCTCCTCCACCACCGCGCTCACCGGCTCCACCGAGGAGGAGCAGTTCCACTAGGCGCTCGCGGACCCCCACCACCTCGTACGCCACCCCTTTCCCCGATCGGAGGCACAGTCGTGACCACCACCCTCACCCTCACCCGCGTCGGCATCGTCGGCGGCGGTCAGATGGGCTCCGGCATCGCCGAGGTCTGCGCCCGCGCCGGCCTCGACACCGTGGTCTGCGAAGCGGACGCCACCGCCGCGCGTGCCGCACGGGACCGCGTCACCGCCTCCCTCGAACGCGCCGTCGCCAAGGACAAGCTGGACGCGGCCGGCGCCGAGGACGCGCTCGACCGGCTCGTCTTCTCCGGCAGCCTCGACGACCTCGCCGACCGCCACCTCGTCGTCGAGGCCGTCAGCGAGAACGCCGAGCTGAAGACGGACGTCTTCACCGCCCTCGACAAGATCGTCGAAGACCCGGAGGCGATCCTCGCCACCAACACCTCCTCGATCCCCGTCATGCGCCTGGGCATGGCCACCCGCCGCGCCGACCGCGTCGTCGGCCTGCACTTCTTCAACCCCGTGCCCGTCCTGCCCCTGATGGAGATCGTCCCCTCCCTCCACACCGCGGCCGCGACCGTGGACACCGTCGAGGCCTTCGCCACCCACACGCTGGGCAGGACGGCCATCCGCTCCCAGGACCGCGCCGGCTTCGTCGTCAACGCCCTCCTGATCCCCTACCTCCTCTCCGCCATCCGCATGGCCGAATCCGGCTTCGCCACCGCGACCGACCTCGACACCGGCATGGAGCTCGGCTGCGCCCACCCCATGGGCCCCCTCAGGCTCGCCGACCTCATCGGCCTGGACACCGTCGCCTCCATCGCGGAATCCCTGTACGAGGAGTTCAAGGAGCCCCTCTACGCCCCGCCCCCGTTGCTGCTGCGCATGGTCGAGGCGGGGCTGCTGGGCCGCAAGTCCGGCAGGGGGTTCCACAGCTACGGCCGGAGCTGAAGAACGGGAAGTGGCCCTGGGGCTTAATGTGGTGGAAGCGGCGGGTTCGTCCCGCGGCAGGGCGGACCATCACGGCCGCCCCGGGGCCCGTGACGTGGCGCGTGAAGGAGGATTCCGTGTCCTGGCAGCCGAGTGCCCCGGGCACCGGGTCCCCCCGTCCGCCCGAGCCCCCGTACTGTGTCCTCCTCAAGCCCGGCGAGCTGTTCCTCAGGGGACGCAACCGCGACCGCTTCGAGCGGCGGCTGCACGACAACCTGCGGTACGCACTGCGCGGGATCGGCGGGTCGACCTGGATCAAGAGCACCCAGCACGTGACCGTCCTCGGCGGCCAGGTCCCGCTGGAGGACCTGGTGGACCGGGCGCGCCGGGTCATCGGCCTCAGCGCGGTGGAGCCGGCCGTACGGATCCCCACCACGGTGGAGGACATCTGCTCGGCGACGGTGGAGGCACTGCGCGAGCTGCGGACGCGCCGCCCGGAATTCAGCTTCGCGGTACGCGCCCGCCGCCGGGACAAGAGCTTCCCGCTCACCTCCACCGAGCTCGAACGCCACGTCGGACGCGTCGTCCAGGAGGCCCTCGGCCTGCCCGTGGATCTCCGCGACCCCGGCGTCCGGATCTCCCTGGAGGTCGGACGGCAGGAGACCTACCTGTCGTGGCTGCGCCACAAGGGCCAGGGCGGCCTGCCGGTGGGAACCAGCGGTCGCGCCCTCGTCCTGCTCTCCGGCGGCTACGACTCGCCCGTCGCCGCCCACCGCGCCATGCGTCGCGGCCTGAGCTGCGACTTCGTCCACTTCACCGGCGCCCCCTATACGAACGCCTCCTCCGTCTACAAGGCCTACGCGCTCGCCCGCGAGCTCAACCGCTACCAGCCCGCCGGCGAGCTGTACGTCATCGCGCTGGGCACGGCGCAGAAGCGGCTGGCCATCGCGGGCGCGGGAAAGCTCCAGGTGGTGGCCCAGCGGCGGCTGATGGTCCGTACGGCCGGCGCACTGGCCCGGCGCCTGGGCGCCGAGGCCGTGGTCACCGGCGACAACCTCGGGCAGGTCGCCAGCCAGACCCTGACCAACCTGGCCGCCGTCGACCAGGCCGCGCCCCTCCCCGTCCTGCGCCCGCTGCTCGCCTGGGAGAAACAGGAGATCATCGACGAGGCCCGGGCCATCGGTACCGCCGAGGTCTCCGTGCTGCCCGACGAGGACTGCTGCGAGCTCCTCGCCCCGCGGCGCGTGTCCACCCGGGCCCATGTCCCCGACCTGGAACGAGTGGAGAAGCGCATCGAGATGGACGAGATCATCGAGGAACTCCTGCACGCCGCACAATGCATGCGGCCGGGCGAGGAAGAGGAGACGGGGACGGGGACGGGGACGGCGTGCGCGGTGCCCGGGGCGGGCCGGCGATGACGGACGCCACGAGGAACGTCCTCGTCATCGGCATCGGCTCCGGCGACCCCGAGCACCTGACCCTGGCCGCCGTACGGGCGATGAACCGCGTCGACGTCTTCTTCCTCCTGGACAAGGGCCAGGAGAAATCGGACCTCGGCCGGCTGCGCACCGCGATGCTCGACGAGCATGTGACGCGCCCTCATCGCGTCGTCGAGGTCGCCGACCCGTGGCGCGACCGCGGGTCGCACGACGCCACCGGATACGGCTCGGCGGTCGCCGACTGGCTGCGCCGGCGCTCCGCGCTCTACGAGCGGCTGATCAGCGAGGAACTGGCGCCCGGCGAATGCGGCGCCTTCCTCGTCTGGGGCGACCCTTCGCTGTACGACAGCACCCTCCCCGTCCTGGACGACGTGCTCTCCCGCGGCCGGGTGTCCTTCGCGTACGAGGTCGTGCCGGGGGTGAGCAGCGTCTCCGTCCTGGCCGCGCGGCACCGCGTCACGGTCAGCCGGGTCGGCCACCCGGTCCGCATCACCCCCGGCCGCCGGCTGCCCGAGGCCCCGCCCGGCGAGGCCGAGGACGTCGTGGTGATGCTGGACGCCGAGCAGGCCTTCACCCACTGCCGGGGCAGGGGCCTGTGGATCTACTGGGGCGCCTACCTCGGCACCCCGGACGAGATCCTGGTGTCCGGGCCGCTGGACGAGGTGGCCGACACCATCGTCGAGCGGCGGGCCGAGGCGCGGGAGCGGCACGGCTGGATCATGGACTCCTACCTGCTGCGCCCCATCGAGGCGGTGGGCAAGGGGGCTCCCTCCGACTGACCTCAGCCGAGGGCCGGACCGGTGCCGGGCCGGTCGAGCTGGATGAGGTCCCAGCGGTTCCCGTACAGGTCCTGGAAGACGGCGACCGTGCCGTACGCCTCCTTGCGGGGCGCTTCCTCGAACACGACCCCGGCCGCCCGCATCCGCTCGTAATCGCGCTCGAACGCGTCGGTGTTCAGCAACCAGCCGACCCGACCGCCGGTCTGGTCCCCGATACGCGCCTCCTGTTCGCCGGTCGCGGCCCTGGCCAGGAGCACGGCTGTTTCCCGTGCCCCCGGCGGGGCGACGACCACCCACCGCTTCTCGTCGCCGAGGCGGGTGTCCTCCAGGAGGTCGAAGCCGAGGGCGTCGCGATAGAAGGCGATGGCTTCGTCGTAGTCACGTACGACGACGGTCACGAGTCCGAGATAGCTCATCGGGTGATCATGCCCGTACGCGGTACGGACGCGCCATCCCCGATGGCGTGGGCTCAGCCCTGGGTGCCGTTCTGGTCGACGGGGTAAAGGCCGAGCTTGCCCTCGGGGTCGGCGGGGTCGGCGCCCTTGACGTCACCGACGTAGAGGTTGACGCGGGCCTTGAAGCGGTCGAGGGCGGCGCGGTCGCTCATGAACTCACCGAGGCCGAGCGGGTTCATGTTGGCGTAGTCGAAGATGCCCTTGCGGCCGGCCGGGGCGGCGACGTCGGTGCGGGAGCTCCAGCCGTAGGACTTCTCCTGGTACTGCTTCGACAGGATCCAGCTCAGGTACAGCTTGGCGGCGGCCTTGTGCGGGGCGTCCTTGAGGATGGCGCCGGTCTGCGGCCAGGCGACCCAGGGCGACTTCTCCGGGATGCTGGTCCTCGACAGGCCGCTGGAGCTGCCCGAGCTGCCGAAGTTCGCCACGTACCCGTCCTTGCCGACCTGGGCGGAGGCGTCGGCGGTGCCGCGGACGAACTTGGGGTTCTGGGCGCGCAGCTTCTTCAGGTAGTCGAAGCCGTACGTGTCGGTGAGCTGCTTGAAGTAGTAGAGGACGGCGTCGTCGTCGTTGGGGTAGGTGAAGACGAGCTTGTCCTTGAACTCCGGCTTGAGGAAGTCCTCGGCCTCGACGGGCGCGTTGTCGCCGAGCGTGGTTGCGGTGACGTTGGCGAAGCCGATGAAGAACAGGCCGGTGTAGTAGCCGTCCTTGTCCTTGATCCGGTCGTAGACCTTGTTCCAGCCGACCGGCTTGTACTTCTCCAGCGCCCCTTCCTTCTTCCAGCGCGGGAAGTCGTCGAGGGTCTGGAGGTGGACGACGTCGGCCACGACCTTGTGCTCGGCGATCTGGTTGTCGAGGCGCGCGTCGTGGTTCTTGCTGAAGTCGACGACGGTGTCGACCTTCATCTTGGGGAACTGCTTCACGAACGCGTTCTTGAGGTAGTCGGCCTGGCCGGGCTTGTCACCGCCGGCGTAGACCACCAGCCGGCCGCCCTCGGCCTGGGCTTCCTTGTACAGCTGCCGCAACTGCTCGTCCTCGCTCGCGGCCGCCTTCGAGGGGTGGGGAGCGGAGGGGCCGGCGGCGGCGACGGTGGCTCCGGTCGCGGCGAGTACGGCGAGGGCGACGGCGGTGGTCCATGCCGTGCGGGTGGTCTTCACATCGACTCCTTCGGGGGTGCGCATGTGTGGCGTGAGGGGAAATCTTGAAACTTCAAGAACGAGAGCGACTCTAGCCCTTCGATACTTAAACTTTCAATAAAACTGACGCGCGCTCGTGGGATAGCTATGCAGCATAGCTATGTGGCATAGTTATTTTATGGACATCGACCAGGCCAACCTGTTCCGCCGGAACCTCATGGCCCTGCACCGGCGGCTGCGCGAGGAACACATCGGGGGCATCCCGATGAACGAGGTCCTGGTGCTCGGGGCCGTCGACCGGCACGGAGTCGACGCCCGCCCGAGCGTCATCGCCGACGACCTCCGCATGGCCAGGTCCAACCTCGCCGCTCTGCTGCGGCGCCTGGAGACCAAGGAGCTCGTCGAGCTCACGCCCGACCCCGCCGACGGCCGGCGCAGCGTCATCGGACTGACACCGACCGGCCGAGAGCTCATCGCACGTGACCGCGCGGAGCGTGAGCAGTGGCTGGTGAGGGCCGCCGCCGCGGTGCTGAGCCCGTCGGAGACCGAGCAGCTCCTGACCGCCGGTGCCCTGATGCAACGCATCGCCGACTTCCGCGAATGACCCCTTACAACCCCTTACGGGAGAACAGACCCATGCGCACAGCACTCATAGGCTTGGACTACATCGTCGACATCACGCACCCGGACGGAAAGGTCGCCCGGTGCGCGCCCCAGGTGGCGGAACGGGACGTCGTCGCCCGGTTCAACACCGCGAAGCGGATCGCCCGGCAACGTGACTGGCCGACCATCCTGGTGAAGGTCGGATTCGAGGCCGGATACCGCGACCAGCCCAAGCACTCACCGGTCTTCGGCCGCGCCCACGAGTTCGGCGCCCTCGACCTGGCCGGCCCGGGCACCGCGTTCCACCCCGACCTGCACGTCGACCCCGACGACATCGTGATCGCCAAGCCGCGCGTCAGCGCCTTCTACGGCACCCGGCTGCAGCAGATCCTCTCCGCGTCGGGCATCGAGCGCGTCGTGCTGTGCGGCGTGAGCACCGTCATGGCCGTGCAGTCCACCGCGCGGGACGCCCACGACCGCGACTACCACGTCGTCATCGCCGAGGACGCGTGCGCCGCCCCGAGCTCCGAGGAGCACGAGGCCTCGGTGCGCATGCTGTCGGGCATCGCGACGATGACCACGACCGGCCTCCTCGCCGACCTCCCGTGACCGACCGGCATCCGCTCGCCACGACGGCGGAGATCTTCCTCCGCCGCGAGCCCGGAGCGCACTACCACTGGCGGTTCGGGATCCTCGTCGGCGCGGTCGTCGCCGTCCCGCCGGCCGTCGGCGAGCTCACCGGCTCCCGGACGGCCGGCGTCATCGGCGCCCTGGCCGCATGGTTCGTCGCCCTCGCGGTCCCACCGCGGAGCGCCCCTCGGCGCCTGATGTTCCTGGGCCGGCGCCTGCTGACGCTCACCGCCGCCAGCGTCCTCGGCATCCTCACCGGCGACCACCCGCTCTGGACCGCGGCCGGCATCGTCGTGCTCGCCCTGATGATCCCCGTTCCCGGGGTGACCATCACCCCCCTGGTCACCTTCATCATGGCGACGAGCCTCCCGCACGCCCTGACCGTCACCGCCTACGTCAGCGCGTTCCTCCTCGGTGGCACCGTGGCGCTGATCGCCCTGCTGCTGCCCGTCGCGGCCTCGCCGAACGCGCCACCCCGCACCGGCCCGGACGTCGACCGGCCGCGGCGGCGCATCGCCGACCACCTCAGCCTCGGCAGCCCGGACCTGCGCTACGCCACGCAGGCGGCGGTCTGCGCAGGAGCCGGCTACCTGCTCCTCACGGCACTCCACTGGCCCCACGCCGGATGGGTGCTCGTCGGAGTCCTGACGACGCTCCGCCCGTCCTGGGAGGCGACCGAGGCCCGGGTGGTCAAACGCGGCATCGGCATGATCGGCGGAGCGGCGACGGCCGCGATCCTCCTCCTGATCAGCGCCCATGCGGGCTACTGGACCACCGTCGCCCTCATCGCCGTCCTCGGCGGCCTCGCCCGCCCGTTCCGCCAGTACAACTACGGCTACTGGCCCGTCCTCGGAACCCCGGTCCTGCTCCTCCTGGTCAGCCTCGCGGAGCCCCTCACCGTGCTCGACGCCGCCTGGCGGCTCGGCAACAACATCCTCGGCGCCGCGATCACCCTGCTCGCCGTCACCCTCCTCTGGCCCCACCCCGCCCAGCGCCGCCCCGCCCGGCCCAACAGCCGCCCGGAACCCGGGCCTTCACCGTGACTCCGGGGTACGGCAACGGTCAGCAGTCGACCTTCGCGCAGATCGCATAGGCGTCGAACGCGCTGGTGACGTTGCTGTCGTTCTGGACGACGACGACCCACGCGGTGAACGCGGACCCCTGGGGGAAGGACCGGAAGGTCCGCACCTCCGGGATGAAGCCGAAGAACCCGCCGCCGAGGACCTTCTTGCCCGCCGGGCAGTTCACGATGACCTGAGCGTTGTCGTGGGCGGGGACGAGATTGTTGTCCCTGACGACCACCTCGTAGCCGCTGAAGCCCTTGCGCCTGCCGTCGTCGTCGTTCTGCCGGCCCGCCAGGGGGCTCTCGACGCAGTGACGGCCGCCGTCCCCCTGGTGCTCCACGAGGGAGCAGGGCGCGAAGGCCGGGGGCGGGGCGGCATGGGCGCCGCCGGTGCCCAGAAGAACCGCGGCCATGGCCGTCGCCACGGTCGCGGAGACGCGTATGTCGCTCACAGGAGGACCTTTCATGATGCTGTCGTCGCCGGAATCGCATCCGGCAATGACAGGAAAAGACGCCGCCCCGCGAGCGTCATCCGCGCTTGACCCGACCGGCCGTACGCTCCCACCACGCTCCACCGCCGGGCCTGTGCCGATGCCCGGGCCCGACCGGCCCTGGCGGCGCCGGCACGCCGATCCCTCTGAAGAGTGAACGGGGGCAGGACGGGTTTCCCACTGTGGCGGCAGTATGGGCCCGGTGGTCGGGTGCGTCCGCGGCCTGCGCAGGGTCACGCTGATGGCTGCGCCTCCTTGCCACCGGGGTTGGGAAGGCCTGGCTCTACGGGTGCCCTCGTTTCGGTGGCAGGGTGGCTGTACAGTTGCGCGGCCCATCGCCGGTAGACCGTGATCGGGCCGTCGCCTTTGGCCAGACGCGGGTGTTCCAGGTAGGTCTTGGTCTGCCAGATCGACTTGTCCTGATTGAGTTCTCGGCTGGTCCATGAGGATACGGGCCGCAGGAGTTGGAGGAACGCCTGCTCGATCCCGCTCTGCAGAGCTGCGCGCAGGCGTGGTGAGGAGATCCGCCGCATTTCCGGGCGCTTGAGTCGGGTTACGGAGGTCACTCGGAGTTTTCCGGGGTCGAGCGGCAGGATCAGCATCTCGCCGAGCATCTGGAGGTGGTAGCGGGGGATGGCGATCCGGGCTGTGATGAATCCCAGCCCGTAGCCGTCGACGTCCCAGTGCATCGTGGTGGCTCCCAGGAACGGGAAGGCGCGTCGGACCTCCATGGCGAGGTGGTAGCGGTGCTCGAAGAATTCCGCGGGAACGGTCATCCGGTGGGCCAGGTACCCGTGGAGGGGGACGAAGTGGCCGAGATCGTGGAGATTCTCGACGAACTCCTGTGGGTAGCTGTCGTATTCGTGGGTGCACAGGTGCGGCGGAGAGTAGCCCGTACTCGTGCCATTGGGGACCGCCCAATCGGGAGGGGCCTCCTCGGCGTGCCGCCATACCCAGATGACACCGTCGGTCTCGTGTGATTGCCGTAGTTGCAGGCTCATCCTGGGAGGCGGCGTTCCGTATCCGGTGGCCACACACGTTCCCGCGGGGTCGTATGCGAAGCGATGAAACGGGCAGACGAGGGTCTCGTTCTCGACGGTGCCGCCCACCCCGAGATGGGCACCGAGGTGGGGGCAGTACGGTCGTACGGCCCGCAGCAGACCGCTGCGGGTCCGGTAGAGGACGACGTCCTCCCCGGCCAGCCGCTTGCGCAGCACCGTTCCCTCTTTCAGCTCGGCGCTGAAGGCGACGGGGAACCAGCCGTTGGGGAACGGCAGCAGGATGGGCCGGTCGGGAGAGGTCGCGTGACCCGATGCTTTCCGCATGATGTCCGCCTTCGGTGTTCGCGGAGGGTGTTGGTCAGGTACTTCCGTGGTCCCGTGGTACCCGAGAGGCGGCGGCTTCAGCTGGTCGGCGTGGTGTCCGGCGGATTCGGCCGGCCAGGCGCGGACACCACCGGACTTGCGGAGTACCGACCGGATCGCTGATCCCAGTCATAAGCGCCTCGCATCATGGAGCGCAGGGCATCTGTGCGGTACCGGTGCAGGATTGCTTGTTGATGCTTGTCGAGAGCGAGCCGGAGGAACAGTTCGGGAAGCTGCTTCTCCAAGGTGAGGAACCGCTCAGAGCGTTTCCGGACCATTTCGGTGATCACCGCGGTCGTGCGGGTACGGGACCAGTCGTTTTCCCGTTGGAGTTGCAGGACGAGGTTGCAGTCCCCGCTGGCTTCCTCCTTCTCGACCGAGACGAGGTCATTGTCCAGAATGACCACTTCATGGGCTGTGCGGCGCATCCTGGTCAGCAAAGAACTGCGGTAGGCGTGCTCGGGAACCTCGAAGTGACCGACTCGTTCGGCCAGGTCGAGGACCGGGGCGACCCCGACGGTGTGGGTGCGCAGTTCCATCTGGTCGGTGAACGAGGGGACTGTGCCCTGGTGTCGGTTGGCAGCCTCGGTGACGTGGCCACGCAGGTAGGCGCGCCAGTGCCCCGCTGCGCGGCACTGCCAGATCGCTGACATCCCGTCGCGGCTGCGCACCCACAAGTCCCCGAAGGCGCGCACGAGTGGTGCGCGGTCGCGGGGTGATGGCCGGCTCGTGGGGGCGTCCAGTACCGCGGTGAGGGCGGTGATGAGCTTTCTGACGTAGGCGAGGTCCTGGCCGTGGGGGCCGTCGAAGTGGTCGTCGAAGAGGAAGTACCAGGTTTGCTGGTCGACGGCCAGGTCGAGATCGGTACCGGTCGCCGACGGGTGGAAGCGTGCGGCCAGTTCGCTGTAGTGGCCCTTGACATGGCATTGCTCGGCAGCGGGGGTGGGGAGCAGCCCGAAGGAGCGAGGCCACTCGAGGTGGCAGGCCCGGGCGCGGTCGAAGTCCGGGCTGATGCGGCTGGGGAAGGGGATGTGCAATGCGACGCCTTGTGGCATGGTTGCGCTCTTCCTGCGGGTCGGTCTATTTGCCCCTCCGCATGGTGGCCAGCAAGTCGCGGGCGGCGCGTTCGCCGGACGCGGAGGCGGCGTTGATGCTGGAGGTGCAGAAGTAGTCCCCGGCCAGCTGGATGAGGGAGTCCTCTCGTCGGCTGCGGGCCCGGAATTCCCGCATCGCCGTCCAGTAGCCGGGCCGGCTCTGCATCCAGGAGTAGGGCCACCGGGTCACATGGGTGAACAGCGTGTGGTCTCCCACGGTCGGCACCAGCGCGCTTCCTGCCTCGATCAGGCTGCGTGTGACCAGGTCATCGTCCTGGTCGATGAGTTCTCGGCTCCAGGCTGAAGAGGCGTAGAGGGTGACGAGTGCCTTGCCGGTCGGGATGCGGTGCGGAACCTTGTTGTGCTCCAGGCCGGCGGCGAGCACGGCGCTGTGACGTGAGTGCTCGGTTGCGTACACCATCGAGGCGGTGGTGTCGGGAACCCGGTCCATGGCCACGTGGAGCGCGGTCATGGTGGCATTGCCGACCTTGGTGGCCAGGAACTCCCGGCGCCACGGAGCGAGGCCGGTATGGATCTGTGCTGCCTGTTTGGGCAGGGTGGCGATCACGACGCCTTGGTAGACCGCGGTGTGGTCCGTTTTCTCCGCGCTGCTCCAGGTCACCGTGACCTCATTGCGGTGTTGTTCCACAGAGGTCACCTGCGCCCCACGGTGACCTCGAAGCGGCGGCCGAGGAGATCCGCGTACGAGGACATGCCGTGACGGAGGGCCAGGAAGGGTTGCCGTCGCATGAACAACCCGAAGGCGTACAGCATGCAGGCGGCTGAGACCTCGCTCGGCGCGGTGCCTACGAACCCGCGGACGACCGGGTCGACGAAGTGGTCGAACACCTCGTCGCCCAATCGTTGTCGGCCGTACTGTTCCGCGGAGAGACGGTCGATGCCGGACAGCTTGGACAGGTCCTCGACGTCCCGCTGTTTCCGGTACCTCACGAGATCACGTGCGATTCCGGAAAGTGCCAGCTTGCTCCTCAAGGAGATCAGGTCGGTTCGTGCTACATCACGCAGAAGATGCTCGATCGTGAAGTTGTGGGTCGTGCCGGCGGGATCGAGCATTCCAAGGAGTGATGAGGCCGGGATGAGTTCACTGTCGAATCCGGCGTCGTGCACGATGCCCATGACGCTCTCATAGCCCCGGATCAGCTGAGTGGCTCCCTCCTCGATGAGAAAACCGTCGTGGCGAAGAGTCCGCATACGCCCGCCGAGCCGGCTGTTCTGTTCGAACAATCGCACCCGGTACCCCGCCTGCTGGAGGCGGAAAGCGGCGGCCAGCCCCGCCGCGCCCGAGCCCACCACGGCTATTTCCTCCCGCTGCCCGGAGGGAGATGGGCTCAGAAGCGATGGGATCTCGTTGTCAGCCATTGCGTCGGCCTCCACCGTGACAAGGGCCCGGATGCCGCACGCACGTGGCGGCCGGACTCATCGATACGAGTGTGCGCTTGAAATGATGTGGAGGCCATAGTCGGTGCGGCGGAAAAGGGCCGAATGCTGGTGCTCAGTGTCAGTGCTGAGTGGCCAATTGTCGTTCCAGCGGCGTGCGGTAGCACGGGGTGACGCGGGTGGCGGCCAGGAAGGCCATCAGGCGCTCCGCTTCGGTCGTGATGGCCGTGCGGGCGTCGTGGCCGGGGTCGGTGAGGAGCTCGTGGTTGATGTGGCCGTCGGGGTGCTGGGCCCAGGCTCCGATGATGCGGCCGTTCCACCAGATGGTGGGGCCGATGTTGCCGTTGCGGTCGAAGAGGGCCTTGGCGTGGCCGGGGTCGAGGTACCAGTCGCGATGGCGCCAGCCCATGGCCGTGGGGTCGAGGCCGGGCAGCAGGGCCACGGCGGGTTCGAGATCCTCCGCATCCTCGACGTCTTCCGGCAGGACGTAGCCCGTGCCCTCGTCGAGTTCGACGGCCTGGGCGCCGGTGGCGGCCAGGGCCTTGCGCGTGTCGGTGAGGGTCCAGCCGGTCCACCACTTCACGTCGTCCACGGTGACCGGCCCGAACGCCGCGACGTAGTGACGGGCCAGCTCCGTCTTCGCCTCGGGGGCGGGCATCTCCAGCAAGGGGCGGGCCGGTGCCCAGTGGAACTGGGCGGAGGTCCACGAGCCGGCCGGGCGGTCCCGGCGGATGCGTCCCTCGGCGGCCAGCACGCCCAGGACCGGCGTACTGACACGCTGACGCGACTCGTACGACTTACCAGGGAAGGTGATGATCTGCTCGCGCAGATCCGGTACGTCGACGGCGAGTTGGGCGGCGGTCGCCCGGCCGCGGGCCGCGATGGCCTCCAGGGTGGCCTGCTCCACCACCTGGTAGCGGCGCTCGTCCCAGCCCAGGGCCTCGTGCAGGTAGGTGAGGGTCTCGGCGCGGTGGCGCAGGGGGTCGCGTACGGTCGCCGAGCGTACGGCCGGGGCCAGGCGGGCCGGGACGACGAACATGGTGCGGCGCATGCACCGTATGCGCTCCAGCGCCGGTGCGCCGTCGGGCGCGTGGTAGAGGGACTGGTCGATGGCGGCGGCGGTCGGGGCGTGCATCCGGGCCGCGGCGGCGAGGTAGACGGTGGCGGGGTCGGTGGCGTGCAGGCCGACCAGGGCCAGCGCCACCCCATCGGTCGTCGACTCCCGCACGGAGGGCGCGAGGAGATGACGGCGTACGAGGCGGGCGCGGCGCTGATCCGCGGTGACGCGAGGCAGAGCGGTCATGGGGGTGTCAGCGGGCTCCGTGGATGCGGAAGGGCTGGCCGGAGGGGTCGAGCATGACGGTCCAGTGCTCTCCGCCCGGCTGGTGGAGGGGCCTGGTGCACATCGTCGCGTGGCACATGATCGTGCCGTTCGGAGGGCTGTCGGGCCTGTCAGTCCTCGTGGTCATGGTCAGCGCACCACCTTGATGCCGAAGTGGCCGCCGAACTGCTGGCCCAGGCCGAAGCCGATGGCCGAGTGCATGTGGGCGTACATCTCCATGCCGCGGGCGCAGACCAGGGGGCCGAGGTCGAGGACGTCGGTCCAGCCGTAGGTCTTCAGCAGGTCGGTGGCCTGCTGCTTGGCGTCGGCGTCCTCGCCCGCCACGAACATGGTGTGGTCCCCGCCGCCGACGCTCGCCGGGTCGACCACGGTGGTCTGCTCCTGGGTGACGAAGGACTTCACGACCTTGGTACGGGGCAGGGCGCGCTGGATCTGCTCGCCGAGGCTGTCGACGTCGCACGGGTCCAGCTTCGGCATGATCCCCCACGGGGTGGGCCACGGATGCTCGGGCTCGTGCTGGTAGACGAACGGGACGGCGTAGTCGATCAGCGTCCTGCCGGCGAGCCGGTCGGCGATGACAGACAAGGCGGCCACGGCGTTGTGGCCGTCGATGCCATTGATCACCAGTCCGTCGGAGGCGGCCGCGGCGTCACCGAAGGTGTGAAGGGTGACGCCAGGGTGATCGGCGAGGAACTGCTTGAACGGCGGGGTGCCCATCATGTCGGGCTCCGTGCGGGCCAGCGTGGCCTCGGGGTCACGGGTGCCGACATGCACCTCGTGGCCGAGCGCGGCGAGCTTGGCGATGTGGGCGCGGGCACCGCCACCGGTACCGAGAACAGCGATTTTCATGGGAAACCTCCTGATTTGCGCCGTGCGGACAGATCCACCGTAGAGTCCTTTCAGGACAGGACCTGTCCTTTGAACGCGCCATCATGGAATCCATGACCAGCGACATGACCGCCCGCATGCTGCGGCTGCTCTCCCTGCTGCAGACCCGCCGGGAATGGTCCGGCGCCGATCTCGCCGAACGCCTGGAGGTGACCGTCCGCACCGTCCGCCGTGACGTCGACCGGCTGCGCGACCTCGGCTACCCCGTCGACAGCGCCCGCGGCCACGCCGGCGGCTACCGCCTGGCCTCCGGCACCGACCTGCCACCCCTCCTCCTCGACGACGACGAGGCCGTCGCCATCACCGTCGCCCTGCGCACAGCCGCCGGCAGCGGGCTGTCCGGGATCGAGCAGAACGCCCTCCAGGCCCTGGCCAAGCTGGAACAGGTCCTCCCGCGGCGGCTGCGGGGGCAGGTCGCCGCCCTCCAGTCCTCCCTCGCCGGCATTGTCTGGGAGGACAGGGGCCCGCGCGCCGACCCCGCCCTCCTGGCCACCCTCGCCGTCGCCTGCCGCGACCACGAGATCGTCGCCTTCGGCTACACCACCCGCGACGGCACCACCACCGGCCGCCGGGCCGAGCCCTGCCATCTGGTCGACTCCGGCGGCCTGTGGTACCTCCTGGCCCACGACACCGACAAGAACGACTGGCGCCTCTTCCGCCTCGACCGCATCACCGACGCCACACCCACCGGCCGCCGCGTCGCGCCCCGCCCGGTCCCCGGAGCCGACCCCGCCGCCTTCGTCGCCGCCCGGCTCTCGGCCGCCCCCACCCGCTACCGCGCCATCGCCACCGTCCACGCCCCCGCCGAACAGATCCGCGCCCGCACCCCCGGCCTGGCCACCCGGCTGAAGCCCCTCGACGACACCACCTGCCGCGTCGACGCCTCCGACGACCACCTGACCCGCATCGCCCGCACCCTGGCCGGCCTCGACGCCGACTACACCCTCGACGCCGACCCCGACGTGCTCAGCCACCTGCGCGCCACCGCCCACCGCACCCTGCGCGCCACCGCCTGATCCCGCGGAGCAGGACCGGGTGACGGATTCAGACCACCTCGACCGTGAGCTCCTCGTAGGCGATGGTCACCTTCTCCAACGCCGGTTCACCGGCCCCCGCGTGCAGCGAAGGACCCTGCCGACGGCTGGCCCACGCACGGTTCAGCCGCGCCCGGGTGACCGGCCTGTTCCCGCCGTCGGCCATGGTGATGGCGATGTTCTCCCGCGTCGCGCCCTGCCCGTCGTGGGTCTTCGTGATCCAGTCGGTGAACTCCTGGCTCCTTTCCGGCCCGCGCATGACCGTGACCTCCCCGGGGCCGATCGGTACAGGGTTTTCCACCGGATGCGCCGAACCACGGCTCACGAGGTCGCCCTGGCGCGACACCTGACGCACCTCGGCCACGTCCACGCCGTAGGTGAGACCGGAAACGCTCAGGACGGTCTCCACCTGGAACTTCCCCAGCTCGACGGAGAAGCGGTTGGCGGGCGCGCTGTCACCCGTGGCCATGAGGGCTCCTTCCCTGCGAAGACGACGGGATCATGCCTCCCCGCTCAGCGGCCTCCACCAGGACCCGACGACCACCGTCCATCCGTATGGCGTACGTGAGGGGGTGCGCGGTGCGGTCCGCGCCCACGGCCGAACGCCACGCCGCACCGAACCTGTGGTCGCCCAGCGCGGCCAACAGCGTGGTGAAGCCGGCGGCCACGAGCGCGAATGGCAACCGCTGGCCGCCCGCCGGCGTCGGCCCGCCCGCCGTCGTACTGGCTGAGGCCATGGCTGGATGCCAAGCGGACCCTGCGATCGCCACCCGGCGTCCCATTTCCGCAGGTGAACGGCAACTTTCGGTGAACGGTCGCCTGCGCCGGGCCGGTGGTAGCGTCGTTCCATGACCCCGGAGGAGCTCGCCAATCTCGCCCACCTGCGCCGTGCGCGGGATCTGATCGACCGCGAGTACGCGAAGCCGCTCGACGTGCCGACGATGGCCCGCCACGCGCTCATGTCGCCGGCGCACTTCTCACGGCGGTTCCGGGCGGCCTACGGAGAGACGCCCTACAGCTACCTCATGACCCGCCGCATCGAGCGGGCGATGGCCCTGCTGCGCGGGGGCATGAGCGTGACCGACGCGTGCATGGCCGTCGGCTGTACCTCGCTCGGCTCGTTCAGCTCGCGCTTCACCGAGCTGGTGGGGGAGACCCCGAGCGCGTACCGCGCCCGGGAGCACGAGGCCGTGGCCGCGATGCCCGGGTGCGTGGCCAAGATCCAGACCCGCCCCACCCGCGTCCCATAGAGAGAGCAGGATCGGAGAAGCGGGCCAGGTCGACGCCGCCTAACGTGGGCGGCATGAACATCGCACTCCAGTACTGCCACATCACCGTCAACGACCCCGACGAGGCCCTCGCCTTCTACCGCGACGCGCTCGGCCTCGAGATGCGCAACGACGTCGCCGCCGGCGGCTTCCGCTGGGTCACCCTCGGCAGTGCGACCCAGCCGGACCTCGAGATCGTGCTGTCGGAACCGCACGCCGGGCGTCCCCAGGCCGACGGCGACGCCCTGCAGGAGCTGCTCGTCAAGGGCGTCCTGCCGGTGACCGTCTTCAGCACCGACGACCTCGACGCGACCTTCGAGCGGGTACGGGCCTCCGGCGCCGAGGTCCTGCAGGAGCCCATGGACCAGCCCTGGGGCCCGCGCGACTGCGCCTTCCGCGACCCCTCCGGCAACATGGTGCGGATCCAGGCGCGGAGCAAGGCGTAGGACGCACGCCCCAGTCGTACACCCCCCCCGGTCGTACACAGCCAGGTCGTACCCCCGCCCCAGTCGTCCACACGCGCCCGACACCGGTCCGCCCCACAGCAGATGGAGACTTCCCCCATGCGCAAGGCCACGACGACGCGCACGCAGTCGCCTGAGCCGCACCTCGCCGACAGCCACGACCTGATCCGTGTGCACGGCGCGCGCGAGAACAACCTCAAAGACGTCAGCATCGAGATCCCCAAGCGCCGTCTGACGGTGTTCACCGGCGTCTCCGGCTCGGGCAAGAGCTCGCTGGTCTTCGACACGATCGCCGCCGAGTCCCAGCGGCTGATCAACGAAACCTACAGCGCCTTCGTCCAGGGCTTCATGCCGACGCTGGCGCGCCCCGAGGTCGACGTCCTCGACGGGCTGACGACCGTCATCAGCGTCGACCAGAGCCGCATGGGCGCCGACCCCCGCTCCACCGTCGGCACCGCCACCGACGCCAACGCGATGCTGCGCATCCTCTTCAGCCGGCTCGGCACGCCGCACATCGGCCCGCCCAGCGCGTTCGCCTTCAACGTCCCCTCGGTGCACGCCGCCGGCGCGATCACCGTCGAGCGCGGCGCCCAGAAGGCCGAGAAGGTGACCTTCAAGCGCACCGGCGGCATGTGCCCGCGCTGCGAGGGCCGGGGCTCGGTCTCCGACATCGACCTGTCCCAGCTGTACGACGACAGCAAGTCCATCAACGAGGGCGCGTTCACCATCCCCGGCTACACCGGGGGCGGCTGGAACTCCCGGCTCTACGCCGAGTCCGGCTTCTTCGATGCGGACAAGCAGATCCGGAAGTTCACCAAGAGGGAACTGCACGACCTCCTGTACCGCGAGCCGACCAGGATGAAGATCGCGGGCATCAACATGACCTACGAGGGGCTCGTCCCGCGGGTCCAGAAGTCGATGCTCGCCAAGGACAAGGAGGCGATGCAGCCGCACATCAGGGCGTTCGTGGAGCGCGCGGTCACCTTCACCACCTGCCCCGAGTGCGGCGGCACCCGCCTCGCCGAGGGAGCCCGCTCCTCGAAGATCAAGCGCAAGAGCATCGCCGACGCCTGCGCGATGGAGATCAGGGACCTCGCCGAATGGGTCCGCGGTCTGAAGGAACCCTCGGTCGCGCCGCTGCTCGCCGCGCTGCGGCACACCCTCGATTCGTTCGTGGAGATCGGCCTCGGCTACCTCTCCCTCGACCGGCCCGCGGGCACGCTGTCCGGCGGCGAGGCACAGCGCGTCAAGATGATCCGCCACCTCGGTTCCTCGCTCACCGACGTCACCTACGTCTTCGACGAGCCCACCTCGGGCCTCCACCCCCACGACATCCAGCGGATGAACGACCTCCTGCTGCGCCTGCGCGACAAGGGCAACACGGTGCTCGTCGTGGAGCACAAGCCGGAGATGATCGCGATCGCCGACCACGTCGTCGACCTCGGCCCCGGCGCGGGCAGCGCGGGCGGCACCGTCTGCTACGAGGGCACCCTCGAAGGGCTGCGCGCCGCCGGCACCATCACCGGCCGCCACCTCGACGACCGCGCCTCGGTCAAGACGTCGGTACGCACCCCCACCGGCAAGCTGCCGATCCGCGGCGCGAAGGCGAACAACCTGCGCGACGTCGACGTCGACATCCCGCTCGGCGTGCTCACCGTGATCACCGGCGTCGCCGGCTCCGGCAAGAGCTCGCTGGTGCACGGCTCGATCCCCGCCGACGCGGGCGTCGTCTCCGTCGACCAGAGCCCCATCAAGGGCTCGCGGCGGTCCAACCCGGCGACGTACACCGGGCTGCTCGACCCCATCCGCAAGGCGTTCGCCAAGGCCAATGGCGTCAAGCCGGCCCTGTTCAGCGCCAACTCCGAGGGCGCCTGCCCCACCTGCAACGGCGCCGGCGTCATCTACACCGACCTGGGGATGATGGCCGGCGTCTCCTCCACCTGCGAGGACTGCGAGGGCAAGCGGTTCGACGCGTCCGTGCTCGACTACCACCTCGGCGGTCGAGACATCAGCGAGGTGCTCGCGATGTCGGTGACCGAGGCCGAGGAGTTCTTCGGCACGGGCGAGGCACGTACGCCGGCCGCGCACAAGATCCTGGAACGGCTCGTCGACGTCGGCCTCGGCTACCTCACCATCGGTCAGCCGCTCACCACGCTGTCCGGCGGCGAGCGGCAGCGGCTCAAGCTGGCCACCCACATGGCCGACAAGGGCGGCGTCTACGTCCTCGACGAGCCGACCACCGGCCTCCACCTCGCCGACGTCGAGCAACTCCTCGGCCTGCTCGACCGGCTCGTGGACTCCGGCAAGACGGTCATCGTCGTCGAGCACCACCAGGCGGTCATGGCCCACGCCGACTGGATCGTCGACCTCGGCCCCGGCGCCGGCCACGACGGCGGCACGATCGTCTTCGAGGGCACCCCCGCCGACCTCGTCGCCGCCCGCTCCACCCTCACCGGCGAACACCTGGCGGCGTACGTGGGGGCCTGACCGGGTTTCCGGTGGACGGGGCGTCGTCCGGGCGGGCCGCGCCGAGAGACTCGGCGCGCCCCGGGAGCCGTAATTCGTTTGACCGGGCCCGCGGGTCGACGTTGCACTGTGGCGGGACACCACGAGTCGTGGTGCCGGCGATCCGGGGAGGCAGCCGCAGCGATGGAGATCCGTTCCACGACCGACGAGGATCTCGACGTCCTCGTCGACACCATCCATGCCGCCTTCGGGCTCTTCCCGGAAACCCCGGCCGAGGGCGGTGGCGGGACCTGGTGGTCGGCGCTCGAAATGGACCGCTGCCTGCTCGCCCTGACGGCGGACGGGCGGCCCGTCGGCACCGCCGGCGCGTTCTCCTTCGAGCTCACCCTGCCCGGTGAGATCCTCGTCCCGGCCGCAGGGGTGAGCGTCGTCGGCGTTCTGCCCTCGCACCGACGCCAGGGCGTGCTCAGCGCGATGATGCGGCATCAGCTCGCCGAGCTGCGGGCACGAGGGGAGTTCCTCTCCGTGCTGCTGGCCTCCGAGGCCCCGATCTACGGCAGGTTCGGCTACGGGCTGGCGACCTACGGGCAGCGGCTGACGGTGCCGCGCCACCAGGCCGCCTTCGCCGTTCCCCGGGCACGCGGAACGGCCGGCGCCCCGGCGATCGGCTCGGACACGGGCTCGGTCGAGGTGCTGCGGCGTGCCGAGTGCGGCACGATCCTGGAAGAGGTCTACGACCGCTACCGCCGCGCCCAGCCCGGCGCGCTGTCCCGGCCGCGCCGCTGGTGGGCCCTGGGCGCGGGGCGGCCCCCGATCTCCCCGGCGCCACGCTACGTCGCCGTCCACCGCGATGCCGACGGCGTCCCGGACGGGTACGCCAGCTACGCGGTCGACTCCGGCACCCTGACGGTCGACGAGACCATCGCCACCAGCGATGCCGTCTCCACGGCCCTGGCCCGGTTCGTCCTCGGACATGACCTGGTCACTCAGGTCGTGTTCAAGAACCTCCCGCCCGAGCACCCGTTGCGCTGGCAGCTCGCGGACTTCCGCGCCGGCCAGGTGAGCGACGAGGACTGGCTCTGGGTGCGGCTGCTGGACGTCCCGCGTGCGCTGACCTCGCGCGGCTGGTTCACCGACGGCGAGCTCGTCCTCGACGTCGACGACCCCTTCCTCGGCGAACACGACCGCTACCTGCTCACCATCCAGGACGGCAAGGCCGACTGCGGCCCGACGGACCGGGAGCCCGACCTGTCCCTGGACATCGGCGACCTGGGCGCGATCTACCTCGGCGGCACCGCCCCCAGCACGCTCATACGCGCCGGACACATCCGGGCCCACCACCCGGACGCGGCCACCTTGGCTGATGCCCTCTTCCGCGCCGAGCGCCCTCCGCACTGCCTCCACTGGTTCTGACCACGGGACCGGACCGGACGGGACTGCCAGGTACGCTCCCCACCATGCGATTTTCGGCCGACGCCCTCCTGTTCGACAGCGACGACACGATCGTCTCCATGCGGTCCGTGGCCCGCACCGTATGGAGGCAGTGGGCGGAGTCGTACGGCATGACCATCGAAGAGGTGATGGCCCGCGTACCCGTGCACGGCCGCCCCGCCACCGCGATCATCGCCGACCTGATGCCCGCCGACGAGGTGGCGGAAGCGGTCCGCCGCCTGGAGGACGCCGAGGTGGCCGACGCCCTGGCCGGCAACGTGACAGCGGTGGCCG
The DNA here is from genome assembly GCF_056434285.1 of Streptomyces sp. NPDC044063. Lineage (NCBI taxonomy): Bacteria > Bacillati > Actinomycetota > Actinomycetes > Kitasatosporales > Streptomycetaceae > Streptomyces > Streptomyces sp. NPDC044063. The sequence goes on from NZ_JBWKFM010000001.1 coordinate 317,939, forward strand.
GAGCCGCCGAGCTCATCGCCTCGCTCCCCACGGACCGGTGGGCCGTCGTGACCTCCGGAGCCCGCCGCGTGGCCGAGGCCCGCCTGACCAGCCTGGGGATCCACCCGAAGGTCCTCATCACCTTCGACGACATCACCCACCACAAGCCCCACCCGGAACCCTTCCTCCTCGCAGCCGAACGCCTCGGCGTCGACCCGTCCCGCTGCGCGGTCGTCGAGGACTCCCCGGCCGGCCTGACCGCCGGGCGCGCGGCGGGCATGACGACCATCGGCCTCACCACGACGCACAAGGCCGAGGACCTGACGGCGGACGTGACGATCGCGGACCTCACCGCCCTCTCCGCACACCTCTCGCCGGACGGGCACCTGGACATCACGACCGGTCAGTGATGGGGCGCTCGGCCCCTGGCGCCGGCGAGGGCGGTCGTAACGGCTGGTTCTGCTAGGTCGTGGCCCGGCTCACCCGAGGGGCGGGACGACCGGTGCCGGCACGTCCAGGGCCCGGGCGAGCGCGGCCGTGATCCCGGTGGCGTGGTCGGGCAGATGCCGCCCGGCCCATGCGGCGGTGAGCTGGACGAAGTCGGTGAGGTCGCGTTCGACGTCGGCCAGCATGAGGCGCAACTGGGCGACCGGCAGCTCGATGACAGGGCTGTCCTCTTGCTCGCTGTCGGCGGTCAGGCGGACCAGGTCGTCGCCGTCGCGCTCGGCGAGCGGGCTGGGGTCGTGGCCGAGGTCGAGCGGGCCGCCGCTGTCGAGGAACCTGAGCCAGTCGCGCCAGTCCTCCAGCCCGTTGCAGCAGCCGGGGAGCACGGTGACGCCGGTCGCGGTGTCGGTGACCCGTAGACCACCGGAGGCGAACAGGTCGTCCATGGTGAACAGCCCGTGGAGGAAGGCACCGGCCGGATCACCGGGTCTCGGCGGCCGGCCGTCGTCCTCGGGGTCGAAGTCGTTGCACTCGGCGATGCGCATCACCGCCGCGCCGACGTGGGCGGGATCGAGCGCTCCGCTGAGCGGCAGGTAGCCGAAGCTGTCGAACCGGGCGACCGGCCAGAGGGTGAACTCCTCGGAGGCCCGGACTTCCAGGACGGGGTGTATCTCGAACATTCCGGCAGTCTGCCGTACGCACCGCCCGCACTACCGACCAGAACCGGCCGCCACCCGCCCCGGTGGCCTCATATCGCTCCCTGGTCCCGGAACGGCACGTCACCATGGTGACGGCGGTCCGGCGGAGGTTCCGCGCGTCGGTCAGGGGCCCCGTATACGCACATGGCTCGCGACCCGGTCCCGGGCCGGACGTCCCCCTACCGGTACATGACACTGGCATCCAAGGCCGCCCGGACTACGAGGAACGACGCCGGAACGTCGATACCCGCGCGCCACGAACCCTCCGCACCGCTGAGCGGACGGCGAACGAAGTCCTGAACCGGACTTGGGTGGCTGGGCCTACCACACCCCGCACCGAAGCGGAACCACCCCGTCGGACCTGTGTACGAATGAACCGGAGCGAAGGCCGGAACGTGTCGCACCGCCCTCGGTCGGCATCGTCCGCCATGGCCGATACGAGTGGCATCCACCGACCCTGGCCAGGGTGCCCCCTCACCGGCACATCCGGAGGCAACGCTTCACCCACACCCCCGGACGCCGGAGGAACGAGCCGGTCCGGAGGGCCGCGGAGTGCTGGACCACCACCACGGCGCCCCCTGTCCCGGCCGGGCGCCGGAACATCGCCGGCGACGGACGAGGAATCCGGCAAGGCCCGCTTCACGCCACGCCCCACGAGGCCGCTCGTCTCGGCCGGAAACCGCACTATCCGTCGCCCTCCAGGCCCATGAGACTCACCGCCGTGAGCGAGGCGCAAGCCCGCCCGCACCGATCGATCCCGGGTCACATCCCGGATCCGATCCCGGATGTGATCCCGGATCCGATTCCGATCCCGCTACGGATCGAGTGAGGAGTATGTCCATGTACGCGAAGCTCACCGAACTGGGCAGCCGTCTGCTCGGGAAGTTCGTGCCCGAGGTGGACGCGGCCGCCGCCGAGATCCTCTCCTGCGGCAACTACCCGGCGTGCTGGCAGTGCAGCGAGAAGTGCGGCTACAACGCCCCCTGCTGGGCCTGCTGCAACTCCCGCGGCTGCCCGACGATCGTCTGTCAGTGCTGACGACGCGGGCCACCCGGAGAAGACCCACGCTCGCACCACTGCCTCACCCTTAGCCGGTTGACCAGCACCACGACGCCCCACCAGGCGTGACGACCGGCGGTACGACCGCCCCCGACCGGAATAGGAACGACAACCGGAACGACACGGCCGCAAAGCCGGAGGAGGAGAACCGGTGGGATATCTGGCGCTCGGTATCCGCTGTCTGATCGGCGCGGTGTTCCTTGCCTCGTCCGTCGGCAAGACGGCGGGACACGGGGCCTTCGACCGGTTCGTGTCCTCGCTGGACGGTATGCGCGTCGTGCCCCCGGGCTCGGCCCGGTCGGTGGCGCGGTGGGTGGTGGCCGCCGAGGGGACCGTGTGCGCGACGCTCGTCGTGCCACTGCCGGCGGTCACCATCGCCGGGCTCCTGCTCGCCGCGGGCCTGCTCGCGGTGTTCACGGCCGGCATCGCGCTGACCCTGCGGCAGGGCGTGCGGACACCCTGCCGATGTTTCGGCACCTCGGCGAGCCCTCTCGGGCCGAGACACCTCGTACGCAACCTCGCGCTGGCGGCCGTCGCGGTCACCGGCGCGGTCGCCGTGGCCGGGGACGGCACCACCGCCCCCGGCGGAGCCGTACTGGCGGCACTCACCGGCCTGCTCCTGGGCGGGCTCGTCGCCGTGCTCGACGACATCCTCGACCTGTTCCGCATGTCCCCTGTTTCGACGAACCGATGACCCGCGAACCGATGACCCCGGAGGAGACGACCCCATGCCCGTCCTGATCGCGGCAGTGGTGCTGGTGGGACTGCTCTGTACGTTGGACCTGGTCCTCACCCTGGGGGTGATCAAGAGGCTGCGGGATCACACGGCGATGCTGACCAAGGTCGCCGACGGCGGGGCCCCCAGCAGACCTCCCGTCATCAAGGTGGGGGAGCAGGTCGGCGAGTTCACCACCGTCTCCGCCGACGGCGAGGCGCTCACCCGCGCGTCGCTCTCCGGCGACACGCTCGTGGCGTTCTTCTCCCCGAGCTGCGGACCGTGCCACGAAATGCTGCCGAAGTTCGTCGAGTACGCCCGGAACGTGCCCGGCGGCCGTGAACAGGTGCTGGCGGTGGTGGTGGGCTCCGCCGACCGCGCGAAGGGACAGGTCGCCGAGCTCGAACCGGTCGCCCGCGTGGTGGTGCAGGAGGGCAGCGACACCGCCGTGACCGACGCGTTCCAGGTCTTCGGCTTCCCCACCCTGATCCAGGTCACGTCGGACGCCGCCGGGCGACCCGTGGTCGTGCGCAACAACGTCGACCTGGACGCGCCCGTCGTAGCGGCATGAGCGGGCCGAGCCCAGGCCCAGGGCCGACGCCCTGCCCAGGCCCGGGGCCGACGCCCTGCCCAGGACCAGGGCCGACGCCGGGCCCGGGGCCGGGCCCGACCACTGGGCCGAGCCCCCGCGCCCCCGCCGATGCCGCGGACTTCGCCCCCGGCCGGACCACCGGCCCCGCGGCCGTAGCGCGGCGGATCGCCGCGGCCGCCGCGCTGGTGGCCGGCGCATCCCCGGCCACCCTCGGGCTCTACCTCGCGCTCACCCTGATCGCCGGCGGCCTCCCCGTGGTCACCGCCTGGCTGACCAAGCTGCTCCTGGACGGGCTGGGGTCCCACGCCCCGCTCGCCCACCTCGTGGGCGTGGGCGCCGGACTCGCCGCGGCGGGCGTCGTCGTCGCCGTGACGCCGCAGGCGAGCCAGTACCTCCGCCGCGAACTCGACCGCCGGGTGGGGCTCCTGGCCGACGACCGCCTCTTCCGCGCGGTCGAGGGCTTCGCCGGACTGGGCCGCTTCGAGAACCCGCGCTTCCTGGACCGCCTCCGCCTGGCCCAGAGCTCCGGCGGCGGCACCCCCAACCAGGCCGTGGACGGGGCCGTCGGCATCGCCCGCGGCGCCGTCACCATCGGCGGATTCCTCGGCTCGCTGTCCCTGCTCAGCCCGTGGATGACCGTCCTGGTGCTGGCGGCGGCCGTGCCCAGCCTGCTCTCCGAGGTCTCCATGGCACGGCGCAAGGCGCGCGTCCTCTGGGAGATCGGCCCGGTCGAGCGACGGCAGATGTTCTACGGCGAACTGCTGTCCAGCGTCGAGGCGGCCAAGGAGATCCGTCTGTTCGGCATCGGCGGATTCCTGCGCGAACGCATGCTCACCGACCGGCGCACCGCCGACGCCGCCAAACGGACGGTGGACCGGCGCGAGGCTCTCGTCATGGCGGGGCTCCAGCTGCTGGCCGCGCTCGTCTCCGGTGGCGGCCTGCTCTGGGCGGTGTCCGCCGCGCACGCCGGCACCCTGACGGCCGGCGACGTGGTGATGTTCGTGGCGGCCGTGGCCGGAATCCAGGGCGCGCTCTCCACCCTCGCCAGCGAAGTGGCCCGCTCCCACCAGGCACTGCTGATGTTCGACCACTACCTGACGGTCACGAAGGCCGGACCCGACCTCCCCGTCCCCACCACGCCCGAACCCCTCCCGCCCCTCTCCCGCGGCATCGAACTGCGGGACGTGTGGTTCCGCTACTCGGAGGAGCACCCATGGGTGCTGCGCGGGGCGAACCTCCGCCTCGAACACGGCCGGGTCCTGGCTCTCGTCGGACTCAACGGCGCCGGCAAGTCCACCCTTGTCAAACTCCTGTGCCGCTTCTACGACCCCGAACGCGGCGCGGTCCTGTGGGACGGCGTGGACATCCGCACCGCCGACCCGGCCGACCTGCGGCGACGTATCGGCGCGGTGTTCCAGGACTTCATGCACTACGACATGACCGCCACGGAGAGCATCGCCCTCGGCGACCTCACGGCGCTCGACGACCGCCCGCGCATCGAGGCGGCCGCACGCCGCGCCGGCATCCACCCCCGGCTGGCCGCCCTGCCCTACGGGTACGACACGCTGCTGTCACGGAGGTTCTTCATGGAGTCGGACAAGGACGACCCGGAGACGGGCGTGGTCCTCTCCGGCGGCCAGCTCCAACGGCTCGCGCTCGCCCGCGCGTTCCTCCGCGACCAGCGCGACCTGATGATCCTCGACGAGCCGTCGGCCGGCCTCGACGCCGAGGCCGAGCACGAGATCCACACCGCGCTGCGCCGCCACCGCGGCGAACGCACCAGCCTGCTCATCTCCCACCGGCTCGGCGCGGTACGGGACGCCGACGTCATCGCCGTCCTCGAGGACGGCCGCGTCGTGGAACAGGGCCCGCACGCGGAACTGGTCGCCTCCGGAGGCCGCTACGCCCGCCTGTTCGCCCTCCAGGCGGCGGGCTACCGGGCGGCGGAGGGGGAGGGGGAGGGGACCGAGGTCGTGAAGGAGTCCAGATGAAGACCATGACGACGACCGCCCTGGCGGCGGCGGGCGGCGTGGCGCTCGTCGCCGCCACGCTGGTGGTCACGCGCGGACTGGTCGTGGTGACGGTACGCGGTGCGAGCATGTCCCCGGCGTTCGAGGACGGGGACCGGGTGCTCTTACGGCGCGGCAGCCGGCCGGCCGTGGGCCAGGTGGTGGTGGCCGAGCACCCGGCACCCGGCGGTACCTGGCCGGGCCCGCCCGTCCCGCCCGGGGCCGACGCGACGGCCGTGCACGGACGGGCTTGGCTCATCAAGCGCGTGGCCGCGGGGCCCGGCGATCCGGTTCCCCGCCACCACGTACGCTCCCTGGCCACCACTCCGGAAGGCCGTGTACCGCCGGGCCGGCTCGTCCTCCTCGGTGACAACAGCAGGATCAGCTACGACTCGCGGGAGGTGGGCTACTTCCCCTTGGAGCGCGTCCTCGGAACGGTGATGCGCAGGTTGACCCGGCAGGTGAGGCGATAGAGGGCCGGGCGCCGGTCATCCGATGTTCGCGTACTGACGCTGTCCGTGGTCGGCGCCGCTCAGCGGCCCAGCGCCGACCGCAGGGTCACCCCGTGCCGTACGCGCAGGCGCCGTATCTCCCAGATGGACATCGCCGTGACCGACAGCGGCCCACCGAGGAGGAAGGTGTACAGCACCGAGGGCGGGGCCGCCACGTCGGGGCCGTCGAAGAGGCTGAGGGCGAAGAGCGACCAGACCAGCAGCGGGGAGAGGAGGGCCGGAAGCAGCTCGTGCACGTCGCCGGTACGGAAGCACGAGTTCGAGGCCATGAACGCGGCGACGAGCGTGAAGCAGACGGCGGCGACCAGGATGAGCGCGCAGGCGATGCCGCCCGCGATGAAGAGGAGCGCGATCACGATCCCCGTGATGATCCGCCCCAGAGCATCGCCGAAGAACCCGAACAGGAAGTCGTGCGACCCGACGTCGGCGGTGGAGATGAGGTCGCCGCTGAGCGCGGCGATCATCAGCCAGCACACGCCCACCCCGAGCACGATCGCGCCGAGCGAGAGCAGAGGTCCGCCGAGGCGGCTGGCGTACACGCGGCTGAGGGGCGGGCGTGCCGCGAGGATGAAGAACAGGATTCCGACGAACCCGGCGGCGAGCAGGATGCCACAGCCGACGACCAGGTCCTCCAGCTTGCCGACTATGAAATCCTCCCGCCCCTTCTTGAGCGGAAACGCCATGACCAACCACACGGTGGCCACGAGCCCCAGCACCGTCCGGGCCACCTGGAGCGCGCTGACGACCGGATCGACGATGCGGTCGGGCCGGCCGGGGGCGGTCAGGGAGGAAGCGACGGTGACCGGATTCGGTACGGAACGGATAGAGGACGCCAACCGTTGCTGACGTGTGTTCACTTGAGATTCCCCCGAGAGGCGTACATCCGTGCGTACGCCGCACGGCGATGCGCGACACTTTAACCGATCATGACCTTGTCAAGATCGGGAGTCGCTTCGCCGCTCAGGAGGTGATCGGCCCGTAGGTGCCGTCCCGGAAGGCGAAGATGGTCGGCTCGGCGTCGTACTCCTCACGGAAATAGCCGCCGTATCCGGGCTCTTCGACGTGGGGTGCGAGCAGGTCCAGGACGGTGGCGATCTCACCCATCGCGTCATCGAGCCAGTAGTTGCGGCTGAGCAGCCCCCAGGAACGGAGTTCCCTGCCGGCCTCGAGGCCACGGGACTCGAGCCGCAGGGCGGCGACGTCTCCTCCGGGCAGGCGGCTGTCCGGGTCCGGGACCAGCAGGGGATAGGCGTGTTCCTCGGGGTCCAGGCCGACCGGACGCTCGTCGTCGAGCCCGAGATGCCAGCGCAGGGCGGCCAGGACCGGCTCCGGGGTGTCGTGGCGGAGGAAGCAGGTGAAGACGACTTCGTAGTGCAGACTCACGGTGCGCATTGTGCACGGTGGGACTGACACGGCGGCATGTCGTCCGGTGTGGGCGGTTTTGCGTAGCAGAGACATGGACGGGCTGAGCGGCGCTGGAGAGCCGCTGAGTGGGCGGCGGGATGTCGCCACACAGAAGCCGTGCAGGCCGCGCGGAAGAGCCGCTTGGTCATCCCGAGGTGTTCGTGCAGGGCGACGGCGGGTGAGTTGTCGGCGTCCATCATGAGCGCCGCGCGGCCGTACCGGCGCACCAACTCCGTCACCACGAACCCGCACACCGCCCGGGCCGGCCCGCGGCCACGTACCTCCGGCGCGGTGACCATACCGGCGACGAAGCCGCATCCCACGCCCGACCACGCGTCAGCAGCCATCGCCACGGGCAACCCGGCCCCGTCGACGGTCCCGGCCCACCGGGCCGCGCCGCCCTGCACCCCCGGTCGCGCATACGAATGCGGGAAGCAGCGGTCGAAGAGCAGCGCCGCCTGCCGTTCCATACGCTCATCCAGCCACCGCACACCCGGCTGGCGGATGACGGCCGAGGAGCGGGTCTCCATCCAGTAGAACGCGTCGACCATGCTGAGGGACGGGATCCGCTCGGCGAGCCGGGAGACCAACAGCGCATTGCCGAACGGACGGTACTCAGCCCACCGCCCGCGCGCCCCTGCGCTGTTCAGACCACATGCCCTTGGCCCGGCGCTGCTACGTCGATGTCCGCCGGGCTCTTGAGCGCTTCCACTCAGACCGGCCGGCGAAGGCTGTTTCCGGCGAGGGTGCGGATGCGCTTGGTGCGACCGCTCTCGGCGAGCATCGTGACGGCGACGGCGACGGCGACGGCGACGGCGACGGCGTGCGACGTGGCGGCTGCCTTGAGCTGGAGCCAGTCGGATGAGTCGAGCAGGGCCTCCGGCTGCCACGGCAGGCCGAGGCTGATGGCCCGGAAGAGGGACCATTCCCGTAGACGCTGGGTCAGGAGCGCGGATAGCCGCTCGTGGCCTGGGCCATGGACGCGGCCCAGGCCTCGTAGCCGGGCCCGTGGTGGAGGTCGGCGGCGCGGTGATCAGCCGGACGGATGCGGTCCCTGCTCGGCGACTTCTACCGCGACCTCATCACCCTCGCGCCGGACACCGCCATCGCGGGAGCGTGGGGCGACCACTTCCGCAGCGAATGGAGCCGAGCTTGACCACCATCGACGTCCGGCACTTCACCCACGACGACGCGGCCGAGATCCGCCAGACTCTCCTCGACGTACACGCCGACGCCTACGCCGACCGCGCCGACGACCCGTTCGTCCAGCGCTTCCCCTGGTTCGTGCACCACTGGCCCAGCCATCCGGGCTTCTCGTGCGTCATCGGCTACGACGGCTCCGAGCCGATCGGCTACGCGTACGGGGCCGCCGCCAACCCGGACCGCGAATGGTGGCGGGAGCACCTGGCCCCCGCGCCCACGAAGTCCAGGACGTTCCACGTATCCGAGCTGATGGTGCGGCCAAACGAATCCTGGGGGTACCGGAAGGTCGGCGAGCGCCAGCCGTTCCCCGACTCCCCGGTGTACGCCGTCATGCTCGCCGATCTGCCTCTCTCCGCCTGACGAACCGCACACCCGTCCCGGCTGAGAGGATTCCCGGGCGGGACCGATTCGCGCGAACAACGGAGAGCGCCCGCCGCGCTCAGTCGTCCGCGATCTGCAGGGCCAGCGCGAAGTGTTCGCCGTCCATGCCCGCCAGCAGGCTGTCGAACAGTGGGGTCAGCCCGTTCACGGCGCCGCATTCGGTGTCGTGGTTGGTCCACCAGCTGGCTTCCGGGCCGAGCAGGGACACCACTCGGTCCGCCGCGCGCTCGGCGGTCTCGACAGGTAGGTGCCGGTGGCTCGGCCAGAGCAGGTCGACGCCCGCGAGCCGGGCCAGGAACGCGGCGGCCTCGTGCGTTTCCACTGGTTCCAGCGCGGTGCAGATCTCGGGAACGGACGGCGGGGCGTACCCGGGCAGGAAGCGCCGCCAGGCCTCGTCCGCCGTGACCACGGCCAGCAGCGTACGGATCCGGGCCGCCAGCTCCGGCAGGTCGGGGTCCGGTTCCGTGAATCGCCCGGTCGCCACGTACACCCGCACCGGCGTGGACAGGCCCGCCATGCCGGCTTCCAACTCGCTCAGGGTCCCCATGGACGCGCTCACTTCTGTGGCGGTGTCGTGGTGCGGGCCCGGCCGCGGCGGGCGGGGGCGTTCGCGCGGATCTCCTCCGTTGCCGCGCGGAAGGCGGGTGCGGCTCGGGTGAAGTAGTCGAAGAGGAGGGCTCGCTGCTCGGCGGTGTAGTGCGCGAGGACGTCGGCGAGGTGGCGGCGGGCGGGGCCGACCACGTCCTCGATGCGCCGCAGGGCGTCCGGTACGGGTTCGACGATTACGCGCCTGCGGTCGTTCGGGTCGGCCGCCCGGCGGGCGAAGCCGGCCTTCTCCAGGCGGTCGATCAGGCGGGTGGTGGCGCCGGTGGTGAGCCCGGTCCTGGCCGCGAGCTCGCCCGAGGCCAGGCCACCGTGGAAGTCGATGAGGCTCAGCGCGTACCACTCCGAGGTGTGCAGCCCCGCGGCCTCCGCGCTGGCCAGGCCCTGCAGGCCCACCGCGTCCAGGTACTGGCGGAAGATCACGTGCTCGTCCTTGCCACCTGCGGTGCTTGCCATCGCCGGGACCACCTCCTACATTTAGCTGCATGGATGCAGATACTGCTTCCGTTCAAGTATCTGCTTGATTCTAGCGAGCGGGGGAGTGATCCGTCATGCAGGGACAGCAGGAGCAGCAGGGGCGGGAGCAGGACGTCGCGGCGGTGAAGGCGGTGCTGGACGGCCTGGTCGCCGCCTGGGGCAGCAACGACGCCGACGCGTATGGCGCGCTGTTCACCGAGGACGCCACCTACGTCACCTACCTCGGCACCTTCTACCGGGGGAGGGGCGACATCGTGGAGAGCCACCGCACACTCTTCGCGAAGTTCCTCAAGGGCACCAGGCTCGCCGACGAGGTCCTCGACATCCGCTTCTGCGGACCGGACGTGGCCGTCGTCAACGGACGCGGCGACACCTACAAGGGGCAGCGGCGGCCGGACAAGCTCAGCAAGGTTCAGACGTACACGCTGGTCCGGGGTGGCGACCGGCGATGGCGCGTCGCCGCGTTCCAGAACACCCGGCGCAAGCGGCTGATGGAAGCGGTGTCGTACAGGTTCGCCCCCGGCCTCATCCCGGCGGCCGACCGGTAGCCAGTGCGAACGTAATCGAAGGTGCCGCCGCGCCCTGACGTCTTCGTTATGAAGGTGAAGCGATGATCTTGCCTTCGAAGTGCGTCCTGACGGTTGCGGGCGCCGCCCAGTCGACCTCAACTTGAGTTGAGCCTTTTAGCGTTCCCGGCATGACGACAGAGTTCGAAAATCTCGATGTCTCCGCTCTCGCCACCCAACCCATCGCCTATTGGACCTGGTCCGCCACCCGGGCGATTCTCCAGCGCGTCCGCGGTTCACTGGCCCAGGCGGACGTGAGTCAGCCGCAATGGTGGGCCCTCAACTACGTCGATGCCGCTGACGACGGACTGACCCGTACGCAGGTCTGCGCACTGCTGGACGCGTTCGTCGACGAGGTGAGCCCCGAGGACATGGGCGCCGCCGTCGACAGTCTCCTTCACCGCGGGTGGCTCACCGCCGACGGCGACGGCCGCCTCGCGCTCACGCATACCGGGCGCGAGGCCAAGGCCCGGATCGCCAGCCTCGTCGCCGAACTGCGCTCGGAGATCCACGAGGGCATCACCGACGAGGAGTACGCGGCCGTCCTCACCGCCCTCCAGCGCATGATCCGCAATGTCGGCGGTACGGCGACCCCCCGCTGACACGCACGACCACCTATCCCGGGTGGGGCGGCGCGGACGCCAGCTTCGCCACGTAATCGTCGACGAGCTCGGCCTGGCGCGCGGGCGGGAACGCCGCCGGGTCGAACAGGGCCTGCACCACGAGCCCCAGTACGAAAGCCTGGGCGCCGGCCGCCATGCGCGCCGGGTCCCCGGCCGGGAGTTCGCCGAGCTCCTGGGCCGTGGCGACCAGGTCGCGCAGCTTGTCGCGGCTCTGCGCGTATCGGCGGGCGTGATCGCCGCTCAAGGCGGGGTCGGCGAGTGCGGCGTCCCAGGAGGAGACCCAGATCCGGTTGGCGTCGGTGGCCTCGGCGGTCAGCGGCAGGATGTCGAGCAGGGCGGCCCGTACGGCGGGCAGGCCCTTCCCGGCGGCGCGCCGGGGGCGGGCGGCGCTGTGCTGTTCGAGCAGGTCGAGGGCGTGCGCGATCAGGTCCCGCTTGGCCGGGAAGTAGTGGGTGAGCAGGCCGGTGGTCGCGCCGAGTTCGGTGGCGACGGCGCGCAGGGTCAGTCCGCCGAAGCCGTGTGCGGCCAGCACCCGCCAGACCGCTTCCGAGACGTCGCGGCGACGGGCTTCGTGGTTCCCCTTGGTGCGTGGCATGCTGCTACGGTACATAACCGTAACGCTTGTTATGTGAATGGGGTCATCATGTTCTCCCTCCCGCTCCGGGACAACGCCCACCTCGCTCCGCTCGAGACAGCGCACGCCGAGGAGTTCGCCGCCCACATGGACCGGGCCCGCGACCACATCCGGCCGTGGGTCGGGCCCGCGTTCGTCACCGACGACCTCGACGGGGCCCGGGGCACACTCCGCAAGTACGCCGAGGGGCAGGCGGCGGACGGCGCCCGCCTCTACGGCATATGGCTCGACGGCACCCTCGTCGGCGGCGTGATGTTCACGGACTTCAACGCCGCCCTGGGATCCTGCGAGGTCGGCTGCTGGACCGAGCCGGCCGGTGAGGGCCACGGCCTGGTCACCCAGGCCTGCCGCACCCTGCTGGACTGGGCGTTCACCACCCGCGGGATGCACCGCGCCGAGTGGCACTGCCGCGCCGACAACGACCGCAGCGCGGCGGTGGCCAAGCGCCTCGGCATGACCCTCGAGGGCGTACGGCGCGAGTACTGGCCCTACGGAGGCGCCCGCCACGACAAGCAGATGTGGGCGATCCTCGGCTCCGAATGGCGAGCCGACCAGCGCTGATCACCCCCTCACGCGACGGGTCAGCTGTCCTGCCGGCAGGCGTTCCGTACGGGGTGAGAGGAGGCGGCCTCCTGCGTTCAGGCGGCGGTCCGGGCGTCCTGAACGGTGAGGGGCGCACCGGAGACACCGCCACCCCGCGTGGCCGCCGCCCACCGCGTGACCGGCGTCAGCGCGTACGACGCCGCCAGGAACAGCCCGCCGAGCAGCAGCCAGCCCAACGCCCCCGCCCCCATCAGCAGCCCCGTGAGCACCAGAGGTCCGAGCGTGCGGGCGATCGTGGTGCCGGTACCGAAGAAGCCCTGGTACTCACCCACCCGCCCATCCGGCGCCAGATCGAAGCCGATCTGCCAGGAACCGGCTGACTGCAGCATCTCCGCGACGACCAGAAGCACCGAGCCGGCCACCAGTACGCCGACGGCGACCGGCGCTGAACGCTCGGCCGAGAGAGCGAAGACACCGCAGGTCGCGAGCGCGAGAACGCCGGACCGGCGCACGGCCCGTGCCGCCGTCCCCAGGCCGCGGACCGAGCGGGCGGTACGGACCTGGAACAGCACCACACCAGTGGTGTTGAGCAGGAACAGCGCGGACACCAGCCACGCGGGAGCGTCCGTACGCTCGGTGATCCACAGGGGCAGACCCAGGCTGAGCAGCGGCATCCGGAGCAGCAGCACGGCGTTGAGGAGCGTGACGACGACGTACGGACGGTCCCGTAGGACCGCGAGCTTCGATCCCGGGGCGTCCGGACCGTCCGGACCGTCCGGGGCGTCCGGGCCATCCGGGACGGCGGGCACCGGCACGACCACCGGCAGGCGCGACAGCAGCAGCGCGCAGAGGAGAAAGCTCAGCGCGTCGATCGTGAAGACCCCGAGGTACGCCGGCCTGCTCCCGTCGGACAACGCGAGCCCACCGAGCGCGGCGCCCACGGCGAGCCCCCCGTTCAGCGTTGACTGGAGGTGGGCGAGCACGCCGGTGCGCTCTTCCTTGGTGACCAGGCCCGCCAGCAGCGCCTGCCGGGCGGCGGCCAGGCCCGACTGCGCGGTGGCGTAGAGGCAGGCCGCGACGAGGAACGGCAGGAAGTCGCGTACGACCAGGAAGGACGCGACGGCGGAGGCCGTGGCGAGGGCGAGCAGCACCGCCGTGCCACGCGGCCCGCGCCGGTCCGCGACCCGGCCGAGCGGCACCCCGACGACCGAGCCCACCGCCCAGGCCACGGTGAGGCCGAGACCGATCCTGGCAGGTGCCAGGCCGACGACGTGGGTGAAGTAGAGGGCCGAGGTGACGTAGTAGGCGCCGTCACCCACGGAATTGCTGAACTGTGCGAGAGCGAGGGTGCGTTGCGGACCGGCGGGGAGGAGCGGATTGGGCATGCCTTGACAGTACGCGGACAGTGGCTCGGTGCGGCAGGCCACTTGAGCGCCTTGTGTGTGGGCCACTTGAGGCGATGGTGCCCGGTCAGGCGGGTTGTTACAGGTCGTTGTGGATGCGCATGAGGACTTCGCGGCTGCGGGGCCCGTCGTGTTCGGCGAGCATGACCGCCTGCCACTGGCCGAGGTAGAGGGTGCCGTCGGTGACGGGGATGTGGAGCTCGGGGTGGGTGGCGATCACGGTGCGCAGGTGGGCGTGGCCGTTGTCCCGCTCGCTGTGGTGGGCCCGTTCCTCGGGGGTGCGGTCCTTGTCGTGGACGTAGGGGTGGTGGCTGCTGTGGGGGAGGAGCCGCTCCAGGGCCTGACCCGCGTCGGCCTCCAGCCCGGCGTCGAGCTCGTTGACGAGCAGGCCGCAGGTGGTGTGCGCGCAGTACAGATGCACGGTCGCCTCGGTCACGCCGGCCGCCGCGACGAGACGGTGGAGGTCCCTGGTCAGGTCCACCGTCTCCTCGGGGCACTGGGTGATCACGCGCAGCCGGGCGGTGAGAGCGAGGCGGTTGCCGGGCGGCATGACCTGGCGGGAGAGGACGTCGATGCCGGTGGGTGAGACGGTGGTCATCAAACCTCCATCGCGAACGGGGCAACGTCGGTGAGAGCACCAGCACCATGCCCGCGCGAAGCCGGTCCCGGCAACGACGGTTCCGGCCGAGGAGAAGAAAAACCTCCGGCCGCCCTTACCGCGACTTCCCGCGGAACAGCGACGGCCGGTCCAGAACCTAGTACAGGGCTTCGCCCATCGGAGAGCTGTCGCCGACGACATAAGCGCGGATCGCCGCGAGATACGCGTCGCGGGCGACCCGGCCGTCGCCATCGGCATCCAGCGCGTCGAACGCGGCCTCGGCGTTGCCGGGCGCATTGTTCAGCGCGGTGCGCAGGACGGTGAACTCGCTCCGGTCCAGGGCGCCGTCCCCGTCGGTGTCGACGAGATCGAACAGCGAGCCGAGCGCGAACTGACAGACGTTGTCGAACTTGTCGCCGTCCACCCACGCGTCGTATTCCTCGAAGGTCAGCCGGCCGTCCCCGTCGGCGTCCATGACCCCCCAGGCCTTGAGTCCCTCCCCACGCGCGATGGCGACGAGCGGGTCGTCCTCCGCGCGCCCCGTCGCCGCGACCACCCGTTCGATGCGGGACAGATAGTCGTGCGCCGAGATGACGCTGTCCCCGTCCGCATCCATCATGGCGAAGACGCGCCGCGTCGGGGTGGTGGCGGCTGTGGTGGTCGTACGGTCCACTCGGGATCCTCCTGCTCGCTTCAAGCTCGACGGGGACTCGTCCCGCCGTCCCGCCCTTCCTACCCGTCCCGCTTCGGCGCCTTGTGCGGTCGTGGCAACCGGTGGCATCCGGCGGCAGCGATGGCGCGCGGAACCGCGCGTCCGGGTGGGGTACGCGCGGGGAGCACGCTCCGAGGCACCGGGGTAGCGGACTGCGGCCAGGGGTAGTCGAGGGGCGGTAGCGGTGCGAACACATGGGAGGACATATGCCGGGAGTGCGTGGCACGGCGGTGACCCTGGGAACCCTGGTCCTGATGTTCACGTCGCTGGCGTGGGCGCCGGCCGGTCAGGCCGGGAACGGTGGCTACGAGGCCGTCACGTGCACAGGCCACGCCACGAGCCGCTACGAACCACCGCTCACCCTCCTGCCTCGGCGGACCCGCAACCACGCGGACGTGCGGTACGCGTGCACCGTCGGCCCCGGCCGCACTGTCGCCGCCACCGGCTCCTTCGACACGTCCCCTGCCCCGGCCGCATGCGTTTCCCTCGCCGAGGGAAGCGGCGTGGAGACCGTCCGGTACGCCGACGGAGGACGGTCCCTGATCGCCATCGACCGAGCCACCACGGTCCGCGTCGCGGGTGTTCTGACCGTCCTGCAGTCGGGCCGGGTCACCGAAGGCCGCGGCGCGGGGCACCCGGTACGACGGACTGTCACCGCCGAGCCACAGCACCTTCCCGCGGACTGCCTCACCTCCACTCTCCGAGGCCGCCGAAGCGCTGTTCAGCTGGAGATCCTTCCGTAACGCCGACCGTCCGCGCGTTCCACGCACCTGACCCGGCCGCGACCCACAACGCCTGCCGCGTGACGTGGCGGTCGATACCGAAGCGCGATGTCGCCGGACGATGCGGCGGAACAATTCGATCCCAGGACGCAGTCCGAGCGGCCCGTGCATCAGGCGTCTGCCGGCAGATCCGGATAGTGCGCGCGGACGGCGCGCAGCAGCCGCTCCTGGAGGGGACCGGGTACGTTCCGCGGGCGCCGGGCGAGGCGGCGAAGCGTGTCGCGGGGCAGCGTCGAACCATCCCTGTCGAGCATGTCGGCCAGTAGGCCGACCACCGGGTCCTGCAAGGGGGAGTCCTCAGGCAGAAGAGCCAGGGCCCGGTGCACCCGCAGATACAGCGCGGCCAGCTCTTCCGCCGCCAGTCCCGTGCTGCCGCCGATCACCAACCGCAGCAGATCGTGGGCCAGTGACGTCGCTGGCTGGTCCAGGCCGGGCGCGGTGAAGGTGGTCACCGCCGGCCCCAGCCACTCCATCACCGGATCCAGAGCGTGCCGCACCACAGAGTCGTTCGTGCCTGCCGACACGTCCATCTTGTGCCAGACCTCGTCCCAGTAGGTGCGGTTCCACCCGTTGAGGCCCTGCGAGTAGCGGTACAGCCAGTGCATGTCCAACGGTTCCGGAGGAGACAGCTCCCCCGACCGCAGGTGAATTTCCAGACTCCGTCCGGTATCCGTCCAGCCCCGCCGCACCGACACCGACAGCGCGAAGTCGGTCCACTGCTCCTCATCGAACGACGACCGCCAGAGCATGACATGCCGGTGCCAGGCCTCAGCCGGGTTCGGTGAGCCGGGAAACAGCTCGTTCGCCGTGATGCTCCCCTTCAGCAGCAGCACGACCAGGACCAGATTGGCGCCGTAGACGCCGTGCCGCGACGACGTGCGCATACGGGCAGGCCGATACGCCGGATGCGGGTCGTCCGTCCGTGTCGTGTGCTGGTCGAGGACGCGCATCAGCAGGCCTGCCAGCCGTTCACGTTCACCGTCGGGCATCCGCCGCGCCAACGACTGCCCGAACCGCAGGATCTGCCGGGAGGAGAGCGGGGCGTACGACAGCAGTGCGTACGCCAGGGAGTCGTCGACGTGGCGGGCACCGAGCGACAGGGCCGGACGGTCCATGAGCAGGCGACCGAGCACGTGCAGCGCCAGCCGTACGACCAGGTATTCGCCGAAAGTAGCGTGCAGGAACTCGTACGTGGCCAGCATCCGGCCGTCGCGCACGGACTGGGCGCGCTGAACGAAGAAGAAGCGGCCCAGAGCCTTCTCGGCCGCCCCCAGCGGGGCACGGAAGCCGGACGTCTCCGTGGAGCGATGGCCCAGCAGCGCCGTGAGGTCTTCCTCGAGCTCGGCGGCCGACACCCACTGCCGGCGCCGGTTGAGCACGGCGAAGGCGACCAGGGAAAGCCGCTCCAACTCCTGTTCCGCGCGCTCCTCCGCCAGTCCGTCCCCCGGCAGGAGATCCGGAGCGGTCTTGTCGACCTCCCGGCGGGCGAACGACGTGAGCAGCTCCTCGTACAGCTCGGCCTCGTCGAGAGGGCCGTCATCGTCGCGCCGCAGGCCGTTGTCCGTGGCGTCGTACAACGCCAGCATCAGCAACAGCAGCGGCTGCGCGGCCAGCGACTCGTGCCGGGCGACGGCGTCCCACGGCAGTGGTTGCAGCCCCCGCTCCGCGAATCGGCTCGCGTTGGCCTCGTTCCACAGCCCGAGCCAGTGGCGGATCTGGGCGGGCCGGAACGGTTCCAGACGCAGGGTGATGAGGCCTTCCGGGTAGCGGGTGCGGTCGGCGACGGCGGTACGGCTGGTGACCACCGCCTTCACCGGCCGTCCCTGCTCGGCCTCGCGCTCCTGGAAACGGGCGACCCGGACGAGGAAGTCGCTGTGGTGGACTCCGGTGGTCTGGAGGAGTTCGTCGAAGCCGTCGAGCAGCAGCACCGGGACCGCGCCGCCGGCCGAGCGGACCAGCTCCGGCCAGGACACCCGCTCCCCGGTGGCCGTCCGTACCGCCTGCTCCAGCTGCTCCTGGAGGTCGTCCTCGGTACGTACGTCGCGCAGCGGCACCCGGACCGGCAGGAAACCGGCGGACGGCAGCCGGGCGGCCAGGACCCGGGTCAGTACGGACTTGCCGGCGCCGGGCTGGCCCAGTACCAGCAGCGGGGTCTCTGCCGCACCGGGCGAGGTGAGTACGCCGGCCAGATAGCTCGTCAGGTCGCGGCGTACGGGCACCTCCTCCCACCAGGACTCGTTCGCCGGGCCTTGACCGGTGCTGGTCGCCGCGCGTACCCGGAAGTCGGGGTCGAGGTACATCTCCCGCAGGGTCGGCACGCGGATGCCGTCAGGCGTGGTCGAGGCATCCAGTACCGGCCGCGTGAGCGCGGCCTCGTGGGAGCGGGCGAGAGCGGCCGCGACATCGGTCGGCGGACGTAACGTCCGCGCCACCTCGGACAGCAGCTCCTCGACACCGGCCAGCGCGACCCGTACTTGCTCGCGGGTGGCCTGATGCTCCACCTGTGCCACCCAGAACCCGAACTCGGGTGCCTGCTGGGCCAGCTGGACGTACAGGGCCTCGTACTGCTGGACTGCCGCGCGGGGCAGCTCGTCGACCAGCACCTGGCGTGCCGCATTGAGGTCGGACGTCGCCAAACTGCTCCAGACACGCAGCCCTGCGACGAAGACGACGAACCGCCCCGACAGCTCCTCGTACCAGCCTTCCAGCTCCGCCGTCATTTCTTCGAAGGGGCGGTGGGGCGCGGGCCGGGGTGCGTGGACCGCCGCCAGCGCACGGGCGAACGCCATACCCCGGTCGGCCGGTTCCGAGGCTCCCGCGAGGGCGAGTTGTTCGCCGCGGGTCAGCTCCAGCTCGTCGATGTCGAAGGGCAGCTCGGCACCCTCCAGGGCCTGGAACCACGCGACGACCACGATCACCGTGTGGGCGGCGTGCAACAGCTCCGTGCGCTCGGCCCGCCCCTCCGCACGGCCCAGGCGCCGCCCCAGACCCCGTACCGCGTCGCGCCCCAGGCCGACCACGCGCCCCCGGGCGTCGACCATGCGCAACAGCCCGTCCCCGACGCCACCCGTCGCCACGTTCAGCGCCCCGCCCAGAGCCCGGTCCAGCGCGGCCACCGCGGGCGGATCACTCCCCAGCAGCACCAACGCGTCCGAGAACGACAACAGCCTGCGCACGCTCACCCTGCCCCCCATGGAACCCGACCACCGATTCGGCGCACAGGCACACACTCGCACGGACGTGTTCGGTGGGCGGGCGGTTCGGAGCAAGAAGCGATCGACCGTCAGGCCTCGTCACTCATCGCGGTGTCGCACGTACCGCAGACCCGGTCGGCGTACTCCGGGGCGTACCACGGGGAGCCCGGCTGCTCCGCTGGCTTCTGTGGGGCCGCTTCCATGGCGAAGGTGTCCTTGCCGCAGAACGTCCGCGGCCCCAGCGACGCCGTTCCCGGGGCGGCAGGGGCCGCGTGCACCAAATGGACCACTGGAGTCGCCGGTGATCTGTCGAGCTCGTACACGACGAAGACTTCCCTCATGCCTCGACGGTAGATCGCTGTCCGGTGATTCGTCGGACGTGCGCGCTGTCGGCACGTCGCAACGGGTCCACGGACCGGGGGACCGGCACTTGGACACACCCGCTAGCGTGGCCTCGTCCAACAGTGTGATGTGACAAGGAGCCACATACTTGATGCCCAACAGGACCACGACGACGCGGACGCTTGAAATCCCCACCCCCGACGGTACGGCCGATGCCTTCTTCGTCCACCCCGACGACGGCGGCCGCCATCCCGGGGTCCTCCTCTACATGGACGCGATCGGGCTGCGTCCCGTTCTCCAGGAGATGGCCGAGCAGCTGGCGGCGCACGGCTACAGCGTCCTCGTCCCCAACGTCTTCTACCGCACCGGCCCCGCCCCCGTGGTCGAGCTCCCCGACCTGACGAAGGCGGAGAACCGGGAGCCCTTCTTCAAGCAGCTCATGCCGCTGTACCAGGAGCACACCACGGAGCGTGCCCTGAGCGATGCCCGTGCCTACCTGGACTTCCTCACGGCGCAGCCGGAGGTCGGTCCCGGTCCGGTGGGCAGCGTCGGCTACTGCATGGGCGCGGTGCTGGCCCTGCGGACGGCCGCGGCTCACCCGGGGCAGGTCGCCGCTGTGGCCGGCTTCCACCCCGGCCCCCTGGCCACGGACGCGCCCGACAGCCCGCACCTGCTCACGCCCGAGGTGAGCGCGGAGGTCCACTTCGGGATCGCCGAACACGACGCGGCCGCGGACCCCGAGGCCGTCGAACGGATGCGCGCCGCCCTGGACGAGGCCGGCGTCCGCAACAGCTGCGAGGTCTACCCCGGCACCGTGCACGGCTTCACCATGACGGACACGGCGGCCTTCGACAAGGCGGGGCACGACCGTCACTGGGACACCATGCTGAGCCTGTTCGCCCGTAACCTCACCGCCAGCTGAAAGCGGCGGGGCCGCCCGGTTCACCCCGGGCGGCCCCGCAGGCACGTCAAGCCGCCGCTGCCGCGTAACAGTGCACGGCCACCAGCTGGGAGGGGCTCCACCGTTGCTCGACCGTGGCCAACCGCTCCCAGCCCAGTCGCTCGTACAGGGCTGCCGCGGCGGTATCGGACGCCACGACGTCGAGCACGGGGTGGAGGCCATGACGTCGTGCCGCCTCCACCGCCCGGCCGATCAGCAGGGCCCCGATCCCATGCCCCCTGGCCTGCGGGTCGACGAACAGCCTGCTGACCACGGCGGTCAGGTCCCTGCTCGTCCCGTTCCGCTCGCTCCACAGGCCGGGTGCCGTATCGCCTTCGCCGCTACGGGACAAGCCCACGTGGCCCACGACTCGGCCATCGAGTTCGGCGACCCAGGTCCCCAGTGGTGAGGGGTGCGACAGCCACTCATCAGGCCGGTCGGGCCAGTTCACCGGGTAGCCGTCGGATCGATGGACTTCGGCAAGGGCCCGCACACACGCTTCGACGTCTCCATCGGTCCTCGGCCGGACCTCGCAGCCTGTCATCATGCTTCGGTCGTCTTGCGGGAAGGGGCGCCGGTGAACTGGCCCTCCTTGCCCGGCTGGAGCCGCCACCGATAGATCACTGCGAACATGCCTGGTTCTTCCTCTCAGCTCGACCGCGGGAGACGTTCCGATGGACCGCCCGAAGCAGGGTATGGCCGCGCCGGCGCGGCGCCCATTACGGCCTCGTTGCTCAAACGGCTGCCCGTCGCAGTAGGCCGCGCCGCCCATCCAACCGAGCCGCGATGCGCGCAGCCGGTATTCCTACCCAACTCGGATAGGCAGCAGACTGCGCTTCCCGGCAATCCCGACGCCGACGCGGGTGTACGCCGGCGGCCGATCCGTTCGGCGCGGGGCGCTGTCTTGGCGGCGTAGGCTGATCCCCCGTCCGCACTGTCTGGTGGGGGAGTCATGACCAGTAGGTTCACCGAGTTGGTCGTCGACTGTCACGATCCGGAGCGGCTCGCGGCCTTCTGGTGCGCGGTCCTGGACTTCGCGGTGATCGACCGGAGCGAGGGCGAGGTGGAGATCAGCTCCTGGGAGCCGACCGTCGAGGAGGTCCGGGCCCGCCAGATGCCGCCCACCCTCCTGTTCATCCGCGTGCCCGAGGGCAAGACCGTGAAGAACCGGCTCCATCTCGACGTCAGCCCGATCGACAGCAGTACCGACGACGAGGTGGCCAGGCTGCTCGGTCTCGGTGCCACCACGGTGGACGTGGGCCAGGGGCCCGGCCGGAGCTGGGTGGTCATGGCCGACCCCGAGGGCAACGAGTTCTGCGTCCTGCGCACCCTGGCACCGTTCAACCAGACGTAGGTGACATCGGTTCGCCCCCTGTTATGGTGCGTCGATGTCATCGATCAAGCAGTTCCAAGTCACCTTCGACTGCGCGGAACCTGAGCGTGTCGCTCGTTTCTGGTGCGAGGTGTTGGGGTACGTCGTACCGCCACCGCCGGAGGGTTTCGCTACGTGGGACGATCACCGTCATTCGCTGCCGCCCGAGCGTCAGGGTGCGGCGTTCGTCTGCATGGATCCGTCGGGGGTAGGGCCGCGCATGTACTTCCAGCGCGTTCCCGAGGGCAAGGTCGTCAAGAACAGGGTGCATCTTGATGTGCGGGTCGGCACCGGGCTCGTGGGTGCGGAGCGCCTCGCCGTACTCGAGGCCGAGTGTGCTCGACTGGTCGCGCTCGGTGCGGTGCGGGTGCAAGTGCTGCTCGCCGATGGTGTCAATGAGTCGTGCATCGTGATGCAGGACATCGAGGGCAACGAGTTCTGTCTCGACTGATCTGAGCTGACCTCAGCCGTGGTCGAAGAGGTTGGGCAGGCCCGCGCGGTAGCGGGCCTCGTCCTGGTCGTGGAAGGGGCGCAGCTCGGGCGGCCGGTAGAGGGGCCAGACCCGGCAGCGGGGAGCCGTCGAGCCGTCCGCGTCGAGGAGGGCGTTCACGGCCCGGCGGGCCGATTCGTTGGCGCCTTCCATGGTGGCGAGGTCGATGTCGGTGGCGACGTAGTCGCCGGCCAGGAAGAGGTTGGGGACGGCCGTACGGCTTGAGGGACGGTTGTAGAGGGTGCCCACCGGGTGGATCAGGAGCTGTTCGCGGTTGGCGGGGGACGGGCCGCCGAGGCCGGTGACGGCGGGGTCCATGAACCACGAATGGAGGTCGGCGTCGTCGATGACGCGCCGGCCGGTGTCGTTGAGGCCGGCCTTGAGCTGGGCCCATACCTCCTCGACCACTTGCCGCTTGGTACAGGCGATGGCCGGCTTGCCGTAGAGGATTCCGGGCGTGTCCCACTGCGAGGCGATGACCGACAGGCAGTCCGCGGCACGCCCGTCGCCGTACTGGGCGGGCAGGTCGCGACGCGGCCAGAACTGGGCCTGGCTGATGGATGTCAGGGCCCATGGTGTGTCGACGTGGTTCACATGCCCATGGACGATCGGCGTTCGCTTGTGGAGGTAGAACTGGATGCCCACCATCCAGTCGGTCCGCAGCCGGTCGCAACGGGCCAGCTGCGGGTCGGCGCCGCGCAGTTCGGGCCCCCAGGTGGCGCGGGCGTGTTCGACCGGCATGGCGCTGACGTAGTGGTCGGCCGTGATCGTGCGTGACCTGCCGGAGCCGGAGCCGGACCCGGACCCGGGCGTGGCCAGGCGGACGCCGGTGAGGCGGCCGCCGCGGTAGATCAGCTCCCGCACCTCCGCGCCGAGTTCGAAGCTCACGCCCAGGGAGCGCAGGTGGGCTTCCCAGGGGCGGATCCACGCCTCGTTGGTGGGGGCGTTGAGCACGCGGTCCGGCTCGCCGTCGTTGCCGCGGCCGAGGGCGTTGTAGACGAAGGCCTGGATGATGCGGGCGACCGTGCGGGTGCTCGCCTGCTCGGCCCGGGTGGCGACGATGTTGCGGGTCGAGCCGGTACCGAGGATGTGCTGGTAGTCGCGTGACATGCGGTCGGCCTTGATGAACGTCCACCACGGGACGCGTTCCCACTGCTCGGTGCGGCGTCGCTCGCAGCTGGTGAGGTGGACCAGCATCCGGTTGGCGAAGTAGGCGGCCTCGGTGGCCGGCAGGTGGACGAGCGTGTCGAGCGTGCCGGTGAGTGTCTGCAGGAGCGCGTCGGGTCGGAGGAGGTCCGTGTGGGGGAGGGCGGTCACGGTACGGAAGGGCAGCCGCAGGTCGGGGCGGCCTCCGTCGCGGACGGTCAGTTCCTCGGTGGCGTTGACGAGGTTGCCGTGGACGCTGCCCCGGCCGCCCGCCAGGGGGATGCGGCGCAGGGTGTCGGGGAGGTTGCGGTAGAAGCCGGGGAAGAAGCGGAAGCCGTGTTCGCCGGGGAGGGGAAGGCGCCCGCCGGTGGCGGTGCCGGGCACGTCCATGCTGCGGGCCTTGCCGCCGAGGATGTCGTTGCGCTCGTAGACCGTGACGCGGTAGCCGCGCTCGGCGAGCTCGTGGGCGGCACTCAGCCCGGAGACGCCCCCGCCGAGGACGGCCACGCGCCGGGCCCCGCGACCGGAGGGGGCGGCGTTCGCGCGCCCCGCGCCGGCTGCCAGGACGACGCCGCCGCCGAGGCCGCCCGTCGTAGTCAGGAACGTACGCCGCGTCGGTGATCCCGGGGAATGAGGCACGCCCGGGACAACGAGCCGCCGAAGCTCCGGGGCATGGGCAGCGGGCGGCCGGCCATGTCATCGGGTGAATCGGGCGCCTTTCGGCTGCCTGCCTCGGACCCGGACCTGTATGCACCAGGGCCCTCCGCCGCTTCGAGGACCTGATGGTCCGGCTGCGAACAGGGACGCCGGGTGAGCCAAGGAGGACCTGATCGCCCCGGGTGCCGCCCTGTACGGCGTGACGACCGGGTTCGAGGACAGCAGCGACCGGCAGGTCCCGGCGGCCAAAGCGGAGGAACTCCAGCGCAATCTGCTGCGCTTCCTGCGCGTCGGTGTCGGCCCCCACGCCCCTGCGGACATCGTCCGTGGCACCATGCTCCTCCGCGCCAACTGCGCCGCCCGCGGCCGGAGTACTGCGACCGCACGGCCTCCACCCCGTACGCCTCCAGACCAAGGAGGGCCTGGCCCTGGTCAACGGCACCTCCTTCATGGCCGCCTACGCCGTCCTGGCCCACGCCGAGGCCCGTGAACTGGCCTGGGCCGCAGAGTTGTGCACGGCCCTGACCACCGAACCGCGCCGCGGCCCGGCCGCGCAGTTCGCTCCCTTCCCCCACGACCACAAACCCCACCCGGGCCAGGCGACCAGCGCCGCCCGTATCCACCACCTGATCAACGGCTCCGGCCTCACAGCCACCCCGACGGGCGCCGACACCACCCGCGACGGCTGCGCCGAACTCGACCGCCACATCCGGGACCCGTACTCCATCCGCTGCGCACCCCACGTCCCGGCCGCTGGCTGACCATCGAGATCAACTCGTCCAACGACAACCCGCTCTTCGACGCCGCCACCACCCGTGTCCACGACAGCGGCAACTTCCCGTCCGGAACGGGACTGGGCCAAGGGCTATTTCGCCGCCTTCGGCTGCTCCGACGAGCTGTTCGACCTCCTGGAGACCTACGAAGGCGACGAACCGCTCGAATCCGTGCTGGAGCGCAGCGAGGCGGTCGCGGTCTCGGCACGCGCACTGGTCCACGATGCCATCCGCGTATGTGCGGCCGATGACGATCTGAACGCCGGCGAGCTCGCGGCGATCAGAGGCCGGGCGTGACGTCGTGGTGCGGGGCGAAGAAATCGCCGTCGTAGTGGACCGCCGGCACGTACTCGGCGGCCATTCCGCGGCACTGCACACCCAGGACGCTTTCGACGACGTCCCTGACGCTTTCGGACGCGCCGAACAGTTCGGGCGCCGGGAATTCGTCGTGCGACAGGGATCGGCGGGTGTCCGGGCGGAGCTCTCCGGATCCCACGACGGAAGGTGCCGGCTTGCCGGCCGGCACGGCCAGGACACGGTCGAGAAGGCCCGCGGGGACGTCCGGCCCGAGAAAGCCGGAGACACGGCACGCTCCGGCGGGAAGCTGCCAGACGGCCCGAGGGCTCACCTGGGGCTCCGGCTCCCTCACGGGGATGACCGGGGTGGATTCCTGTGACATAGGCACGGTCCTGGAAGGTGAGAGGGGGATGCACATGACGGGCCGCGGGGAGGATGCGAAGCGCCCGGCGACCTTGGATGGATGGGGAGGCCCTCAGGGGTTCGTCTCCGGGACGGCTCAGGGTGATCACTGGCGGCATCTGGCGTCCGCCCGGGCAGAGTTGCCGGCGGTTCACCTCTTCCCGCCCCTGTGGCCCCACCCTTGGGAGCAGCCCGATGTACCACCGCTCTTCCGTTCCGCGCCGCCTGGCCGTGGCCGGCGTTACCGTCGCCGCGCTCACAGCAGGCGCGTGCGTTCCCGCCGGGATGGCGTCCGCCGCGGTTCCGCAGCGGTCCGCTGCCGCCGCCTCGTTCGATCCCGCACCGATGCGGGATCTGCTCGCCCGTCTTCCCGATACCGTCGTCGCCGGTGCGCTGGTCAGGGTGGAGACGAACGGCCCGGCGCTGCCGTGGACCGAAACCGCGGGGGAGGTGTCCTCGGGCGCCCACTTCCGCATCGGGAGCGTGACGAAGATCTTCACCAGCACGGTCGTGCTCCAGCTGGCGGCCGAGCGCCGGATCGCCATCGACGCGCCTGTCCGGCACTACCTGCCCGAACTCATCCCGGCCGCGTACGGCGAAGTCACTGTGCGCGAGCTCCTGGACCACACCAGCGACCTGCCGGCCCCGGCCGGGATACCCGGGCCGGCCGACGGACCCGGTTGGTGGCGGAAGGGCGTATCGCCGCAGGACGTGGTGCGTCGTGCGTTCGCAGCCGCCGCCGCGAGCCGGGGGACGGGGCACCTGCCCGATCCCGGCAAGGTGCAGCAGTACAACGGGGTCAACACCTTCGTCGCCGGCCTGCTGGTCGAAAAGGTGACCGGCCGAAGCTTCAAGGACGAACTCACCCGCCGCATCATCCGGCCGCTGGGACTGCGGAACACCAGCCTCCCCTCGCCGGAAGACATGTCCATGCCCGCACCGCACGCTCGCGTGTACATCGGTGGTGACGAGGTGACCGAGCAGAGCCCCTGGGCATGGGCCGAGGGCGGAATGATCTCCACTGCCGCTGATCTGGACCGGTTCATGACCGCTCTGTTCCGCGGCCGCCTCCTCCCGCCCGCCCAGCAGGAGCTGGTGTTCACCGTGCCCAAGGCGGACAACGCGCGGACCAACACGAACTGCATCAACGGAACGAGTTGCTTCAGCGCCGGCGGCCTGATGCGGATCACACTCGACAACGGCGTCACGGTGTGGGGCAAGACCGGTTCCCTCCCCGGGTGGACCAACGGCGTCTTCGTCACCCGTGACCTGAAGCGGCGCGTGGTCTACTCCCTCAACCCCACCGGCACCGCCTCCGAGCGGCCCTATGTCATGGCGGTCGTCAACTCGGCCTTCTCAAGTACCAGCTGATCGCCAAGGAGCGCCGGCCGGTCATGGGCGCGTCAGACCGTAGCGCCGAGGGTGTCCGAACAGCACGCGTCGCCACCGCTCTGCGCGGGGCTCTCGCCGAGGGTGTCGGCGTCGGTCTTGACCACGTAGACCTCCCACGGCTCGCGGCCGGGGCCGTGGACCCAGACCTTGTCCTGGACGGCGTAGCAGCAGGAGGTGTCGTTCTCCTCGAGCGTCGCCAGGCCGGCCTCCTTCAGCCGCTCGGTCGCGGCCGTGACCTGCTCGGTGCTCTCGACCTCGACGCCGAGGTGATCGAGGCGGGTGTCCTGGCCGGGCTCGCCCTCGATGAGGACGAGCTTCAGCGGGGGCTCGGTGATCGCGAAGTTCGCGTAGCCGGGCCGCCGCTTGGCGGGCTCGATGCCGAAGAGCTTCGTGTAGAAGGCCACCGACGCTTCGAGGTCGGCGACGTTGAGGGCAAGCTGAGCACGGGGCATGACGGCCTCCTGAAGCTTCTGTATCGATATCTTTCGATTCAATGTTGCGCCTTGCATCGAAGAACGTCAAGATAGAAACATGTCGAAACAAGATGGAGTGGCCCTCGGACAGGACGGCCCTGGCGGCTGCTGCCCGGCGCTGCTGGCCGCGCCCCTGGCCGAAGACCGGGCCGAGGAGCTGGCGGGAGTCTTCAAGGCCCTCGGTGATCCGGTACGGCTGCGGCTGCTGTCGATGATCGCCTCGCGGGAGGGCGGGGAAGTGTGCGTGTGCGAGCTGACCCCGGCCTTCGAGCTGTCCCAGCCGACGATCTCCCACCACCTCAAGCTGCTCCGCCAGGCCGGTCTCATCGACGGCGAGCGGCGCGGGACGTGGGTGTACTACCGGGTCGTGCCCGGCACCATGGACCGGCTGGCCTCCGTCCTGCGCACCCCGCGGAGCACCGGAGCGGCGCCATGACCGCCCCGCTCGCCCGCCGCGCCACCGCCGAGGCCCTGGGAACCTGCCTGCTGGTCGCCGTGGTGGTCGGCTCCGGAATCCAGGCCACCGAACTGACTCGCGACGTCGGTCTCCAGTTGCTGGCCAACTCGCTCGCGACCGTCTTCGGGCTCGGAGTGCTGATCACCTTGCTCGGCCCCGTCTCCGGCGCCCACTTCAACCCCGTGGTCACCCTCGCCGCCCACCTCGCCGACCGCCGTGGTGCCCGGGGCCGGGGTCTCGGCCCGCGCGACGTCGCAGCGTACGTCGCCGCCCAGGTCGGTGGAGCCGTGACCGGCGCGGTGCTGGCGGACGCGATGTTCGGCCGCCCGCTCGTCCGCTTCTCCACCCACGACCGCTCCGCCGGTCACCTGTGGCTCGGCGAGGTCGTGGCCACTGCCGGGCTCGTCCTGCTGGTCCTCGGCCTGGCCCGCGCCGGCCGTGCGAACCTGGCGCCGGCCGCGGTGGCCGCGTTCATCGGCTCCGCGTACTGGTTCACCTCCTCGACCAGCTTCGCCAACCCGGCGGTGACCATCGGCCGGGCCTTCACCGACACCTTCGCCGGCATCGCCCCCGCCTCCGTGGCCCCCTTCGTCGCCGCCCAGCTGGCCGGTGCCGCTCTGGGGCTGGCTCTGACCGGGCTCGTCTTCGGGCGCCCGGCCCCGGCCCCCGTGCCCGCCCCCGCCGGCGAGCCGCACCTGGCCGCCACCCCCACCCCCTGACCGCCCCAGGAGACATCACTGTGAACAACAACTCCACCCAGCGTCCGTCCGTGCTGTTCGTCTGCGTCCACAACGCCGGACGCTCACAGATGGGCGCCGCCTTCCTCGCCCACCTCGGCGGCGACCGCGTCGAGGTCCGCTCCGCCGGCTCCGCCCCGGCCGAGACCGTCAACCCTGCCGTCGTCGAGGCGATGCGCGAGGCCGGCATCGACATCGCCGCCCAGAAGCCGAAGCTGCTGACCACCGAGGCGGTCCAGGCGTCCGACGTCGTCATCACCATGGGCTGCGGCGACGCCTGCCCCGTCTTCCCCGGCAAGCGCTACCTCGACTGGAAGCTCGACGACCCCGCCGGCCAGGGCGTCGACGCCGTGCGCCCGATCCGCGACGAGATCGAGCGGCGCGTCCGTGGCCTGCTCGCCGAGCTCGGTGTCGAGGCCACCGCGAACTGACCTGTCGCGAGGCTCGCCCCTCCCTTCCGTAGGGATGGCTGGTTCGCGCCCATGTGGTCGTAAGCGAGCGTCCCGTACCTTGTGGTTGTTCGTCACGACATGACCGACCCGACGACCGGAGGTCTTTCGCATGACGACGTCGACCTTCCTGTGAGGCCCCGCCCGCGCAGCCCCGGCAC
Organism: Streptomyces sp. NPDC044063; assembly: GCF_056434285.1. Taxonomy (NCBI): domain Bacteria; kingdom Bacillati; phylum Actinomycetota; class Actinomycetes; order Kitasatosporales; family Streptomycetaceae; genus Streptomyces; species Streptomyces sp. NPDC044063. Next base: position 347,158 of record NZ_JBWKFM010000001.1, read on the forward strand.
TGTTCCCGCACCCGCATAGGAGCCGCTTGCCGGGCGAGCCGCGTCCGATGCGTGACGGCGCCACCCACCCGGCACCCATCCCATCGATCCGACAGGAGACGGCCATGCCTTCGACGCCTTCCCGTGACATCAGCGGCCGGACGCCGGCCGAGGTGATCGCGCTGCTGGCCCGTACCGCCGATCCCGAGCGCCGCCTGTCCGTCGAGCAGCAGCTGTTCCCCGATCTCCTCAACCTGGGCACGGCCGAGAACGTCCTGCTCTACCGCCAGCTGAACGAGAAGGTGTTCAGCAAGCTCAGGGGCCTGACCGAGCAGGACCTCCGCTACCCCGTGCCCATCTACGGCACGGAGCGGATGCGCGAGGACATCGCGGCGTTCCTGCGCCCTCACTTCGGCGCCGACCTCGGCCCCGACGACGTCTTCGGCACGTCGGGCGTCTCGGCGGCCCTGGAGTGCCTGGCCTTCGCGCTGAAGAAGACCGGCGTCCTGGGCACCGGCGACCGGGTGCTGCTCCCGGCCCCCTTCTGGCAGGGCTTCAAGTGGTGCTTCGAGCAGAGGCCCGGCCTGGAGTGCGCCCCCGCGTACCTCGGCTCCGACTTCGAACTCACCCTCGACGTCCTGCAGCGGGCCTACTACGGGCAGCCGGTGCGGCCCAAGCTGCTCATCCTCACCAACCCCCACAACCCGCTGGGCGTCAACTACGACAAGGACCTGCTGGAGAAGATCTACACCTGGGCCCTGACACAGACGGACATGCACGTCATCTCGGACGAGATGTACGCGCACTCCCAGCTCCGGAGCTCCCGCCTGCCCTTCGTGAGCGCCTTCGCGCTGGACGCCTACCGTGATGTCCCGGACGCCCGGGAGCGGGTCCACGTCGTCTGGGGCTTCGCCAAGGACTTCGGCCTCTCGGGCTTCAAGGCAGGGGTCGCCCTCACCCGCAACACCGAAGTGCAGGACGTGCTCAACGGCACGGCCGGCGAACCGTACTCCTGGTTCAGCCCCTTCGACTCCCTCAAGCACTACGTCATCGGCAGCCTCCTCGAGACCCAGGAGACGGGCAGGAGCTTCGCCGCCGAGCTCATGGAGGAGTACCGCACGGTCCTCACCAACGCCTTCGAGTCGGCCAGGACCGCCCTCGACGAGGCCAAGAACATCCCGTACGTCTTCCACGATGGCCAGAACTCCGCCCAGTTCTTCTGGCTCGACCTGCGGGAGTACCTGTCGACGAACGCCCCGGAGCTCCCCTACGGGCGGGGTCCCCACTTCCCGCACAACGGGAACGGCGGTGCGGAGGCCGGCAGGTCCGGCGACCTCCACCTGCCGGTGCTCTTCACCGAGATCGGCAGCGCGGAGAGCGAGCTGTTCCAGTACATCAAGGACACGGCCCATGTGCAGCTCCTCCCGGGGCAGACGCTCTCCGCCCACGACCAGGGCTACTTCCGCCTGTGCTTCACCGCCTTCGACGAGCCCACGATCCGCGAGGCGATCCAGCGCGTCTCCCAGGCACTGGCGGACCGTCCCCACTGAGGCTGGGCCCGCCACTCCCGTACGCCACTCAGAGGCCGACGAGCTCCGTGTACAGACGATCGGAGGCCGACGCCTCATCGGCATGGCGCGCGACGACCCGTTCCTCGCCCCGCTCGACCAGACCGACGACCCACTGTCCGCCTGCCTGCCGCAGCACGTAGTACTCCGAGGCGGGCAGGCGCGGGGTGTGCACGCCGGGGATGCGGTAGTACGCGTCGGGCACTCCCGCACGGGCCAGCGCGGTACGGACGGAGGCGGCGGTCATCGTCCCCCGCGCGGGCCTCGCCACGCTCCGGGGGGTGCGGGCCTTGCCTCCGGGCAGGACCTCCTCCAGGACCTTGGTGGCCAGCAGGTCCTTGACGGGCTTGTCGAGCTTGATCTGGGTCCCGCCGCCAGGCTGCCCGAACCACGCGGCGATGGCGCCCCGCTTCCCGCTGAAGGACTGGCCCGGAAGCAATCGGTAGACGTGATAGTTGCACGCCGCGTCGTACGATCCGTCGCCCTTTCGGTACGTCTGCAGATTGGACGGCGGAATGGCCCGCTGCGCGTACTGCGCGGGCTTGGATCTCGCGTCGGGCGAAACGAACGAACCCCCCGTGCCGCCGAAGCGGTCCAGGTACACCTCGTGCCGCTTGTCGTACTTCACCGTGACGGGTTTCGGGGTGCCGGCGAAACCGTCGTTGCCGGGGTAGTCCCAATCCCAGTCGGCCTTTTTCCACTTGTCCAGGAACGCCTTGGCGCCGGCCGACCCGCCGAGTTTGTCGTAGCCCTTGACGAGCGGACCGACCGGCGGTTTGACCGGCAGCGTGGCCGGCCCCAGGGACCAGTCCCCGTGGTCGGCCACCGTGCATTCCGGGACGACGGGAGTGTTCGGCGCGGCCTGCGCCGTACCCGTCAGGACCGTTCCTGCCAGTAATGCCGTGCACACGGCGCCGGATATGTGGACGCTGCCCTTCACTGTGGTCTCCTGACCGCGCACTCGGGCCCACGGGTCGCGGGCTACCCACGAGTCGCAACGGCAACGGAACCTAGCAGCGCGGCAGGCGGCGCCGGGTGGGGGAAACGTCACCTCTTCGGCGCAAGGGTGCGAACCGGTCTGCCGGACCGGCCTTCCGGCTGCGGGACGGGGAACGACCCGTCGGACGCTCCGCGCGGCCCGCGCCGGACAGCGGCGTGCCCCTCGACCCCGGAGGAGTCGAGGGGCACAGCACGGGCACGGCACTACGGAGCGATGGGCAGCTGACGCTTGTGGTCGGTGAGGCGGTAGCGGTTGACGATCGTCTCGAAGGCCCGCTCGTCCACCGGCTTGCCCTCCAGGAAGTCGTCGATGTCGTCGTACGTGACCCCGAGCGCGTCCTCGTCGGCCTTGCCCGGGTCGAGGGTCTCCAGGTCGGCCGTCGGGGTCTTCCACACCAGCTCCGCGGGCGCGCCCAGCGCCTCCGCGACGGCGCGCACCCGGCGCTTGGTCAGGCCGGTCAGCGGGACCAGGTCGGCGGCGCCGTCGCCGAACTTGGTGAAGAAGCCGGAGACCGCCTCGGCGGCGTGATCGGTACCGACGACCAGACCGTCGTGCGCGCCGGCCACCGCGTACTGGGCGATCATGCGCTGGCGGGCCTTGATGTTGCCGTGCACGAAGTCCTGGTGGTGGGCGTCGCGGAAGCTCACGCCGGCGGCCAGCGCGGCGTCGGACGCGGCGTCGCTCGCGGGCTTGATGTCCACGGTCAGTACGTGGTCGGCCTGGATGAAGGAGAGCGCGAGCTGGGCGTCGCGCTCGTCGGCCTGGATCCCGTAGGGCAGGCGCATCGCGTAGAACCGCGCCTCGTGGCCGGCGGCCCGGGCCCGCTCGACGGCGAGCTGGCACAGCCGTCCGGCGGTGGTGGAATCGACGCCGCCGCTGATGCCGAGCACGAGGGAGCGCAGACCGGTGGAGGTCAGCCGCTCGGTGAGGAAGGCCACACGGCGTTCGATCTCCCGCTCGGCCTCGAAGGTCTCGGCGACCTGGAGCTCCCGGGCGATCTCCTGCTGCAGGGCTATGGACACCGGCTCGCTCACGACTGCTCCTTGTTCCGTCTCACGATGTGCTCTGGCACCCACCCTAGCCAGTGCACGATCTTCTCTCCGCAGGCCAGGGTGGGATCCGATCTCCATGACCAGGGATGAACCCGCCCAAAAGTGTAGGGCGTGCGGTCGTGCCGGCCATCGCCGCGGGCGGCAGGTTCAGAAGAACGCCGATTCGCCGCCGGCGCGCACAGCCCGGTACATGATCTGCGCATGGCTCTGGCAGGCGGACCAGGAGCCCTGACCGCTGTCGTCGCAGATGCGCTTCATCTCCTCGAGGAATCGGTTGTCGATCCACTCGCGGCGCGCCTCGGTCGGGTCGAGACGCAGATGGGCCGCCCCACCATGGTTGCCGAAGTTCCGGTAACCGAAGTCGTGCATCACACAGGCCGCTCTGAATTCCTGGGCCCAGTCGCTCGGCGTCGGCGGTGAGCAGCCGTCGGTGCTCCAGTCGAACGGGACTTCGTGAGCCTGGGCGTAGGCAGGGAACTGCCTGTAGGTCACTCGCATGATCAGGTTCGCACGCTTGAGCACCGGTGAGGGGGCAGCGGCCGTCGCGGGGTCTGCCGCCACGCCGGTGAGCAGGCCGGAGACCGCGAGTGCGGACAGGGTGAGCATGCGGAAGCTGCGGCGTGCCAAGCGGTACCTCCCCGATCGGTGCCGGCCGCCTCCTGGGGCGGCCGCCCACGGACGTTCACGCTGTCGCGCTCAACGAGGAGGGCGTGCTTGGAGAAACGGTTGAGAGGGCATTCGGGATCGGCACTCCTGGCGGGAATGCTCGGCTCGCCGGCCTGTTCGCGAAGCGCCGGGAAACTACCAGGCGACCGGGAGCGCGACGGGGCCGCGGATCAGGGCGTCCAGCTGGAAGGCCACGTCGGCGGCGGGCACCGCCAGGCGCAGTGCCGGGAAGCGGCTGAAGAGGGCGGGCAGCAGCAGCTGGGCCTGGAGGCGGGCCAGGTGCGGGGCCACGCAGTAGTGGGGGCCGTGCCCGAAGGAGAGGTGGGGCGGGCCGGAGCGGTCGGCGTCGATCTCGGCGGGGCGGGTGAAGGCGGCCGGGTCGCGGTTGGCGGCCCAGTACTGGACGTAGACGTAGTCACCGGCGCTGATGGTGGCCTCGCCCAGTGCCACGTCCTCGGTGGCCACCCGGGGCTGTCCGATGCCGTTCTTGTGGGGAATCCAGCGCAGCAGTTCTTCGACCAGCTGTGCGACGGGGATGTGTCCGTCGCTGAGCGCTGCGGCGAGGTGCGGCCGGCACAGCAGGGTGAAGACCATGTTGGCGAGGTTGTTGCGGACCGGGTGCCAGCCGTTCAACGCCGTGAGAGAGGCCATGGCAAGGGCTTCGTCCTCGCTGATCTGCCGGTCCGCGACCGCTTGCGCGAAGACTGTCATGAGGTCACCGCCGGACGAGCCACGGCGCCGGTCGAGCAGGTCGCGGAAGAACACGGCCGCCTCGTCGCGCAGTGCGCGCGCCCGCACCGCGTCCTGCTCGGTGCGTGGGCGTACGAGGATGCCTTCCGCCCAGCGACGCAGTCGCGGGCGGTCGGCCGGGTCGATGCCGAAGATCTCTCCGATGAGTGTCAGCGGCAACGGGGAGATGACCTGTTCGATCAGGTCGGCCGGCGGTCCGCCGGCTTCGAGGCCGTCCAGCAGCTCGGCCACCAGGGCCTCCGCCCGGGGGCGCAGCGCCTGCATCCGGCTGGGGGAGAAGGCCGGGGTGACCACGGAGCGGATCCGGGTGTGGTCGGGTGGGTCGATGAAGCTGACGCTGGCACCCATCGGGATGAGGTGGCGGTTCATCGTGGGGAAGGCCTGCTTGGTGATCTCCCGGCTGAACCGCGGGTCGGACGTCACGAACCGGGTCTCCTCATAGCCGGTGACCAGCCAGCACTCCGCCAGTGCCTCCCCTTGCGGCAACCGGATCTTCATCACCGGGCCCTGGGCCAGCGCCTGGGCCAGGAACGGGTCGAACTCCAGCCCGGGGATGTCGGGCGGTCTGTAGACGGGAGGACACATCGATGGTGTCCGCGACTCGTCTCCGGTGTCGACGTCGGGGGTTCCTGTCGCTTGGTGGGGGACGAGAGACTGGGCTTCATCACGCCGTCCACACGCATCGGTGGTCATGGTGACCCCTTGGGGATCGTCGCTGTGGTGGTCGCCGCCACCTCGTAGGAGGCCTGGCCATGGCCGGCATGGAGTGCGATGGCGAACGGACGGCCGACGGAACGCGTGGACGGTCGCCCACGCTGGGCGCGGCCTGGTCGGGTGGTGGGTCATGTTCCGGTTGTTGGGCCTCAGCCCGAGGCTACCCGTGGGCGGAAGGGACCTAACGCGGCTTTCAACGATGTTCGCTCGGCGAGTGACGGCCGTACCGCCCTCAGAGCCGGATCAGCACCAGCCCCATGCTGAACCCACTGGCCAGACCGACGAGGGCGACTAGGTCCCCCGGCATGACACGGTCGGACTGCTGTGCGAGGGCCAGTTGCAGCGGGAGGGAGGCGGACGCCGCGTTGCCGTACCGGTCCACCGTGGCCAGGAAACGGCTTCGCGGTAGTCCGATCAGGGCGCAGGCCTCGTGGAACTGCGGCATGGAGATCTGGTGGACGGCGACGAACGCGCTCTCACGCAGCAGTGCCATCTGGTCCGGCGCGTGCTCCAGCACCAGCCGGGCCATCTCGTGGCCCGTCCGGGACAACTGGTTCTCGTTGAGTCGGAGGCAGTAGTGGTCGTCGTCCGTGGAGCGCGGATACATCGAGCCGCCGGCCTTGACGGTACATGCTTCCCAGGCGGTGGAGTCGGCGGCGAACACCGCGTGCAGCACTCCGGGATCGTCCGGGCCCGCCGGCCCGGCGGTCAGGAGCAGGGCGGCACCGGCGTCGGAGACCGTGTAGCCGGGCAGGTGACGCATGAAGGTCTCCTGATCGGGCACGTGCCAGCGGGTGGTGAGCGTCGTCGTCTCCCCGCAGGTGATCAGCACGGTGCGGTGCCGGCCGGTCTCGATGAGGGCCGCCGCCGTCTCCACGGCGTTGAGTACGCTGTTGCAGGCGTTCTTCACATCGAACACCGGGCAGGAGGCGCCGAGTTTCGCCGCCACGATATGGCCGGTGGCGGGCTCGACGAGGTCCTGTGACGTGGAGGCGAAGAGCAGCAGATCCACCTCGCCGACGCTCGCCCCCGCCATGTCCAGCGCCTTGACGGCGGCCGCCACCGCGAGGTCGGAGGCCTGTACGTCATCGGCCCGGACGTGCACGCCCTGGACGCCGGTGAGGTTCTCCAGCGTGCCGGGCGGGGGAACGAAGGGACTGCCCACCGCGACCATACCCGCCCGGATCTGTTCCATGGTCCGGTACCGCGGCGGCAGGTGCACGGCGTTCGACAGCAGTCGGGCACGGCGGGAGGACGGCACCGCATCACCGTACGGCGACGGTCCGGGCACGGCTACACCAGCGGAGCACAATCACCAAGTGTCCATGCTTTCCGCGTTTTAAGGGCGGTTCATGCCATAACCGGCCCGTTCCGTCCACACTAACCGGTCCCACACGGGGTAGAGATGGCAACCAGCTCCGGGACAGGTCGAGTTGGTGGACGGACGGGGGCTCATGATGGAGATGGAGTTCGATGACCGTGCCGTGGCCGTCGTGGGCGTCGGCTGCCGGCTGCCCGGCGGGATCTCGGACCTGCGGGAGCTGTGGACGGCCCTGTGCGAAGGCCGGGATGCGGTCGGCGAGATCCCGCCGGACCGGTTCGACAAGAACCGTTTCGTGGACCCCGGTGGGCTGCGCGCCTGCCGGAGCTATACGGCGGCCGGAGGCTTCCTCGACGATGTGACCGGCTTCGACGCGGCCTATTTCGGCATCGCCCCGAAAGAGGCCGAGGCCATGGACCCGCAGCAGCGGCTGCTGCTGGAAATGGCCGCGGAAGCCCTGGACGACGCCGGGATCCCCGCCGAGTCGCTGGCCGGATCGGATACCTGCGTCTTCGTCGGGATCTCCGACCCCTTCTACGGAACGGTCCAGGGGACCGTCGAGCAGTACGCCAACCCCTACACGATGAGCGGCTCCACCCTGTCCATCGCCGCGAACCGCCTGTCGTACTGCCTCGACTTGCACGGACCGAGCATGGCGATCGACACCGCCTGCTCCTCCGCACTCGTCGCCCTCGACCGCGCCTGCCGCACCCTGCTGGACGGCACCAGCCGCACCGCGCTCGCCGGCGGCATCAATGTGCTGGGAAGCCCGTACTCCTTCAGTGGCTTCTCGCACGCCGGCATGCTCTCACCCAGCGGGCACTGTGCCGCCTTCTCCGCCGAAGCCGACGGCTTCGTCCGGGCCGAGGGCGGGGGAGTGGCCGTCCTCAAGCGGCTCGCCGACGCGGTGGCCGACGGCGACCGCGTCCACGCGGTGATCGCCGGCACCGGCACCAACTGCGACGGCCGGACCCAGGGCCTCGCCCTGCCCAGCACGAGGGCGCAGGAAGCCCTCCTGCGCGCCGTGTACGAGCGGGCCGGGGTGGATCCGGACGAGCTGGTGTACTTCGAGGCCCACGGCACCGGAACCCTCGTCGGGGACCCGGCCGAGGCACAGGCCATCGGGCGGGCCCTCGGTCAGCGCCGCACCGTGGGCCCCCTGCCGATCGGCTCCGTCAAATCCAACCTCGGCCACCTGGAACCCGCCTCGGCCATGCCGAGCCTCTTCAAGGCCATGCTCGTCCTCCGGCACGGCGTGGCCCCCGCCACCCTGCACGCACGCACCCTCAACCCGGACATCGACTTCACCGGGCTGGGCCTGGCACCCACCGCGACTTCCGTCGAACTTCCGCGCCCGCGTCGAGCGGCCGTGGGCGTCAACTCCTTCGGCTTCGGAGGGGCCAACGCCCACGCCGTCCTCACCACGCCACCGGCACCACCCCCACGCGATCACCACCCGGCCGGTACGCTGCCCGTGGTGGTCTCCGCCCGTTCGGCCGAGGCGCTGCGCGAGCTGGCCGCGCGGGTCGCGGCACGCCTCCGCGACGCGGCACCCGAGGAGTTCTACGACCTCGCCCACACGACGACCCGGCGCCGCAGCGCCCACCCGCACCGCGCCGCCGTCCTGGCGGACGGCCCCCAGGAGGCCGCCGACCGGCTCGACCGGCTCCTCACGGACGCGCCCGCCCACGGGGCCAGGGTCCGTAAGGCCGAACGGGACACGGTGGCCTTCGTCTTCTCCGGCAACGCCTCCCAATGGCCCGGCATGGCCGCCGGCCTCCTGGCCGGTGACCCGGCCTTCCGTACGGCGGTCGAACAGGCCGACGCCGCGCTCGTCCCGCACCTCGGCTGGTCGGTGACCGAGGAGCTGGCCCGGACCGTCGCCGGCGACCGCTGGCAGCGTACCGAGATCGCTCAACCCGCCCTGTTCGCCGTGCAGGTGGGACTGGTGGCCGTCCTGGCGGCCCACGGGGTGCGCCCCGCGGCCGTCGTGGGGCACAGCGTCGGGGAAGTGGCCGCCGCCCACACCGCCGGGGCCCTGACCCTGGACCAGGCCGCCCGCGTGATCGCCGAACGCAGCCGCGCCCAGGGCACCACCGCGGGCAGCGGACGGATGGCCGCCGTCGGCCTGACCGAGGCCGCGGCCCGGGAGGCACTCGTCCCGTACGCCGGCAGACTGGAGATCGCCGGAATCAACAGCGACCGGGATGTCACCGTCGCCGGTCATCCGGAAGCCCTGGCGGCCCTCGGCGCGGAACTGACGGCCCGGGACGTCTTCTTCCACGAACTGGACCTCGACTACGCCTTCCACAGCCCCGCCATGGACCCGGTCGCGGACCCGTTGCGGACCGCGCTGACCGGACTGGCACCCACCGCCGCCCGCGTCCCCTTCCTCTCCACGGTCACCGGCACGGCACTTCCCGGCGAGGCCCTGACCGCCGACTACTGGTGGCGCAACATCCGCGAACCGGTCCGCTTCCACCAGGCCGTCACCCGCGTCCTCGCCGACCACGCCGGCATCCTCGTCGAGATCGGTCCCCACCCGGTCCTGCGCCCCTACCTGCGGCGTACCGACGCCACGTACATCCCCACCCTGCACCGCGACGGCGACGGCCCCCGTGAGACCGCCGCCGCTGTCGCCGCCCTGCTCGCGTCGGGCGCCGCCGTCGACTGGCAGACGTTTTTCCCCAGCCCGGGCAGGGTGGCCGACCTTCCCGCCTACCCCTGGCAGCGACAACGCCACTGGCTCGGCGGCCCCCAGGACGTGGTCCTGCGCACCAGCGGCACCGGGCTGCTCGACCACCCCCTGCTCGGCGAACGCCTCCCGGCCCCGCACCCGGTGTGGGAAGGCGCCGTCGAACCCCAGCTGGCGCCCTGGCTGGGCGACCACAAGGTCGGCGGCACCGTTCTCATGCCCGCCGCCGCATACGTCGAGATGGCGCTCTCGGCAGGGCGACGGGCACTGGGTGGGCCGGTGGAGGTACGGCACCTGGGCATCGCCAACCCCCTCCCGATCGCCTGGCCCGATCCCGGCACCGCCCGGTTGCAGACCGCGGTCACCCTGGAGGACGGAGCGCTGACCGTCAGCAGCAGCGAAGGCCGCGGCACCACATGCCATCCCGTCGTCCGGGCCCAGGTCCGCCCCCTGCTCGGCACGGCCCCCGCTCCGATCGATCCCGGAGCGATCCGCGCCCGCTGCCCCCGTACCGTCGGCGGCCCGGACTTCTACGGGACCTGCCACAGGGTCGGCCTCACCCTCGGCCCCGCCTTCCAATTGCTGGAAGAACTCCATGTAGGCGAGGGCGAACTGCTGGCCGACTACCGGAACGAGCACCCGGCCGAGGGCTGGACGGTGCACCCGGTCCTGCTCGACGGCCCCTTCCAGGCCACCGTCGCCCTGGTGGAGCGGCACATGCGGGACGGCCACGCCTATCTTCCGTCGACCTTCGACTCGGTGCAGGTATGGAGCACGCCCTCACCGCGGGGCGTCGTCCACCTGCGCCGGCGAAGCCATACCGAGACCGAGTTCTGCTGGGACGTCACCTACGCCGATGCCGACGGCACCGTCACCGCGACGATCGAGGGGTTCCGTACCCGGCGCGCCTACAACACCACCCTGGTCCCGCTCACCGTCCAGCACACCGTCCTGCGCGCCGCACCGCACCCCGCGGCCCCGGCCGCCCCCTCCCCCCTGCCGTCCCCCGCCGACGTGGCGAACGCCGTCCACGACCGGATCGGCCGGCTGCACGACGCCCTGCGGGAGACCGGCCACGACCGCTTCCGGGCCGTCGTCGACGAAACCGCCGCCCACTGCTGGGCCGCGGCCCTGGCCGGGCTGCTCGACGACCCCTCCGCCACGTTCGCCCTGCCCGACCTCGTCCACGGCGGGCTCCAACCGCGCCACCGGCGGCTGGTGCGGCTGATGCTTCCGCTCCTCGTCCGGCACGGACTGGCCCGGACCGTCGCCGGCGACCGCTGGCAGCTGACCGGCACCGAACCCCGTCCCGAACACCATCTCAAGGCCCTGGTCGAGGACCACCCGGCCTTCGTCGCAGAGACCCTCCACCTCAACGCCCACCTGCGGCACCTGCCCGCCCTGCTGCGCGACACCCCGGGCACACAGGAACTCCTCGACACCGGTGCCACGACGTACGAGCAGATGTACGCCGCCGCACCCGCCCACCGCTTCACCCACCGTGTCGCCCAGAGCCTGCTCGGCGAGATCGTCCACCACTGGCCCGAGGACCGCCCCCTGCGCGTCCTGGAACTCGGCGCCGCGCCCCACGCCCTCACCGCGGCCCTGCTACCCCTGCTGCCGGCGGACCGCACCCGCTACACCTGCACCGACAGGTCCGAGACCGCCCTCGCCGCCGCCGGCCACCGCTTCGCCTCCCACGACTTCGTCGACTACCGCACCCTCGAGCTGGACACCGACCCCGCGGCCCAGGGCTTCCACGACAGCCGGTTCGACCTGGTGCTCGCCGACGACGTACTGCACAGCGCCGCCGACCTGGCCGACGCGTTGCGCCGCGTACGCACCCTGCTCGCCCCCGGCGGACACCTGCTCGCCGTCGCATCGCACGACACCCGGCACCGCGCCCTCCTCCTCGGCGGCAGCGAGGACTTCTGGCAGCGCCGCGACCGCACGCTGCGCCCCGAAACCGTTCTGCCGGACCGGGACCGGTGGAAGCCGCTCCTGGAGCAGTGCGGCTTCACCGGCACCGTACAGACGGGCACCGACGACCGCTCGGTCCTCCTGACCGCCGCCGACCGCCTCCCCGCCACCGAACCCGACCTGCCCGCGCAGGAGGCGGAGCCGGGCATGGTCTGGGTCATCGCCACCGAGACGGCCGACGAGACACCGACCGCGCGGGCGCTCGCCGGCCTCCTGGGCACCGCGCGCACCGTCACCGCGACCGACGACCCCTCCGCCTGGACCGCCGCGCTGCCCGCCGGAACATCCGGCATCGTCCTCCTGCTGAGCACGCCCGAAGGCACCGGTGCTCCGGAGGACGTCGTCTCCCGGGCCACGTACCGCGCGGCCGTCCTACGGGCCCTGGCCGCCGCCTGCACCGACCGGACGGACGAAGCCCGCCCGCCGGTGTGGCTGATCACCCGGCCCACAGGACTGTTCCCCGCACCCGAGCGCCCCGCCCACCCCCTCGACGCGGCTGCCTGGGGGACGGCCCGCACCCTCGCCAACGAACAGCCCGACCTGCGGGTGCGCCGGGTCTCCCTGGACCGTAGCGGCGATCCGGCGGCCGACGCCCGCCGCCTGGCCGGCGAACTGCTCGCGCCCACCGACGAGGACGAGATCGTCCTCACCCGGAGCGGGCGGTTCGTCCCCCGTGAGACCCAGCGCCCGGCCGATCAGCCGGCCACCGCTCCTGCTCCCGCTCCCGCTCCCGCGAGCACACCCTTCATCCTGGAGGTACGCGACCCGGGCTTCTCCCGCCGCCTGGTGTGGCGGCAGACGGAACCCCTCCGACCAGGGCCCGACGAGATCGTGGTCGAGGTGCGGGCCGTCGCACTGAACTTCCGCGACCCCATGCGCGCCAACGGGCTGCTGCCCCCCGAGGCCGTCGAAGGCACACCCCTGAGCCGCGGACTGGGCACCGACGCGGCGGGCGTTGTCAGCGCCGTGGGCTCCGAGGTCACCGGGTACGCCGTCGGTGACCGGGTCAGCGGACTGATGGGCGCGGGACTGGCCTCCCACACCGTGACGAACGCTGCCGCCGTCGGCCCCATCCCCGACGGCATCGGCTTCGCCGAGGCGGCCACCCTCCCGGTCGCCTTCCTCACCGTCCACCGCACCCTCGTCGACGAGGCCAGGCCGATGCCCGGCGAGACGCTGCTGGTGCACGGCGGAGCCGGAGCCGTCGGCCTCGCCGCTCTCCAGTGCGCCCGGACCCTGGGGCTGCGCGTGATCGCCACAGCGGGCACCGAGACGAAGCGCGATCTCCTGCGCACGCTCGGCGTCGAGCACGTCCTGGACTCCCGCAGCCTCGACTTCGCCCCCCGCGTCCGCGAACTGACCGACGGCAAGGGCGTCGACATCGTCGTCAACTCCCTCAGCGGCGAAGCCATCGCCCAGAGCCTGGACCTGCTGCGCCCCAACGGCCGCTTCATCGAACTCGGCAAACGCGACATCTTCCTCAACAACCCGCTCCTGCTGCGCCCCTTCCACCGCAGCCTCACCTTCATCGGCTTCAACCTCGACAGCATCGTCTTCGACCCCGTACGCGGCCCCCGCCTGCTGGTCGACACCGGGATGCGGGTGATCGGCGGCCAGTACCGCCCCCTCCCGCACACGATCCATCCCGCGGCGCGCGTCGACGAGGCCTTCCGGCTGCTCCAGCACTCCCGCCACGTCGGCAAGGTCGTCGTCTCCCTCGACCCGCTGGACGAACCCGTCCCCGTCGAACCCGCCCTCGCCACCCCGGCATTGGACCCGGAGGGCACCTACCTGATCACCGGCGGGCTCGGCGGACTCGGCGCCGCGACCGCCGACTGGCTCGCCGACCGAGGCGCTCGCCACTTCGCCCTGGTCAGCCGCCGCGGAGCCGAAGCGCCCGATGCCGCCGCCGTACTCGAACGTCTCACCGGGCGAGGGGTACGGGCCACCGCGTACGCCGCCGATGTCACCGACGAGACCGCGATGCGCCAGGTCATCGCCGCCGTGGACGCCACCGGGCACCCGCTGCGCGGTGTGGTGCACTGCGCCATGCACCTGGACGACGCACCGCTGTCCGACCTCACCGACGACCGCTTCGCCGCCGTGTTCGCACCCAAGGCCGCCGGCGCCGACATCCTCGACCGCCTCACCGCGGACCGCGACCTCGACGTGTTCCTGTTGTACTCATCGGTCACCGCGGCCATCGGCAACCTCGCACAGGCCCCCTACGTCGCCGCCAACGCCTACCTGGAAGCCCTCGCACGGGCCCGACAGCGCGCCGGACGCCGCGCCACCGCCATCGCCTGGGGGCCGATCGCCGACACCGGATACGTCGCCCGCGGCAACCTGGCGGCCACGATGACCGGTCTCGGCTTCGAACCCGTCGCCTCCGCCGAGGCGTTCACCGCCGCCGACCATCTCCTGGCCACCGGTACCCATGTCGCCGGCGTCGGCCGCTACCGCTGGGCCCGCGCCCGCCGTCTGCTGCCCGCACTGTCCGGCCCCCGCTACAGCACACTCGTCCCCGCCGGCATCGCGGACGCGGACGAGAGCCGCGAGGAAATCCTGCGCTCCCTGACCGCGATGACCCCAGAGGACGCCGTCCGCGCCATCACCGATGTCCTGGCCCGCCACCTCGCGGGCGTCCTGCACATCGACCCGTCCGACCTGGACCCCGACCGCAACCTGGAGGACTTCGGGGTCGACTCCCTCATGGGGGCCGAATTCATCCTCCAGGCACGGGAATACTTCGGCATCCACATCCCGCCCGGCGAACTCATGGGCGGCGGTCGCACCCTGATCCACTTCGCCCGCCTGATCCATGAACGCCTGGGCATCCACTCGCCCTCGGGCGCTTCACCGTCGGGCGCCTCTCCCTCGCCGCCGTGACATGGTCACCGGCTCGGGCGGTGGAAAGGCCGGTCCAGCCGCGCGGCGGCCCAACCGGCCAGCCGCGCGCGGTCGATCTTCGCCGCGTGCCGGTGGTCCACCGGCAGCGACCGGCGGAACAGGACGGGCGCCGTCCCCGTCACCGGCAGACGCAGTCCGTCCAGCACCTCCCGGACGCCGCGGAGTACGGCCATGCGGTCGGGACGCGACACCGTAGGCTCCAACTCGACGACCACCACAGGCCGCTGCGCGGCATCAGGACCGACGCCGACCAGTGCCGTGCGGCGTACACCGGGCACGGCGTCGAGGGCCGGTTCCACCTGCTCGGTGAACAGCGGGCCGTCCGCCGTGCGCAACCGGTGCGCGAGGCGGCCGTAGAGCCAGACGCGTCCCTGCTCGTCCAGCCGGCCGACATCGCCCGTACGGTGGACGACCCCGCCGTCCGGCCCGTACGGTTTCGCGGTCCGAGTGGCCTCCGGGTCCAGATAGGCGGGGCTGACATTCGGTCCGGCGACGGCGAGTTCACCGACGGTGCCACAGGGGGGATCCATGGCCGCCGGTACCGAGGACGGCGTATCCAACGGCCTGTCCAACGGCCTGTCCAGCGGCAGGACGTGGACGGTGATGCCCGGCAGCGGTCGGCCCACACACACGCCCTGTCCACGGACCGTGGCCGGCCGCAGCGGGAGCAGCTCCCGGTGGTCGATCAGGCTGACCGGCAGGGCCTCGGTGGCGCCGTACACGCTGCACACCGTCGCGTCGGCGGACAGGCACACCCGCAGCCGGTCCAGGACCGGGTAGGGCAGCGACGCGCCGAAGCACAGCACCTGCCGCAGTGTCGGCAGAGGCGTCAGCGTACGGATGCAGTAGCGCGCCAGGCGGTCCAGGAGCGCGGGCGAGCCCAGCAGTACCCCGGCTTCCGTAGCGTTCACGGCGTGCGCCAGATCCCGGGCCCGGAGCCGCGTGGGACGCGTCAGATCGACGCGAGGCACCACCGTGGTCGCACCGAGCAACGGGCCGAGCGCCGCGGCCGGCACGAACGCGGCCACCACGGTCCGCCCGGCCAGGGACACACCTTCCGACAACGCGCGGACCTGCGCCCGCACCGTGCCGTGCCGGTAGACGACCCCCTTGGGCGACCCCGTCGCACCGGAGGTGAACACCACCATCGCCGGCGCGTCGTCCGGCATGACGGTCATCTCCTGCCAGGGCGTCGTGGCCCCGCGCAGCCGCCGCAGGGTCCGGCCGGGCCAGAGCGCGGGCCCCGCCACCACGCGGTGGCGCACGGCGTTCCCGCCCCAGCCCAGCAGCCGCCCCGCGATGTGGGCGAGCGGCTCGGCCAGCAGGGCGTCCGGCGCCGCGGCCGTCAGACACCGCCCCATCACCCGCAGCGGCAGGGACCCGTCGACGAGCACCGGCACGGCCCCCATGCCGGTCAGGGTCAGCACACAGGTCCCCAGCTCCACCGGGTCACGGGTCAGCACGGCCACACGGTGCCCGGGCCGGATCCCCGCACGGGCCAGGGCCGCGGCGGTCGACAGGCTCAGTGAAGCGGCCTCGCCGTTGGTGAGCGTCGCGAACTCCCGCCGTCCCCGCGGATAGCGCAGACACGCGCCACCGGGTGCCTCCCGCAGAGCGCACAGGACGGTACGGGCCAGCGAGGCCATGGCGAATACCTCCGGTGCGGTACGGGCCGACCTTACGAGCATGCGGACGGCGCCACCGCCACGGCATCACCTACATGAGTGAATCAGGCGCGTCACCGGGCACGGCGACCACCGCTCGGGCATGAACCCCACAGCCGGATACGCGGCATCCACGCGACCACTGCCCCGAAAGGCCGTCCCGTGCGCGCAGCCGACTCCCCCCGCTGGCCCGACTACCCCTTCACCTCACGGTGGTTCGCGCATGCCGACGGCCGTCAGCACTACGTGGACGAGGGCACCGGCCCCCCGGTCCTCATGGTGCACGGCAACCCGTCCTGGAGCTACGTCTGGCGCCACCTGATAGCGGAACTGCGCGACAGCTACCGGTGCATCGCCCCGGACCTGCTCGGCATGGGCCTCTCCGACCGCCTCGCCCCGCCGCTGCCCGCCCTCCTGGCCGGATACCAGATCGCCGCGCTCGACGACCTGGTCCACCACCTGACCGACGAACACCGAGCCCCGCGTCGCGGATGGACGGTGGTGGCCCACGACTGGGGCGGGCCCATCGCACTGGCCTGGGCCTGCCTGAACGCGCAGCAGGTGGACCGCGTCGTCGTGCTGAACACCGCGGTCTTCCGCTTCCCCGAGAACGGCCTCCCTCCCTGGTGGTTTCGCCTGCTGCGGCTGCCCGCCGTCAGTGCCCTGGCCGCCCACCGCACACCCGGCTGGGCCCGCGGAGCGCCCCGGCTGGGCGTGACCACACCGCTGCCCCCGCCGGTCCGCCGCGCCTACAGCGCCCCCTACCGCCGCCCGCGTCACCGCGCCGCCCTGGCCCGCTTCATCCGCGACGTCCCGCTCACCCGCGGCGACCCCGGCTGGGCGCTGCTGGCCGTCGTCGAACGGATGCTGCCCGCCCTGGAGCACGTACCGATGCTCGTCGGCTGGGGCATGCGCGACCCGGTCCTGCGACCGGCGCTGGCCGACGCGTGGCAACAGCGCTTCCCCCACGCGCGCGTGCTGCGGTTCCCCGAGGCCGGCCACTACGTCCTGGAGGACGCCCGCGCCGAACTCGTCCCGGCCATCCGGCACTTCCTCGACACGACGGGAGGGCGGCCATGAACGTCCTGGTCACCGGAGGCAGCGGCTTCCTCGGCAGCGCCGTGTGCCGACAGCTGACCGAGGCCGGGCACGAGGTCGGATCACTGCACCGCCGCCACAGCCGGACCCTCGCCGCACTCGGCGTCGATCAGCACCTGGGCGATGTCCGCGACCCGGACGCCGTCCACCGCGCCACCGCCGGCCGCGACGCCGTCGTCCACACCGCCGCCCACGTCGGTACGTCCGGGCATCCCGTGCTGTTCCACGACGTCAACGTCACCGGTACGCGTCACGTCCTGGACGCCTGCAGACGCCACGGCATCGGCACCCTCGTGCACACGTCCAGCCCCAGTGTCGTCTTCGACAACACCGACATCGACGGAGGCGACGAATCCCTGCCCTACCCACGCCGGCCCCTCGGCCCCTACGCCGCCACCAAGGGCGCCGCCGAACGCCTGGTCCTGGCCGCCGACGGGCCGGACCTCGCCACCGTCGCCCTGCGCCCGCACTGCGTCTGGGGCCCCGGTGACCCGCACTTCGCCCCCCGCCTCCTGCGCGCCGCCCGCCTCGGCGTCCTCCCCCTGGCGGGCAGCGGGCACAAACGCGTCGACACCGTCTACGTGGACAATGCCGCCCACGCCCACCTGCTGGCCCTCGACCGAGTACGGCCCGGCTCCCCGGCGGCGGGCCGACCGTACTTCATCACCCAGGGCAGGCCGTGCACCGTGGCCCGAACCTTGACCGTCTTCCTCCGCGCCCTGGGCCGGAGCCCGCGCCTGCAACCCGTCCCCGTACCGGCCGCCCGCGCGGCGGGCCGCCTCTGCGAGGGCGGCTGGCGCCTCCTCCACCTGCCCGGAGGACCCCCTCTCGACCGCTGCCTGGTGGCGGGAGCGGCCTACGCGAACTGGTTCGACATCACCGCTGCCCGCACCCTCCTCGGATACACCCCTCTCGTCAGCACCCCGGAAGGTCTCGAACGCCTGCGGGATAGCGGGCCTCAGGTGCCCTCCTGACCCTCCAGCCGATCACGCCACATGACGAGTTCGGCGCGGGTCAGCGCGGTGGCCGGATGGTCGGTGCCCAGGACGCGTTCGCGGTCGGCCAGGAGCCGCGTGAGCGCGGCGACGGCGCCTGCCGCGTTTCCCGCTCTGCCCTGCCAGCGCGCCAGGTCGTGGCGGGTGGCGAGGACATGCGGGTGGTCCGGCCCGAGCACGCGCCGGCGGTGTTCGAGGATGTCGGTGAAGGCCGCGGCGGCCCCCGCGGCGTCGCCCGCCTCCCCGCGCCAGAACGCCACACCGTGGCGAGCGGCCAAAGTCAGCGGGTGATCCGGACCCAGGACGCGTGCGCGGTCGGCGACCAGTACCGTGAACGCGTCGGCGGCGCCCGACGGATCACCCGAGCGGCCCTGCCATCGCGCGAGGTTCCCGCGGGCGGCGAGGGTGTCCGCGGCGTCGGGGCCCAGGACCCGGCTCATCGTACGCACGAGCTCGGCCGTCATCGTCGCCGCGCCGGCCATGTCGCCCGCCTCGCCGCGCCAACGGGCCAGGTGACTGCGGACGGCGAGCGTCCGCGGGCTCTCCGGCCCCAGGCCGCGTTCGCAGTCGGGCAGGAGGCCGGCGAGCGCGGCCGCGGCCCCCGCGGCGTCGCCCGCCTGCCCCCGCCACGAGGCGTACTCGAAGCGCGCCGTGTACGTCGACCTGTCGTCGGATCCGAGGCGTTCGGCGGCGGCCCGGGCCAGCTGGTGAAAGTATCGAGCGGCGGCGGAGACATGGCCGCTCTCCCCGAGGCTCGTGCCCAGTCGGAACAGCACGGGATGGACTCCGGGGCGCCACAGCGCGTCGGATGTGTGTCTCAGGAGCGCGTCCGCGTTCGTGCGCAATGTGCTCGCGAGAACGGTGTCCCGCTGGATCTCCGGCCAGGTCGCGGCGAGCGCGTCGGCGGCCGTACGGGCCACCTGGTCGCGGCGCTCGTCCGGCAACGTGTCACGGACGGCGCGTTGCACGAGCTGATGGACGCGCACCGCGTGGTGGGGCGTGTCGGGTGTGTGGTCGAGGAGGCTGAGCCGGTTCAGGACGTTCAGCGCGCCGGTGACATGGTGGGCGGGCAGCGGCTCGGCGACGGTGCCGAGATGGGCCAGCACCGGTGGCGCGCTCAGGACGGAGCCGGGGATGCCGTTGGAGTCGAGCATCGCGGCGAGGTGCAGGACACGGCGTGCCAGCCCCTTGGGCCGCATCGTGTCCGCGCGCTCGATGGAGAGGGACCAGGTGGCGGCGACGGTCGTCGCCTGGTCGTCGGGGAGGGAGCCGCCTTCCTCGGGCATGGTGTCGCGCAATTTCGTCGTGCGCGCGGCCAGCAGCTCGCGGTACGCGGCGCAGTCGAGGCCCTCGTCGACGAGGTAGGCGGCGGCCTGCGACAGCGCCAGGGGCAGAAACCCCAGGTCCTCGGCCAGGGCGGTCAGCTCGCCGGGAGGTTCCCGCCGGTCGCGGGCGGCCAGTACCTCCGTGAGGTACGACACGGCTTCCTGCGGGGTGAACAGGCCCACGGTCACCATCCGTCTCCCGTAGCCGCTGAGGGCGGCGTCCCGACGGCGGGTCGTGACCAGCGTACGGCCCGAGGGGTTGTCGGGGGGCCACAGTCCGCGCAGGTCCGTGAGGTCGGACAGGTCGTCCAGGACGATCAGCCACCGGCAGGGCGAGGCGTGCGGCTTGGGTTCCAGCCAGGCGAGGAACCCCCGCGCGGCCTGCTCCGGCCGGCCGGGGTCGGCACACAGAAGATCGACGGCGGCCTGCGCGTAACCCGACAGGACCTCCGCGCGGCTGCTCGCCGTCACCCACAACAGCAGATCCACCGCACGCTCCCGCCAGGCCTGCCGGGCGAAGTCGGCGGCGAGCTGCGTCTTACCGACACCGCCCAGCCCGGTGAGGACCTGGTTGAGCACCGCGGTCCGGCCCTCCGTCATGGCCGCGCGCAGCCGCTCGGACACGGCGCGCGGCTGGAAGGCCAGGGCCCGAGGAGGAATGACGCCGACCTGGTGGGGGAGTGGTTTCGCCGCCGGCGGCGCCTCCTGGCGCACGACGGTCAGCGAGTGGATGTAGCCGCTGTTGGCGACGGCTCCGCGGGCGGAAGCCGTGGCGTTCCCGGTCGCCGAGACACGTACGACGCCGGACGGTTCCGGCCCCCGGTAGCCGGTGGTCGCCTCCCCGCCGCCGGAGGCATGGGCGTCACCGGTGTCCGCCACCTCGATGGACACGTCGGCATCATGCTGTTCGTGGGCCCCCATCGCGGCACCGGCCCTCAGTCGTATTCGATGCCGGTGGAGGCGGAACTGCCCGGCCCGTGCGCGGTGGCGTCACCGGTTCGCTCGGCCCGCGCGGTACCGACTCTGCGGGCGGCTCCGCAGCGCCGTATCCCCGTACGGGCCGCGCCACCGTCCGTGCCCTCGGCCCGCCCGGTGGCGACGACCGTGTCGTCCGGCCCCGCCGGGGGAGCGGCCGGCGGCTGAAGCAGAGCCCAGACCAACGCGGCGATGCCCGCGCCCGCCTGGATGGACGCTCCCACGAACTGACCCGCGTCGGGGCCGTCGAGCAGCCAGAACAAGGGCGTCGACGCCGTGGCGAGCAGTGCCACCACGATGATGAGGACTCTCAGACCGCTCCGCCGCCGCATGCATGCCTCCCGGCCGACGCACCGTTTCACCGTCTCACCGTCTCAGCGAAGGTTTCCCTGCCGCTCGGGGAGGAACACGACGGTCCGTGGCTCGCGGGCGGACGGGCCGGTGCCGGGTGACAGCCGGTTCATTGGGGGTGAAGGCCACTGAGTGCTTCCTTCTCAAGGAGGTATCGGAGTGCGGTGGGGTCGCAGAGCATGTCCGATGCGCGAGGGGTCGGGAGGAGCCAGAGGATGCCTGCTGTCTGCCTCGCTGGGTGGGGGACGGAAAGGTAGCTGGGGTACGGGTCAGCGCCGAGGCATTCGGTCCCGGCGTGGGTCCACTGCCGGTAGGTGCCGGGTGGCACCAGCACGCTGTACCGGCCTGGTTGCGGCGAGAAGATCACCGAGCTGCCGATCCCGGACGAGCGGAAGCGCTCCCGCGCCACCTGCAGATCCGGCATCGGGCCGCCGCCGATGAGGGCCGCCGGAACGTGGACGACGTCAAAGTGCCTGCCGACCCGGATCCCCGCCGGCCGTCCCCACTCCCACATCTCCCGAGCCCGCCACGGACTCGCTTCCCGGCACAGCAGCCACTGCACCTCACGGTGGTGGTCAGTCACTGGCAGGCCTCGCGTGTCTCACGGAATGGTCGGCGCGCCCAGCGGAGTCGGCGAGCTCGCGGCAGGCGAGGAGCCAGCTGCAGCCCGCGGCGAGCCGGCGGATGTGCGTGATCCGGGCCAGTGTCTGCTCTGGGCATGGATGGTGGAGATCGTTTTCGAGGGATTCGAGTGCTGTTCGCGCGTGGTACCACTCGATGCTCTGCTTGCGGAAGTGCCCCAGCGCCTCGCAGGCGATGGGCAACAGCGCCTGCATGTGCTGCCGGAGCTCTGTCTCCAGATCGGTCAGCTCGTCAGGGTCCGGTCTGCTGGACCGCAGGAGCCTGGCGCGGTCGATACAGCGCTGGACTTCTGCGTGATCGGGAAGGTCCGAGGAGAGGTGGTTCATGCCGCTTCCTCTTCGAGGGCAGCACGCAGCCGGATTGCATCGACGAGTGTGCCGTCAGGCAAGTGGAGCCAACGAATCCCGTCGGGTTCCTCCGCCGACGGGACTGGCATCGTCAGCCAGCCGCTGCTGAGGCATACAGTCCCAGGAACGTGCCACATCGCGGCGGTCTCAATGGGTACCAGAAAATACAGGAAGGCGTCCGGGTCGTGGATCACGGGTCCGGCGATTCCGCGGTCGACAGCCGCGAGACCTCGAGCCTCAGGAGTCCGTACCGCTGCCCATCTCCGGCCGAGCGGGAGTACGACGATGCCGGCCCGCGACAGCCAGCGGTCGGCGTGGTCGGGGTCTGGATCGGCCTGGGCCAGCCAGGCTCGGGCCGCGTGGAGAGTGGTGGACATGGCACGATCCCCTCGGGGTTGGTTGAGGGGATCGTGCCGCGCGCAAGGGATGTCCTTACGCACAAAGTGTGGGGATGATTTTCAGAGAATCGCTTGACCAGCTGTCACATCCCGGCCCACCGGGCCAGACCTGCGATCGAATCATCCTGGTTCCGGTCCAGGCGCACCAGCGTGGCCGCCGTGGTGCGGAGCGTCGGGTGGAAGCGTGCGTGGTTCGGTGAGGCCTGACGCGCGAGCAGGAGATCTCGGTGCGCTCCGGTCCGGTCTCCTTCTGCCAGACGTGCTGCCGCCACGTCGATGTAGTGATGGCTGGCCCGCTCTCCGGGAAGAGCGTCGGGGACCGTCCATTCCTCCCGGTCCTCTTCGGCGCCCCACTCCCGCAGCTTCGCCAGCGCCCTGCCCGTATCACCCGAGTCGATCAAGGTGGCCACTTCGTGAATCCGCACGTTGGTCGGCCCGAAGCTCATCTCGTAGTGGGAGGTGTCACGGCCAAGAGCCTGGGCGTGCCACCGGGCCTCCGCCAGGCGTCCCTGGGCACGCTCGGGGCTGCCGTCACGAGCTTCCAGGATGGCGAGCTTCAGCAGGACGGCGCCTTGAAGCGCGATGTGTCCCTCAGTCAGCGAGGACTCCGGCGCGAGGTGTTCGATCTCTGCGAGGAGCCCTTCCAGGACGCGGCGCGCCGAGGAGTACGTACCCATGCGCACCATGGCGCCGGCTTTTAGGTAGCTGGCGGTGACCTGCATGAGCGGATCGGCGGACTGGCGCGCGGCCCAGCGGACCCGCTCGATGGCGGTGAGCGAGAGGTCGTGATACCCGAGCTTGTGCGCCAGCGAGTTGGTCGCCCGGTACCCCCGCGCGAGCCACCCGAAGGCTTCTTGCTGCTCGCGCCCGCTGCTGTTCAACGCCACGTGGGTCAGTTCGGACAGGAGTCCCGGAAGCAGGGGGCCCATGGGTACGTACTTGCCGTCCTGCCGCATTCGGGCGACGTGGTCCATCTCTGCCGCGAGCACCGGCAGCGGCCGCGGTCCGACCAGGAGATCGTCCGGGTTGTCGTAGGTCAGGAGGATGCGGCGCAGTTCAGGGATGACCGCTTGGACCTGTTCCTCGCTCTCGACCCCGTTGATGTAAGGCTGGCCGGTCAGCCGGTCGGGGCCGACCCCGAGTGCGCGGGCGAGCTGAGCGATGAGACCAGGGGCTGGGTTGCGGCCCCCGGATTCGATCTTCTGGATGAGGCTGGGTGAAACGTTGACCTTGCTCGCGAGGCGCTGCACGGTCATCTGCCGGACCTTGCGGTGCTCACGGATGCGCTTGCCGATATGAGGAGTGGTGCTCATGTCGCCCCTAGCGGAGAAGGTGGGTTGCCAGCGTAGGCGCTGGCAACCCGACCGACCAGAAGTGGCTCTTCTCGATGCCCGGACCCTGCCGGTCCGGGCCGCTGTGTCCGTTTCCAACAACGCTTGTTCTTCTCAGCGTTGGGAGACGGCGACCCCTGGTGGCAGCGGCTGGATCTCCTCTACGGTTCGCGGCATGATGCCGACACGTACAGCGTCGACGCCGCCTTCGCGTCCGATCTCACCGCGGCCCCCGAGCGGACCGAAATCCCCCGGGGACGTGCACCCAGGAGACTGACATGCCGATGGAGCGCCTCCCCTGGGAGCAGCTGCCGGCCGGGGTCCGCTCCTGTGTGATCGACAGACTCCCTGGAGCGTTTTCCGTCGAGGACATGGCGAGCGGGGGGAACAGCGCCGTCGCGGTGCTGTTCCTTCTCGCCGACGGCCGCAGGGTCTTCGTCAAGGGCATGCCCAGCGACCATGGCCAGATCGGCGAGTTGGAGCTGGAGCGGCGCGTCAACGCGCATCTGCCCGCGTGTGCGCCGCGGCTGCTGTGGCATGTAGAGGCCGGTGGGTGGTCCTTGCTCGGGTTCGAGGGGGTGACAGGGACGTGGGCGGACTACGCGACCGGCTCGGCGGACCTGGAGCTGGTCGTCGGTGTGCTGACGGCTCTGAGCGGCTGCGCGGCTCCGGACCGCGTGCCGACTGCCTGGGACCGCTGGGGCTACTACTGCTCCCCTGACGACGCGGTTCATCTGGTCGGGAGGCAGATCCTGCACACCGACCCCGCCGCGGTGAACTTCCTCGTGGATGACGGTCGCGCCCGCCTGATCGACTGGGCCTGGACCGCGGAGGGCCCGGCCTGGGCCGATACCGTGCTGTGGGGCATGCGGCTCATCGCCGACGGCGAGCAGAAGCCGGACGAGGCGTACGCATGGGCTTCTCGCGTTCCCGCCTTCCACCAGGCACCGCGCCAGGCACTGCGCGTGCTCGCGGAGGCGGAAGCGCGCAGCTGGGAGCATCACTTGGCGCATGGGGTGCCACACATCGAGGCCATGACGAGCGCGGCACGAGCATGGGCGGACTTCCTGGGGCGCGGCTGACGGTAGCGATCTCTTTGGTCGCGGACCGGGGCTGGGAGAGTGGCCCCGCCCGGGGGCCGTCGGCCCCCGGGCGGTTCGGGGGTATCGCGTCGAGCGGTCGCAGTGTGCGGGAGGCCCACAGCGCGGCCTCGGCGGGGGGAAGGATGTCCGTCAGGCTCGTGTGCGCGGTGTTCCCGGCGAGCCGGGTGGGCATGTACCGGGCCGCGGTCAGATTCCGGGCCGCGTCCTCGTAGGCCATCGCGACGGACGCCAGCGCATGGCGCCGGCTCAGCCCCATGAACACGTCGGTGCGGGCGGCGACGCAGTCGGACAACCCCGAGATCACGCCGTCCGCCGTCCACCCGTCGGTGACCGGAACGATCACGATCACGTGGTTGTCGTACGCGGGGCAGGGCACGACGAGGGCGCGACCGGCGACGCGTTCCCCGCACTCCCGGGCCACCTCCTCCCGCGCGCTCACGGCGACTTCCAGAATGGCGACACAGACCCGTTCCGCGTCCAGTAGCCCAGGGCTCGACGCGGCCATCGTGCGCTGGGCGAGAACCACGTCACCACCCATCAGCAACTGGAGCACAGCGAGCCGCAGATGCCGGCTGCTCGCCTCCCCTTCTCAGCGGGCGGCATCCGCCCGCGCTACTCGCAGCAGGAGTTCGAGGACGACAGCTGCGTGCTCGCACAGACGGGCCGACTCCGGGTCGAAGGGGAACTCTCTGGTGATGACGAGGACGCGGTACGGCGCCTGGTCGCCCAAGCGGTACATCCGCGTGTGGCGGTCCGCTTCGGCGACCGCGGCCGAGTCGATCCTGCCCAGGGTCACGGCCATGACCTGCTCGGTGAGCCGACCGGTGGCGCTCGCGGCCGCGTCCTGGTGGGCGTCGGCGTCCGTGACGTCGACGGTTCCCTGTACGGCGTGGGTCAGCCAGGCGACGATGCGCCGGGCGGCCGTCTCGGGGCCGGCGGGCCCCACGCGGGCCAGGCGGAGCAGCTCCGGGAGCCGTCCGGCCTGCGGCAAAGCGGTGTTGGTCGAGGCTAAAACATCCATCCTTCGGTCTCCCCCGAATCAGGCGACGTTGCCGTGGAGGGGGTCACCCTCCTGGCGATCAGGCTCGCTGCTTGTCGGGGGCTGAGGAAGGGCTGTGAGGGAAGCTGCCGCAGGCCCGACCGGCCCGCTGTCGAACGTAGTCACTGTGGATATGTATGCGATTGGCTTGATGGATACGCAGATAGACGTATTGTCGGACCACCGCGGTGCGCTGCTACGTTTTCCGTAGCAACGAACCTCCCTGCATCAGGCGGGAGTTACGTCTGTTGTAGGGCTGGTTCTTCCTCCCAGTGAATGAGGAGAAGCTCATGAAGAAGGCGTACGAGGCCCCCACCCTGGTCCGGCGCGGCGACTTCCGGACGCAGACCGGTCTGCTGCAGTTCCACGGCAACGACCGTCTGGTCCTCAGCAAGAACTGAGGCAGGGCAGCTGATCGCACGCCATGGCGTCATCGCGTGATCGCGCGGCGGCGGGCTTCGGCAGCGCGTACTTCGTGGTCCTTCCGGACTGCGAGGGCGCGCTCGCCGCGGCCCGTCGTCTGCCCCGCCACTCCGGAACCCGTACCCTCCCTCACCCCTCCGGCCGCCCCTGGATCACCGGTCACTGGGCCGACGACGAATGCGTCGCCGTCACCACCGCCCGGGCCTCCTTGGCCGTACTGGGTTGCTGCCCCGTCCGCGCCGACGACTTGCGGCGTCACGCGGACCGGTTGACCGACCTCGCCCACCTCGACACCCTCGCCCGTACCCTGCCCGGCAGCTTCCACCTGGTGGCGTGCCTCGACGGCCGCACCAAGGTGTGGGGTACGGCCTCCGGCCTGCGCCTGGTGTTCCACACCGCCATGGACGGCGTACAGGTGGCCGCTTCGGACGCCGGCGTGCTCGCCCGGGCTACTGGCGCCGGCGTCGACCGGCGCGAACTGGCCGTCCGCCTGCTGTGGCCCGTCCCCCACCCCCTCTACGAGACCTCCCTCTGGCAGGGCGTCAGTGCCGTGCCCCCGGGCGAAGCCCTGCACCTGTCGGCCGACGGGCGTACCGCACGTACCTCACGGTGGTGGAACCCGCCCGAGCCGGTGCGCACGCTCGCCGACGGAGCGCCGCTGGTGCGCCAGGCGCTGTCCGACGCGGTCGACGCCCGCACCCGGCAAGGTGGCGTGGTCAGCTGCGACCTGTCCGGCGGGCTGGACTCCACATCCGTGTGCTTCCTGGCCGACCGCTCACCCGCCCGCGTGGTGGCGAACACCTGGCCGGGCCGCGACCCGGCCGACGACGACCTCCTCTGGGCCAAGCGCGCCGCTGCCCATATGCCGCGGACCGAGCACGTCGTGTGGGACGCGCACGCCTCCCCGCTGGTCTACACCGACCTGCTGGACATCGACGATTCCATGGACGAGCCGACCATCGGTGTGATGGACCGGGCCCGGGTCCTGCATCACCTGCCCGGTTTGCGTGAACGCGGCAGCCGGCTGCATCTGACCGGCATCGGTGGCGATCACATCGCCTGGTGCTCGGAGGCGTACTACCACAGGCTGCTGCGGCGCCGGCCGTTGTTCGCCCTGGGCCGGCTGCGCGGCTTCAAGGTCCTGTTCGACTGGCGGGCGCCGGCCATGGCCCGTGCCCTGGCGGACTCCCGCCCCTACGACCGGTGGCTCGCCGCCACCCCCGACGGGCTGCGCGATCCCCTGCCGACCACGGTGGCGGGGACCCTGGGCTGGTCCGCCGCGCCCCGGCTGTTCGACTGGGTCACCGACGAGGCGGCCGGGCTCGTCCGCGACGCGCTGACCGAGTCGGCCGCCCGCGCACGACCGCTGCACCCCGACCGAGGGCTGCACACCGACCTGGAGGCCATTCGCACCTGCACCCGGATCGTGCGCCAGTGGGACGCGACGGCCGCCCGGGCGGGCCTGCCCATGGCCTCACCGTTCTTCGACGACCGGGTGATCGAGGCGTCCCTGGCCGTACGACCCGCCGACCGCGTCACCCCCTGGGCGTACAAACCTCTGCTGACGGCGGCGATGCGCGGCATCGTCCCCGACGAGTGCCTCCGCCGCACCAGCAAGGCCCAGGCGACCATGGACGCCGCCGACGGACTGCGCGAACACCGCGGCGACCTGCTGGCCCTGTGGGAGGACTCCCACCTGGCCCGGATGGGGCTGATCGACGCCCAGACCCTGCGCGCCCTGGCCTGCCGGCCCAACAGCCCCGGCCTGAAGGACGCGATCCTCTACTCCACCATCGCCTGCGAGGTATGGCTGCGCAGCCTGGCCCGCGCCGGCTGACCCACCGGGGGGCCGAGCCGCAGGCCCGGCCCCAACACCGGCAACCCGGCCGGGTCCGCCGGTTCGGATCCCGGGCTCACAACGTCCGACACCTGAAACGCCAGAAGACAAAGGGGGTACGGCACATGGGCCTGCGGCTCGGCGCCGACGTCTGCACCGCCACCACCGAGTACGGCACCGTCCTGCTCGACCGGCGCAGCGGGGACTACTGGGAGCTCAACCCCACCGGCACCCTCGTGGTGCGCACCCTGCTGGAGGGCGGCGACGAGCAGGACGCGGTCGACGCCCTCGTCGCCGAGTTCGACATCGGCCGCGACCAGGCGACCCGGGACGTCGCCGCGCTGACCGAGCAACTGCGTGCCAGTGGGCTGGCCTCATGAGCACCCCCAGCGCCCTGGCCCGCCCGGCCGGCGTACCTCTCGGGCACCGCCTCGCCGCCTGGGCCGTCCTGCCACCCGCCTTCCTGCTGGCCCGGCTGGGTCCGCAGCGCATCCACGCCGTGCTGACCTTCCTGCGCCGAGGCGCCGCGCCGGCCTCCGCGTCCCGGGCGAAGGCGGCCCGCGACGCGGTGTGCGCGGTCAGCCTCGCCTGCGCCGGCCCCCGGGGGTGTCTGCCCCGCTCGCTGGGCGCGACGCTGCTGTGCCGGCTGTGGGGGCAGTGGCCCACCTGGTGCACCGGGGTCCGTATGCTGCCGCCCTTCGCCGCCCACGCCTGGATCGAGGCCGACGGCCACCCCGTGGACGAAGGCGTACCCGACGAGTACTTCAGCCGCCTGCTGGTGGTGGCCCCCGTCGGCCGGAACACGCCATGAGCGGGCAGCTCACCGCTGACACCGCACCCGGCCAAGGCGCAGAGGAGGCTCCGGCGCACGGCACAGCCGCCCGCCGCCGGGGTCGGTCCCCGGGGGCGGTGTCCACCATGCTGCGCCTGACCGCCGGGCACCGGCCCGCCATCGCCGCCGCCACCGTCCTCACCCTGCTCGGCTCGGCCATGGGGCTGGCCCAGCCGCTGCTGGCCCGCCGCATCGTGGACACCGCCGGCCACGCCGGCGTCGCCACCCCACTGCTGCTCCTGGCAGGGTTGTTCATAGCCGAGGCCGTCACCGGCGGCATCGGCCGCTTCCTGCTGGAACGCATGGGCGAAGGCGTCATCCGCACCCTCCGGCACGGCCTGATCTCCCATCTGCTGCGCCTGGACATGCGCGAGTACGGCCGGCACCGCAGCGGCGATCTGATCTCCCGTGTCACGACCGACACCACCGTTCTGCGCGAGGCCACGGCCCAGGCTCTGGTCGACCTGGCCACCGGGCTCATCGTCTCCGCCGGGGCCCTGGCCCTGATGGCCTGGCTCGACCCCTTCCTCCTCCTGCTGGTCACCGCCACCGTGGCCGCGGCGGCCGTCGTCGTCACCTCGCTGCTGTCCGGCATCCGATCCGCTTCCGAACGTACGCAGGGAGCCGTCGGCGACATCGCCGCCGACCTCGAGCGCGCGCTCGGCGCCCTGCCCATGGTGCGTGTCCACTGCGCCGAGGACCGGGAGGCCGCCAGGATCGGCACCCGCGTCGAGGGCGCGTACAACGCCGGGGTGCGCACCGCCATGCTCGCCTCCTTCATGAGCTCCGCCGTCGAGCTCGCCGTCCAGGGGTCGTTCCTCGTCGTCCTGGTCGTCGGCGGCATGCGCGTGGGCGGCACCGACTCGCTCGGCGAACTGGTGGCCTTCCTGCTCTACGCCTCCTACCTGGTCGTTCCCCTCTCGTCGGTCTTCCGCGCGGTAGGCCTCCTCCAGCGCGGCATGGGCGCCTATGAGCGCGTCGACCAGGCACTGGCACTGCCCAGGGAGACGAACGGCGCCGGGGCGGGCCGGGAACAATCCGTCGCGACGGCCGAGCCGGCGGGCGTCCCCGTCGCCCTGGCCCTCGAAGACGTCCATTTCGGCTACCACCCTGGCCGGCCCGTACTGCGCGGCGTGTCACTGTCCGTGCCGCACCGCGGCCAGGTCGCGCTGGTGGGCCGCTCGGGAGCCGGCAAGACCACGGTCTTCTCCCTGGCCGCGCGCTTCTACGACCCCCAGGCGGGCCTGCTGCTCTTCGACGGGCAACCCGCGCACGGGCTGACGCGCCGCCAGTGCCGTGAGCGCATCGCCCTGGTCGACCAGAACACCCATGTCGTCCACGGCACCCTCCGGGACAACATCACCTACGCGATGCCCGATGCCCCGGCCCGCGAAGTCGACCGCGTGGTGCGGCTGGCCAACCTCACCGACGTCGTCGAACGCCTCCCCGGAGGTCTGTCCTGCGTCCTGGGCGAACGCGGCGCGACCCTCTCCGGCGGCGAGCGCCAGCGCGTCGCCCTGGCCCGCGCCCTGCTCACCCGGCCCTCACTGCTCCTGCTGGACGAGCCGACCTCCCACCTGGACGCGATCAACGAGGCGGCGCTCAGCCAGGTGATGCGCGAGACAGCCCAGGAGTGCGCGCTGTTCGTCATCGCCCACCGGCTCTCGACGGTTCAGAACGCCGACCAGATCTACGTCCTGGACGCCGGACGCGTGATCGCCTCCGGCACCCACGACGAACTGCTGCGGCAAAGCCCCGCCTATCGCGAGCTGGCCACCGCGCAGACGCTGCGGAAGGCGAGTGGGGCGGATGGGGGAAATCGCGGCGAGAGTGTGGTCAAGCCGTAGTCGTGGTGATCGTTCCATCGGAGTCGGGGGCACGGTGCCGGTGTACCGTTCCGCCTGCGGTCAGGCGAAGACGCCGATCAGGAGTTGCAGGCCGAACATGAACATCATGCACAGGCCGACTGCGGCGAGGAGCCACTGCGTTACGCCACGAGGCGTATCGAATTGCACGAAATACCCGCCGACGCCCGCGATTCCCAGCACGGCGCCGCCCCAGAAGACGGGCCCTTCGTGCCATCTCGCCAGAACGGCAATGCCGGCGAGCAGCAACGCCGATGCCGCCAGTTGCCCACGTGTTGCGAGCCGTCGTGGATTGTCCCCCGTTTGTGTCATGCGCCGAATCCTAACTCGGTGTTCGACGGGCGTATGGTCAGGCGATCGCGTATGTGAGGATCGAGTCGTGAGTTCATGCGAGCCGGCGAGGAAAATGTTTGCAGGGAGAACAGCGCGTCTGCTGGTCAGCAATGACGGCGAGGAGCCGCTGGTGTTGTCCGTGGAGCCTTGGGCGGACGTCCACCGGATCCCGCCGAAGCAGACCTGCGTTGTGGTCACCCACTCGCCGGCAGGAGACGGCTCCTGGTCCGGAACGTCGCGTGGGGACGAGCCGTTCCAGGTCGCTCATCGGCCCGATTCGGTCACGGTGTGGGCGAACGGCAGCTGCTTCCACCTCAGGGACATGGAAGGCAACGGGATCGACGCGGCCGACTGGGAATGCCCTGCCCGGAATCCGGCAACCTGAAGAGAGGGCCGCGCTCCTTGGTCGCCGGGGAACCCGTGGATCACCATTCCGGGTGCCACTCGCCGGACTCCTTGTGCACCTGCCGCTTCTCGTGCAACGGGGGGGCTACCCCCCATCGCTCGGCATGGGGCTACCTGTAGTCCAACCGGGGAGTCCACACCCTGGAACGGAGATTGTTCCCTCCCTAGCGTGAGCGACATGAGACACACCGCGGCAAGCGCCGCTCTCGCCCTGTCCATGGCCACGGCCACCATCGTGATCGGCTTAATGCCGGGTACAGCCACGAAGGCCTCCGCGTCCGCTGCCACCGACGACGGCCTCGACCGGTTCCGCCACCAGCCGCTCACGTGGACCACTTGCAAAGACCCGAAACCGGCCGATGCCGGCATCCAGTGCGCCACGCTCAAGGTGCCGCTGGACTACGGCACGCCCCAAGGCCGCACCCTGGATGTCGCGATCTCGCGGATCCGGTCAGCCGACCCGGCGAAGCGGCGCGGCATCCTCCAGACCAACCCCGGCGGCCCCGGCGGGCGCGGCCTCGGGACGCCCGCCACCGTACGGGCGCAGATGACACCCGAGGTCGCGGCGGCGTACGACATCATCGGCATGGACACCCGGGGACTCGGCGAGAGCAGTGCGCTGGACTGCGGCCTGACGCGGGCGACGTGGTTGCGGTCGGTGGGCAGGGACCGTGCGGGCTTCGACGAGAGCTGGCGACTGGCGAAGAACGACGCCGACGCCTGCTGGAAGAAGTACCCCGACGTCCTCCCGCACATCTCCACCCGCAACATCGCCCGTGACGTGGACCTCGTCCGCAGTGTGCTGGGGGAGCGGAAGACCTCGTTCGTCGGGCAGTCGTACGGCACCGTACTGGGCGCCACGTACGCGCAGATGTTCCCGCGCCGGGTCGACCGCCTGGTACTGGACAGCGCGCCCGACCCCGCCACGTACGGAGTGGGGATGCTGCAGGCCATGGGCCCGGCCAATGAGCGGGCGCTCGACGACTTCGCCACCTGGGCGGCTCGACACGACCAGAAGTACGGCTTGGGCACCAGCCCCGCTGCCGTCCGCGCCACCGTAGAGGGTCTGATCCGGCGGGCGGAAGCGAAGCCGATCGAGCTCGCCGGCTTCCCGCTGGACGACCACATGCTGCCACTCATGCTCTACGCGCTCGGGATGGACGAGGCCGACAACGAGGAGTACGCGGGTGCGCTGCGGCAGTTGCTCAATGCGGCCGACGGCAAACCGGTCGAGATCACGGATTCGCTTCGTGAGTGGCTGACCGTCATGCTCCGGCCGCAGGGCACCGGCGCGAATGTCGACCTGGCGGCCACGATGGCCATCATCTGCGGCGACGTCAGCGCACCCCGCGACCCCGAGTGGTACCGCAAGGCCGTCGAGCGGGCCCGGCCCACTCAGCCGGTGTTCGGCCCGATGCTCAACGGCCCGGTGCCCTGCGCGTTCTGGAAGGCGGAGCCCCGCGAGGAGATGACGAAGATCAGCAATTCCGTCCCCGCGCTCCAGCTCCAGGCCACCGGCGACACCCGCACCCCCTACGAGGGGGGCCTGACCATGCACCGCCGGATGCGCGGCTCCCGCCTCGTGACCGTCCCGGTCCGTACCCACGTCGTGTACGAGTCCTCGCACAGCCCCTGCGTGAAGAAGGCGGTCAACGCCTACTTGCTGGACGGCACGCTGCCGGCCAAGGACACGACCTGCCCGCGTTGAGTGCTGTGATGTGAAAGCGGTGATGTGAAAGCGGTGATGTGAAGGCGGTGCTGCGCCCTGGCGTCTTGTTTTCGAAGGTTGAATCGTGATCTTGCCTCTGATTCATGCCTTGGCCGGGTCTGTTGGAGCCCGCGGAGAGCTGCTCGGCGGGACGGTATCGTCCTCGCATGACACAAGGGTTCGATCTCGCCGAGTCTCTCGCCAGGGGCGTCGAGAGCCGCAGTGGCGCGTGG
The DNA here is from genome assembly GCF_056434285.1 of Streptomyces sp. NPDC044063. Classification (NCBI taxonomy): domain Bacteria; kingdom Bacillati; phylum Actinomycetota; class Actinomycetes; order Kitasatosporales; family Streptomycetaceae; genus Streptomyces; species Streptomyces sp. NPDC044063. The sequence continues at coordinate 380,697 of NZ_JBWKFM010000001.1, forward strand.
CACTTCATCCGTGGCTTCGCCGCCCACTGGGTGAGCCCGCTCCAGGACGGAGACGGGTGGCCGGAGGCCGAGGTGGCCGCGGCGGAGGAACGACTGGGCCTCCAGCTGCCGGTGGCGTTGCGCGAGGCGTATCTGCTGTTCGGACGCCGCAAGGACCTCACCAGCAACCACGATGTGCTGCTCGGCCCGGCAGAGCTGTATGTGGATGACGCCCAGGAGGCACTGGTCTTCCGGCACGAGAACCAGGGAGCCGCCTCCTGGGGCATCCTCCTCGACAGCCTCCACGACGACGATCCCGCGGTGCTCGTCCGGCAGGACCTGGCGGACAAGTCGGCCGAGCGGTGGGTGGGCTGGCTGGAGAGCCTGTCCCTCTGCTTCGTCGAGATCGCTCTTTCCGAGTCGGTGAGCGCCGACGAGACGTCTTGCGACTTCCTCGACCCCGACGAGGACAGCATCGAATGGCTGCAGGAGAAGTGCGTCCAGCTGCCGTTCCCGGCCTATCCCGTCGGCGAGGAGGACTACGCGACGCGCTGGTTCCTGGGGCCGGACGTCCTTCTGCGCGATGACGACGGCATGGCCGTCCTGGCCCGTGGCCGGACAGAGGACGATCTGGACCGCATCCGAGACCTGATGCCGGGAGACTGGCTCAACGGCTAGCGCTGGGCGAGCCGGAGGTCCACATGGCCGGAGGTGATGGCCTCGGCCTTCCAGAGACGGCCGGCGATTTCGAGGGTGTCCCCGACACGGACGTCGTCGTAGGACGCCTTTTGTCCGCGGAGGGAGCCGATGGCGATGTCGGCCCGCTCCGGCTCGCCGTGGACATCCGTCAGCACCGCGCTGTACCCGTCACCACCGTTCTGGGTGTCCGGTACGTGCCGGCGCAGACGCCAGCGACCGTCAAGCGTCGTCGGTCACGTGGTCACGTCGCTCCCCGTCGGCGTGGCGGTGTCACCGTCGGGATGCCGCGGGGTGAGCACGACGCGGTGGGTGCATATCTGACGGACGGTGTAGTCCTGGCCCCTGACGGTCAGGGCGTCTCCCGGGGCGATCGTCCAGTGCTGCCCGTCACGGCGGTCCGCCGGGGTGGCCCTTCGGCCAGGACCGCCTTGCGCGCCTTGCCGTCCGCGTGCGCCTCCGCGTACGCGAGCGTCGCCCCGCCGGGCAGATCGGCGGTGCCGCCCTTGAGGATGCGGATACCTTCGATGCGCGGGCTGCCGTCCTGGTCGCCGTCGCACAAGGGGCCCTTGTCGACACGCGGCGCCGGCTCGTCGAGGCGGGATGCGCGTGGGTTCGGTTCGGCATCCTCGGCTTTTGTCTCGCCACTGCCACTGCCACTGCCACTGCCACCGCCACCACCACCGCCGCAGCCAGTGGCCAGGAGGACAGCACACAACACGACCGCCGGGTGGCGGACGTACTTCTGCGCGCGGGCCGGCTCGAACCGGAAGGAGGTCACCGGCCCCATCCGCCTCTCACTTCCAGGTGGCGAGGGTCTCGCTGCGGCGCGTCCACGTCACGGTCGACGGCGCTCCGGTCCCCTTGGCCGCGAGGAAGACCGCACAGCCGTCGACGCTCTGTCCCTCGGCGGCTTCCTTGAGCGCGGTGTGGCTTGCGCCCTGGCACTTGTCGAAGCGGCTGGCGACCAGGGGACTGGACGGATCTCCCGTGGGGTCGAGGGAGGTGAGGACCATCAGTTCCGTCAGCTGCTTGTCGCCGTCGAACACCTCGAAGTGCTCGGCCTCGTCGTTGTCGTTCCCCTCGGCGGTCTTCGTCAGCTTGTAGCGGAGGTAGTACGGCGTCTTGTCGGCGTACTTCGACGCGTCCTTGAGCCCGGAGAGGTCGGCGTTGCTGCCCTTCTCCACCCGCACGGCGGTCACGCCGATGGTGCCGGTTCTCTCGCCGGCGACGGTCGCCTTCTCACCGAACTTCATCGACTGACCGGAATCGGCGCACCCGGTCAGGGCCAGCAGCCCTACAGCGGCGACAGCAATTGCTCGGCGTTTCACAGCGCCCCCACAACGACGTTTACTCTTTGCCCGGGTGAGCCTACCCGCTGGCTGGTCATGGACCGGACAACACCGAGCAGCCGACCTCGCAGGCGTCGCACAGCGTCACGGCGGGCCGCTGACCTCGCGTTTCGGTCCGCCAAAACGCCGTCCGCCAGTAGATCGACATCATCTAGGGTGGGCAACATGTCGCGCACACGTATCACTGCCACCGCTTTCGCCGCTCTCGCGGGCCTCGCCGCCCTCACCGGCTGCTCCTCCGGGGACTCGGACGACAAGGCGGGGAAGCCCGTCACCAAGCAGCTCGAGGAGGGCCAGATCCTCCAGGCCCTGCCGGGCAGCGGTGACATACTCCAGGGCTGGCAGCCGTACAAGGAGAAGCAGCAGCAAGCGGGGAGCTTCTGCAAGAAGTCGGACCCCAAGGACGACTCCTCTCCCCAGGGCTTCGTACGAGCCGGTGACGCCGACTACCTCTTCAACGGGTCCACCACCAACATGATGGAGGTCACCGTCTGCCTGTTCGACACTGCTGAGAACGCGAAGACCGCCTACTCGGCGTGGAAGGGCACCGAGAAGGACAAGGAGAAGGCCCCCAAGAAGCAGCTGGGGGAGGAGTCCACGCTCGTCATGAACCCCGGCCTGAGCAGCGACTCCATTTATGCGTACGCCCGCTCGGGTGTCGTCACCATCCGGCTGAAGGCCGATGGGATGTCGAAGGACCCGGCGGGCGTCGAGGACATGGTCGCCACGACGCTGAAGCGTCTGCAGCAGGTCCAGGACGGGAAGCCGGCGACGGCCACCACCGCGGAACAGGCTGAGAAGGCCGCGAAGTAGCGGTCCCCACCGTCCCACGCGGGGGCAGGCGCATCGCGCTTCTCTGTTCTTGCCCTGATTCGCCGTTCGGGAAGACTGGGGGCCCTGCTGGGCGCTACGTTGCTGAACGGGGTGCGTGATGCCGGAGCCGGGAACGAGACCGTCGCAGCGTGGTGTGCACGACATGCGGTACGGGCGAGCTGTCGATTCGGTGACCGCGGTCGCCGCACCGCTGCTGGCCGCGGGTGGGGTGGCGATGCTCGGTGTCGTCGCTGCCGATACGGACAAGTTCCGTCTTCCCGGCCCGGCCCTCTTCCTGCTGGCGCTGTCCGTGGTCTCGCTCGTGGCGTGCGTGCAATGGGGCTTCCGCGCCCGTCCGTACATGTACTCCATGGCCGACATCGAAGGGTGGCACGGCAGCGGCTCGCTCACCGAAGCGGAACGTGCCCGTTATGAGCGGCAGCGGGAGGACGATCTCATCCGCTGGCGGCACGGAACGGCGCTGGCCGCCTTCAGCTACACGACGGGCCTGATCACACTGGGCGCGGGAGTCGCGCTCGTCCTGGCCCCGCGCACCGGCGACGCACAATCGGGCTGGCGATGGGCGGCGTGCTGGGGAGTATCAGTCGCCACGGCAGTGGAACTGCTCTGGTCACTACTGGAATGGGGCGAGTTCGTACTCCGCGGGATCGAGCAGCGCCTGCGGCTTCGCCGCGCGCAGTTCAGGGGAACAGGGGGAGGTACATCCGGATGACCGATGAGCCGACAGGAAAAACGTCACGGCCAGGGGATCGGCCGGTGCCACCGGGCCGAAACGGACGCGACGCCAAGGGCCCCCTGCCCCGTGGCGTTCCCCCGCCTCCCAGCGCGCCCGCGCCACCTCCCAGCCGGTTCCGTTCAGGGGCAGCGGACGAGTGCCCGTTCTGTGAGGTGGCCTACCCGACCTTGGTTCGCCGGCTGCTGCGTATGGAGCGTGGCCGTCACAGGGAGGGCTGTGATGTCGCGGCCTTGCCCCTGCGATTGGCGGCCGGACTGAGCCGGGAGCAGGCTGTGCATCTCCTCAGGGCAAGACAGGCCGGCGCCTGAGCCCGTCACCACCGAGAGTGGTCTTGTCAGCCCGCGTCATCGAACGGTGCCGTCGGGGGATATCCGTACGCACCGTACAGCCGGACGAAGTGAGCCGGCACGATGGTTCTGCGGCGCACGAGCCCGTGTCGCGTGCGCTCGTAGAGCTCGACGTGCTCCTGACCGCCGGGCCCGATCGGCTGTACCAGACGGCCGCCCGCTCGCAGCTGCTCGACCAGCGGCGGCGGGACCTGCGGAAAGGCGGCGGAGACGATGACCGCGTCGTAGGGAGCGCGGTCCGCCATGCCGAGGGTGCCGTCGCCGGCGACGACCTCGGCGTTCTCGATGCCGTGGCCGGCCAGGTTGGCCCGGGCCCGCTCCGCCATGTCCGGCCATCGCTCGATGCTGACGACGGACGCGGCGAGCCGGCCCAGCAGCGCGGTCTGGAAGCCGTGACCGCTGCCGATCTCCAGCACGTGCTCGTCGCCCGAGAGGCCGAGCGCGGCGACCATCATGGCCACGAGGGAGGGCTGCGTCGTCACTTGGCCGTGATCGATGGGGATCGGCACGTCCGCGTACGCCACAGCCCGTTGCGATGCGGGGACGAAGGCGGTGCGCGGGGTCGCGCGCAGCGCCCGCAGCACGCGCTCGTCCGTCACGCCCAAGGCCCGAGCAGCCCGGACCAGCTGCTCGGGGCCGGGGTCGGGGTCGTGGCTGGGGCCATGGCTGGGACGGGTCATCGTGTCCACCTCTGCTCCCAGGCTATTCCTCCGGGGTTCAGCGGACGCCGGCCACGAGGGATCGGAAGGATCGGTGATGATCGGTGATGATCGGTGCGGTGGTCGCGGGAATCGCGTGCTCAGGACTCCTCGCTCCTGATGACCGCGAAGGGTGCTCCGAAGGGGTCGAGGAACATGGCCACGCGGCCGATGCCCGGTGTGTCCATGGCCGGGATGAGGACGACGGCGCCGCGCTCCGTCGCCGCGGCCACCGTGGCGTCGCAGTCGGCGACCTCGAAGTAGGGGTGCCATTCGGAGAGGGAACCCGCGGCCAGGTTCTCCTCGGGCAGCTGCATGAGGCCGCCGTGCAGGGTCTCCACGCCTCCGCCCGAGGGTCCTGCGACGCTGTACTCAAGGCCGCCGCCCACCGGCAGGTCCCGGGTGTCCCAGGGCAGGACGGAACGGTAGAACTCCTTCGCCGCGGCCAGGTCTGTCGTGTACAGCTCGACCCAGCTGACCGATCCGGGGGCGTTGACCAGGTCCAGCCCCCGCACGTCACCGGCCTGCCAGACCGCGAACTCGGCGCCGGTGGGGTCGGTGAAACCGGCCATCCGGCCGGCGGTGGTGACATCGCCCGGCGGGATACGGACCGTGCCGCCCGCCTGCTCCACGGTCTTCGCCGTGGCATCGGCGTCCTCCGTGTGGAAGTACACCGTCCAGGCCGATCCGGTGTCCTCGTCCGCCAGTGGTCCGACGCCGGCGACGGTGCTGCCGGCCAGCCGGAAGAAGCCGTAGCCGGCGGCGGGGCCCGTCGAGGCGTACTCCCAGCCGAAGACCGCGCCGTAGAAGGCGATGGCGCCGTCGATGTCGGGGGTGCCGAGGTCGAGCCAGGCCGGCCCGCCGGGGACATGGGTGGACGTCAGCATGGGGTGCCCTTTCGGTCGCAGGAGCGTGCCGACGCGTCCGGCGGGGCCGAGCGGCCGTGCGGGAAACGATCGACTCTCAGCGATGTTGGCCCACACATGCCCTTGCCGTTGGAGCCGACAACCTCGGCCAAGGCGATCTGCGACCCCTTGGTATGGCCCGGCTCGGGCAGGTGGACCGGGCTCCAGTGGGTCGGTGAGGTGATGTAGCCCCACTTGTTCGACTGATCTCGATATGCCCCGTTGGTGTGAACGGCGTCAGCCGGCTGCCGGGTCCCCTCGGAGTGTGTCCGTCGGGTCACGGATGACACCACGAGTTCAAGCTCAGGCACGCGCGTCCGTTCGGCCGCGACGTCGTGCAGGCCACCGTGGACCGGGTCCAGCGCGATATCGCGGCCCCCCATCGACCGCTTGCGCCAACCGAGCCGCACTGAGTACCACTGGTTGCGTGTCTTGGAGGCAGGCGTTGACGCGAGCGGCCTTCGCGAACTTCGTGAAAGTCAGTCTTCTCCGACCCAGCTCATGTCTCGGGCCTGGTCGTGATGCGCCCCGGGGTGACCGGCGGGAAGGTCGCACTTCGGCCATCCGAAGTGGTCCATACGGGAGTCAGGGCCGAGAGCGTCGCAGCTGGGCGTTTCAGTTGATGGCACGTTGTTGATCATGTGGCCACTCTCGCACATCTGATCGGTCGGTGCGGGTGTCCCGGGTCGGTTCGTTCAGCTGCCGGCCGGTACCACCGCCCGGGCCTGCCCCGCCCATGGCGAGTCGGGCCTGCGATATGGCTTAGCGGTCGGCTCCGGAAGTCCTTCGGGGGTTGATCATGCGACGAGGCGGAACGAGGATTCTTCCTGATGATCGGCGGTGTGCCGGTCGAGCCTGGCCAGCGGATCGTCCAGGTCGGAGGTGGTGGGCCGGAACACCTTCGCGTGGGCGGCCAGGTAGGCCAGTGCTCCGCCGCGTCCGTAGGTGTGGTTGACGCGCATCGCTCTCGTCCGTCCCGGGCCAGCCATCGGCGCACGGTGGAGGCCGACACGGACGTGGCGATGCCCCGGGCCATGGCTTCGCGGGCCGGCTCCGGGCACGACCAGCGCGACAGCGGCACCCCGGTCTCGGCGGGCAGTCGGCAGGCCGGCGCCATGACCCGGGCGGCCTGCAGTGCGGTGAAGGACGCCTGGGGGCCGGTGCGGTTCCGATCGGCTAGGCGGTCCGCAAGACCAGCTCGGCGAACCGTCCCCGCCATTTGCGCACCGTGTCCAGATGCGACCCCGTCTCGCGGGCGATGCGCGCGTCGGAGTGTCCGTGCGCCGCGTGCAGCACGACCTACGCCCCCACCCGCAGCCGGTACTCGGTCTTGTGGCCGTAGGCCAACTTTTTCAGCCGCTCGCGCTCGGCGGTAGCCGGGGCCATCGGACGGGCCGGGGCAACGGGCATGGGGCAAGGGCCGATCGGGAGAAGTGGATCACGATAGGCCGTAGCCTGCCGTGGCCTCTCCCCGGACCGTCCGGCAGGATGCGGGCACGCCCGTACCGCTGGGCCGCAGCCGAGTACCCGCACGCGATGCCTGTATGTCGTGAGGGCCCGCAGGTTGTGTCCGCCTGGGGTACCGATGGTCCTCTGACAAGTGATCATGACCGTTTGACAGGCGACTTTGACCCACCCGGTTCGGGCCGCAGGTCGTCGGCGGACGCCGCGGCCCGTCCGTCGGACTCACATGGTCAGCGGCCGCCAGGGCGACCGAGGGCATCGCGGAGGAACTCGGTGATCTCCGCCCGTGCCGCCTCGGCTTGCGGCACTACGGCCGGCATGCTGAGGAAGGCGTGCGTGGTCTCGGGGAACTCGGTCAGCCGCGCGGGTGTCCCGGCCGCGCGCAGGCGCTCGGCGTAGCGGCGGCCGTGGTCGGCCAGCGGGTCATGGGTCGGCACCACCACCAGCGCCGGGGCGAGCCCGGTGAGATGGTCGGCGTGCAGCGGAGACAGCGCACGGGGATCGGTTCCCGAGGGGACGGCGAGCCGGTGCAACAGCCGCAGTTGGGGAACGGTCAGGGTCGGGCTGTGGGCGTACTCGGCGACCGAGGGGTGGTCGAACATCGTTTCGGTCACGTCCGCGACGGGATTGACCAGCACCTGCGCCCGCAGTCGCAGGTCGGCCTGCCTGGCGCGGATGGCGGCCAGGGCGGTGATCAGTGCGCCGCAGCTCTCGCCGAACACAGCGATGCGCGCCGGGTCGATGCCCCAGTCGGCGGCGTGCCGCACCAGGTGGTCGAGCGCGTCCCAGCCGTCGTCGGCGGCGGCCGACAGTGCGGCGTCCGGGGTGAGGAGGCGGTGCTCGACCGAGACGACAAGGGCCGGCAACTGGGCGGCGAGATGGCTGTTGATCCAGTCGCTCTGTACCGCTGTGCCCACGAACCCGCCGCCGTGGACGTGGAGTACGAGGGGCAGGGCCGCCGCCTGGTCGGCGGAGCCGGCGCCGCGTTCACTCACCGGCCGGTGGACCCGGACCGGCAGGCGGCGGCCGGGCAGCGCCAGCGACTGCCAGTCGATTGCGGCGCCGGGGTCCGGCATCCCGGTGATCGCCCGCATCGCAGGCGACGCCCGCCTGCGGTTCTCCGTCTCGCGGTAGGCGGCCAGTTCGTCGGCGGTCATCGCCGCCCAGTCCGGCTCGCCCCCCAATGCCTGCTGCCGCAACCCGCTGCTGTTCGCCGACGGCTGCCGCGCACCGCTGTCCCCGCTCATGCCTTCTCCTCCCCGAATGGTTTCGCTACCTCAGGTATCGATACCTAAGGTAGCGGAACTAGTTATGGTGAGGGAATGACTCGAACGCCGCCTCCCGCCCGACCGCCCGGACGCCCGCGCACCGGCATCGATGCCGAGGTCTTTGCCACCACCCTGAGCACGGTCCACGAAATCGGCTACGCGCGTGCCACGGTCGAGCGCATCGCCGCCGCGGCCGGCATCGCGAAGACGACGATCTACCGTCGCTGGCCGTCGAAGGGCGCGCTGATCGTGGACTGCCTCCTCGACGCGTTCGGCCCGGCGCCGCTGAAAGAGGGCGCCGACCGGGCCGAGCTCATGTCCTCGACCATCCGCTGGATCGCGGCGAAGATCGGCGAGCCCGGGGTGGGCGACGCGTTCGCGGGCGTGTTCAGCGACGCCGTCAGCGACCCGGCCCTGCGCGAGATCCTCTCCGCACGCTTGCAGGACCCCTACCGCCTCGCCCTCCAGGACGCGCTCGACGAGCCGGAGAACAGGGTTCTGTTCTTCATCGATGCTGTCGTCGGCACCCTGCTCCACCGGATGGGCATGACCGGCGAACCCATGGTCGATGCCGATGTCGACGCCCTGGTCTCGATGGTGCTGTCGCACTTCGCCCGCGGCGTCGATCCGACCTGACGATGGATCAGCGACCCGGTAGCGCAGACCGATGCCACGGCCGGCGCAGAAGGCGTCGGGCAGGGCTCGCAGGTCACACGAGGACGAGACGGGCGTCGGCGCACGTACCCCTCGCTGATCACTGACATTGACGATTCACGAGAACAGGAGGCGCCGCGTCGCGCTCCGAACCACTGCCCCGCACCGTCCGCCTGCTGTTACTCGCCCAGGTCGTCAACCGGCTCGGGGCCTTCTCGCTACCCTTTCTCACCGCGCTGATCTGTACTGACCACGGTGCGAGCCTGACCGCCGCCGGGCTGGTCAGCGCCGCCTTCGGGCTCGCGACGATCCCCTCGCGGCTGGCCGGGGGACACCTGGCCGACCGGATCGGCCGGCGCACGACCATCGTGCTCGGCCTTGTCGGATGCGCCGCCGCACAGCTGGCGATCGCGGCCTCCGCGTCGCTCACCTGGGCGGTCGCCGGGGCGGTGCTGCTCGGACTGGCCTTCGAGCTCCACGAGCCCCCGAGCCAGGCGATCATCGGCGAGTCCGTGCCGGAGCAGCACCGGGTGCGCGCGTTCAGCCTGTTCAGCGCCGCGCTCGCGGCAGGCGGTATGGGCGCCGGGCTGCTCGCCGCCCTCCTCGGCCGCTGGGACCTGCGCTGGCTCTTCGTCACCGACGCCGCCACCTGCCTGGCCTGCGCACTGCTGATCCGGCCGGCCTTGCCCCGCGACCGCCCGGCACGGCCCGGAGCGGACCAGGACGGCACTGCCGTACAGCCGCTGCGCGACCGAGCACTGCTGAGCGTCCTGGCCACCGGAACCGCCTACGCCCTGATCAACCAACAGGCCGTGATCACTCTGCCGCTCGCACTCGCGCGACAGGGTCTGCCCGCCGCCGACGCCGGGCTGTTGTTCACCGCCGCCGCGGCCACCACCGTGCTCGCCCAACCACTGATCCGCCTGCCCTGCGCGACGAGGCTCACCACGCCCGTCGCGCTCGCCCTCGCCCACCTCCTCCTGGCCGCGGGGCTGACCGGCTACGCCCTCACCCGCACCCTGCCGGCGTTGCTCGCCTCAGCCGCTGTGAAGAGCCTCGGCGATCTGCTGGTCATGGGCCGCATCTACGCGCTCGTCACCGACCTCGCGCCACCCGGCGGAACCGGACGCTACCTGGCCGTCTTCGGCACCAGCTGGGGCATCGCCGCGACGCTCGCACCCGTCCTCGGCACCCAGCTGCTCGCCCACGCGGGGACGACCGCACTATGGTCGGCAATGGCCGCGTTCTGCCTACTGCTCGCCGCACTGCATCTTCGTGTGACACCGGAGCCGGCCCCATCGCCGCAACGTCGCGCATCAAGGGAGCGCACCATCTCGCCCGCCGCCGCTCAAGACGTCGACTGCGCGACGTCGCGCAGCCACCCGGAGTCAACCCCCGAAGGTCTTCCGGAGCCGACCACTTAGCGAGGTCGACATTGGCGAGTGCCACCTGCTCTCCGACCCACCCTTCCCTTTGCTTCATCTATCGAAATTCGATAGGTTTCCATCGTAGGTCGATGGGAGGAAGAGTCGTGGGAAAGCTGGCAGTGCGCGCGCTGCGCGCCGTGCTCGTGGTGGTGCTCACCGGCACCGTGTTCGTACAGGTACTGATGGCGTGGGTGCTGGTCAGCGGGAGCGACCCGGAGGGCGGGTCGCTCCCGCTGACCGCGTTGCGCGTGGTCACGATCCTGGGGATGGTGTCGGCTCAGGTCGCCCTGGTCTGTGTATGGCGGCTGGTGACGATGGTGCGACGGGGAACGGTGTTCTCCCACGCCGCCTTCCGGTACGTGGACGGCGTGATCGGCGCGATCGTGGCGGCGGCCCTCCTGTGGTTCGCGGTCACGGTCATCAACGCGCCGGGCCAGCGTGACGACCCGGGCGTCACCGTCATCATGGGCGGGGTCGGTGTGGCCATCCTGGGGGTCGCGCTCATCGTGCTCGTGCTGCGGATGCTGCTCGCCCAGGCCGTCGCCCGCGACGGCGAGGCGACGCGGATGCAGGCCGAGCTGGACGAGGTGATCTGATGCCGATCGCCGTCGACATCGACGTGATGCTGGCCAGGCGGAAGATGTCCGTGGGCGAGCTCGCGGACCGCGTAGGGATCACGCCCGCCAACCTGGCGGTACTCAAGAACGGCCGCGCCAAGGCGGTGCGCTTCGCGACGCTCGCCGCGCTCTGCGAGGTACTCAAGTGCCAGCCGGGCGACCTGCTGCGCTGGGAGGCAGAGGCAGAGGACACCGCGGGCGAATGAAGCCCTCCCTGCTGGCGGTGGTTGAGTGGATCACCTCGGCGTACGGCCCGATCCCGATCCCCTGTCCCCGAAGCGATGCCTGCCGGCGGAGGCGAGGCGACGGTGCGGCGCATGCTGGGCCGCATCGACGGCGATGAGTTGGACCGGGCGATGCGCCGCTGGCCGGCCGACCGGCGTGCTGGGGCCGAGACGGACGTCACGCGACTACGCCGAAGCCCTGCCCCGCCCGCCACCGTGACGCGTATGACGCTGCCGGTCGCCACGTTCCCTAGAGCGAGTCGGCGAACCGCTTGAAGGCGGCCTTGAGGCTCGGGCCGATTATTCCGTCGGCGCCGCCGTGGTAGCCCCAGGTCACCAGCCAGCGCTGCAGCGCCGCCACCGTGTACCCTTCGAGGTTTCCGTCGAACGGGCCGTTGTAGCTCCAGTACTTCCAGAGGAAGTGCTGTATCGCGCTCCAGCTGGTGCGATCGAGCCGCCCATTGATCGGGCCGTTGTAGCCCCAGTCCTCCTTCAGCCATTGCTGGACCTTCTTGGCCTCACCGGTACTGAGGCCGAGGTTTTCGGCCTGCAGGGCGGCGGCTTGGGTGGTGCTTGCCGCCGGCTTGATGGCCGTTGTGTCCGCGGCGAGGCTGGTGCCCGCGGTCGCGAGGGTGCCGGCGGCTATTGCGGCGGCGGTGGCGACACTGACGAGCGTTTTGGTCAGGACTCGCATTTCTTCCCTTCCGATGGGTGGGGCCGACCGCGACGTCGGCTCGCCAACGAGATTGCGGGAAGAGGGGCAGGAGTTGCCACGGTTGCCGGGGAAATGACGTACTCGTGGGATGTCCCACGCCCTGACCAGCTGGGACGTCGCCCGCTGTGGGGGTTGGGTGGGACGGTCCCAGGCCCCGGCTCCGGCTGCCAGTGGCCGTTGGCCACATGGATGGCATACACCGACCTGGCCGGCCCTTCGCCACCTTGATGTTCACCGCGGGCGCACTGGGCGATCGCTGCGGTCACCGAGCCGTGCTCGTAACACAGCGGGTTCTACCTGCAGGGCGCGCGGGGCTTTTCGCCGACGCTCACGTCATGCACGTCGGCGCGGGTACAGGAGCTCGAATCGGTCGAGGAGGCAGCCGTTCGGTGACTGGGGCGGCCCCCGAAGCCGGGGCCGCTGCCCGATCCGCCAACGATCACAGCCAGCTTTCCCGGGCCGAGGTCGGCGCGCCGTTCGCTTCCCCGACTGGTGGAAGCGCCAGCTCTCCACGCGCCACACCGTCCAGCAGCCTGCGCACCGCACTCGTGATCTCCGCTACGGCGTCGCGCACCTGCGCCGGATCGTCCGGGCCGACCTCCTTGTCGGCGACACCGGCCTCCGCCAGCAGTGACCGGAGGTCCGACAACTGCTCTGCCACCCACTTCAACGGGTCGGCCGACAGCTCGTCCACGAATACGCGCTCACCGGGATCCCAGCCGTCGAAGCGCGGATGGTGGTGGGCACGGTCCAGGCTGCCGACGGGGCCCGACACCGACTCCAGCAGGTCCGCACGCCAGATGGGCCGATCGACGACGATGGGCCGGGCAGCGTAGATCGTCCCTGTCAGGGGGCCCCGCTCCAGCAGGCGGACTTCCAGGCGTACTCCTCGCTCGGGCCCTTCCTGCCCCGGGATCGGGTCCGGATCGATGAAGTACAGATCGCTCACGACCACACCGACACGCTCGAAGCCGAAGGCGTACAGCATGAACCCTCCCGGTTCGTTGCCGTTGGACTGCCGGATCGAAATGGGGATCCATTCCTACCCCGGGCCGCCGTGCTCGGAACTCCGCGGTGCGCCATTCAGCACACCTGCCTGCCAGCGGGTGACGACGCCGGTGTGCCCACCCGCGGCCGGGCGCCCGCCTTGCCCGGCAGCGGGTCCGCTCCGACCCGTCAGCGCAGCCGACGCACGAAGACGTCCTGTACTCGGTTGGTGTCGTCGGACACCAGGTTGCCGGCCGTGCTGTCGAACAGCACCGCGGACCCGGTACGGTCGGCCGCGGTCGCGCCGGACCAGCCGTCGGCCTGCACATTGCCCTTGCCGACGCTGACGCGTTCGACGGTGCCCGTGTCCATGTCACGGACGAACACGTCGTTCTCCTCGTTGGTGTCGCCGGGCACCAGGTTCGAGGCGTAGGACGAGAAGAACACCTTGCGGCCGTCGGCGCTGATGGCCATCCCGCCGTGCGATTCGCGGTTCGCGGGCTTCCCGTCCTGTGTCTCGCTGACCCTCCGCACGGTGTCGCGGTCGAGGTCGCGGAGGAAGACTACTTCCCAGAGGACGTAGAGGGTGCCGTCATTGCCCACGACGAACACGTCGCGCTGGTCGTTCGCCTGGGACCCGGTCGCGAACCCGGCGCCGCGCGGGGCGAAGTCGGTCGGCGTCAGCTCCGCGCGGTGGGTGTCGGAGGCCGTGGTGAAGACCCACCGGACGACCCGGAGCCTGCCGTCGTTGTCGACGACGAACGCGTCGACCTGCCGTTCGGCCTGGAGCGCGCCGGCCACCCCGGCCCCGTCCGGGGCGAGCCCCGAGGCGCCGAGCGGCAGGGGCGGTGTGTAGGTCCCCACGGAGGTGGGGCCGTCGAGCACGTAGTTCGTGAAGAGCCCGCCATCGGCGCCCACGGTGACGACGAACGCGGCGCTCACCTCCGGCTTCGCCGCGACCTTGCCGGCCTTGCCGGCCGGGTCGGTTGTGGTGGTTGTGGTGGTCGTGATGGCCTGGTCGGCCGGGGGTCTCCGGTGGCCGGCCGCGGCGAAGGCGGGACTGCCCAGCCCCGCCACCCCGGCGGCCAGTGCCGCTCCGCCCGCGACCTTGATGATGGTGCGCCGGGGCACCGGCTGTCTGTCCATGAGCCCTCCCGATTCCCGATTCCCGATCCCCGATTCTGTTTCCCGATTCCGTGGTGGTGCGTGAGGCGTCCGAGAAGCACACAGAGCGTCCTGTAGCGAAGGGTCGGAGGGGAGCGTTCCGCAGCGGATTGGCGCGATCCGGTGCTGTGTGGTCTCAGGAAGCCCGGGGCCTTACGGGACGGCTCCTCCGTCCCGCACCGGCCGACACGGCCCGTACATCCGAACCGCGCACGGTGCGGAAACGTGCCGCAGGGCCTGCGGGGGTTCGCCGGCTGTGTGAGACATCCCTCTCCCGTCGTCGTGGCGTTGGTGGCCCGGGAAGGTTGACCATGTAGTCATGACCTCCTCGCCCCGCCCGCCGCACGTCGGTGGCCGACCGGATCCGACAGTCGGGACTATCGCGCTCGGTGGGGAGTCCGCTCCCGCCCGCGGGTACCTGCTGGACAACGCGCGCGCCGAGGCGGGCGAACGATTCGTCTGGCTGGCCGAACTGTTCGACGGTGTGACGCGCGGACACTTCGATCGACTGGGGGTCGGGACCGGCTGGCGCTGCTGGGAAGTGGGGGCCGGTGGCCCCGGTCTCCCGGAGGCGCTCGCGGCGGCGGTCGGCCCGACCGGGCACGTGCTGGCCACGGACATCGACCCGTCGTGGCTGAAGGCAGGCGACGGGTACGAGGTGCGCCGGCACGACGTCGCCGCTGATCCGCCCCCGGAGCCGGGGACGTTCGACCTGGTGCACGCCCGGCTCGTGCTGGTCCATGTACCCGACCGGGCCCGGGCGTTGGCCACGATGGCGGCAGCGCTGCGGCCCGGCGGCTGGCTGCTGGTCGAGGACGCCGATACCGCTCTGCAGCCACTGGCATGCCTGGACGACAGCGGCCCCGCGCAGCGGCGGGCCAACCGGCTGCGCGACGCGGTCCGGGAGCTGCTGACGCGCCGCGGCGCGGACCTGCGTTACGGCCGGACACTGCCGCGGGCATTGCGTGAGGCCGGCTTGGTAGATGTCGCCGCGGCGGGCTCTTTCCCGGTCGGCGGGCCGGCCTGCGACCGGCTGGAGGCGGCGACCATCCGGCACGTGCGCGGCGAGCTGCTCGCGGCCGGCCTGACCGACGACGCCGAGATCGACGCGCACCTGGCCGCCATCGACGCGGGCGAACTCGACCTGACACTCGCGCCACTGATCTCGGCCTGGGGACGCCGTCCAGCCGAGCACGCTCCAGCACTCGGTTAGGTACAGACCCAGGCGTCATCCGACCTGCCCCCGGCGCTGTTGGCCGAGGGGGGCCAGGCAGCTCGCGCAGGCGCGCTGCGCGTCACCGGAGCCAGGGGCCAGCCCCGGGCACGGGCTTCGAAGATCATGGAGTTCTCGACGCCCCGTGATCCGAGTGGAAGACCGTGCCCGCCGACGCGTCATCCCCGGTCCCGGCTGCTCTTCACCAACTCCGCGAGTGGTCCGAACCTCGCCCCTGCGGCCACAGGCGGCCCACCCATTCACACTCGGGGATCGCGCCTTCCCAGTCGTCGGTGCACCGGTCGGCCCAGGCCCTGCCCACCATGACCGGCCGGGTCGCCAGGTCGCCGGCGGCCTCCTGCACCCGTAGCACCAGACCGAGCCCGTTGACTCCAGGGTTCCCCCGCGGACCGTAGGACACATCGAGCACCTCACTCCCGTGAGCGTGCAGGAGGAACCTCTCCAGATCGGCCGGGGCACAGGCGGTCAACTCCCGCCCCCAGAGCGTCACCTGCGGGCCGTGGATCGCGTCGACCGCGACGCAGAACAACCGACCGTCGATGAAGTAGACGTGCACGGCAGGCTCCGCACGCCTTGTGCCGAACTCCACGCCGAGGGTCTCCTCGAACGAGGGATCAGCCTGGAACCGACGCAGTTCGGTCATGCCCGACAGCGCTGCGGTGACCTCATCGACGCGCATGCCGAAGCACAGCGGCCCGACGCCTTCCAGGGGCGTCAGCTCCCAGTCCAACCGCGTCGGCCCCTTCGCGGCACCTCGAAGCTCTGCTGCCGGCATCTCTCCACCCGTTCCATTCCCGTCCCCGTTGCCGTCCGCATGCCGAGCCGCCTCGATTCCCGGCGCTCGACATCACCCTGGCATTACATCAAGCTCAAGATCGTTCACGGAAACTCCGGCAGTGCCGCTTCGGCCGGGCCCGTGGCGCGATGGCGTCCCCGCCGGCCGTGCGGGGCGAGTCGGCGAGGCACTCGTCCGCTCGACGAGCGTTGCGGCAACGTCCTCGGCGCCGAGTGTGGACGGTCGGAGATCCTCTGGGGGAGGTCGTCCACCCTGAGCGGTTCAACAACTTGCCAGGCAGACATTGACGATTCATCAAACAAGCGTTGATCGTTTGTTGAGCGCCGGTTCCTAGCCTCGTCGAGGCAGCCACCCCGGGCGGATCACGTCCCGGGGCCACTCGAGGAGTGAGGAAACGTTCCCGTGCAGGCATTGACCAAGAAGTCGTCCACCAAGCCGCTCAAGAAGTCCCACATATGGGGCGCTCTCGCCCTGGCCACCTTCGGCATAGCCGCCCTGCCGGCGACGGCGCAGGCGGCCGCACAGGCCGGGCCGTTAGTCGGGCTCGCCGGGAAGTGCCTGGACGTGCGTGGCGGCGTCCGTGACAACGGCACCCCGGTGCAGCTCTTCGGCTGCAACGGCACGGAGTCCCAGAGATGGACGTACGTCGAGCAGCCCGGTGAGATCGGCGCCACGATGAAGGCGTTCGGAAAGTGCCTGGACGTCGCGTCCAGCGGCACGGCCGACGGCACCCCCGTCCAGTTGTGGGACTGCAACGGCACAGGCGCCCAGAAGTGGGTCCGCTACCAGGGCGACGTCCTGGTCAACCCGCAGTCCAACAAGTGCCTGGACGTCCGCGCCGGCAACGTCAACGACGGCACCCCGGTACAGATCTACACCTGCAACTACACCGCGTCCCAGGTCTGGAAGTTCTCCGACGGCGGCACCCCGAACCCGAACCCGGGCACCGGGTCGCTCCAGCGCCAGGTCTTCGACCTCGTCAACGACTACCGCGCGCAGCACGGCAAGGCGCGCCTGGAGTACGACCCCATCGTCGAGCGCGCCGCCCAGGACGAGGCCGACGAAGAGGCGCGGCGGCAGCAGCAGGGTCACTTCATCGGGACGATGGACTCACTCCGCAAGTACGGCTACCCGCGCTCGTTCAGCGAGGTCGCCGAGAACGCGGCGGGTCACCCCGGCTTCTGGAAGGACGCCCGGTCGGTGGTCGACGCGTGGATCAAGGAGCCGCTGCACGAGCGGAACATCCTCGACGACCGGCACAAGTACACCGGCGTCGGCGTCACGATCGACTCCAACGGCACGTACTGGTGGGCGCAGGACTTCGTCGGCTGACCGAGCCGGCGGTCCTGATATGCGCCTATGGGCGGGTCCCGCAAGCGCAGTCTGGCCGTTGGGCTGCCGAGGCTGAGGATCGCGGCGGTCGTGGGGTCGTGTTGGCGCACGAGAAACGCCGCGGTTTCGCGGGCGGCAGAACGCTCAACCGGCCTCCGGCCGCCCTCGTCCTTCTACGCTGGAAGGGTGAGTACCGAAGTGTCGAAGCCCGCGCCCGCATCCGCGCCCGCATCCGCGCCCGCCCGTGTCATCCCCCTCCGCCCCGCCCGAGAGCCTCTCTGGCGGAACGTCGTGGGGGAGGTGTTGCGCCGCGAGCGGCTGGCGCAGAAGCGGACGCTCAAGGACGTGGCCGACGCCGGGCGGATCTCCATGCCCTACCTCTCCGAGGTGGAGCGTGGGCTGAAGGAGGCGTCCTCCGAAGTGCTCGCGGCCGCCGCCACGGCACTCGGGCTCAGCCTGGCCGAGCTGCTCGCCCTGGTCCAGGCGGAGCTCATCCGCCTGGCCAGCCGTACGCACGTCCGCTCGGTCGGGCTGGCAGCGTCGCAGGCGCAACCTCGTCAGGGCGAAGTGCGCCTCGCCGCCTGATCGCCTGCCCGACCGGCTGACGTCGTTTCGTCGGGTGGCCGCCCACCCCCGTAGCGCGGCCACCCGCCCCCGGCGGCTACGCGGCCGTCGGCAGGACCCGGCGGGTGAGGACCGCGTCCGCGAGGCCGTAGTCCACCGCCTCCTGCGCGGTGAAGACCTTGTCGCGGTCCATGTCGGCGCGCAGGGACGCGACGTCGTGGCCGGTGTGCCGGGAGAGGACCTCTTCGACCTCCGAGCGGATGCGGAGCATCTCCTTGGCCTGCAGGGTGAGGTCGGAGACGGTCCCCTGCCGGCCCCCGCTCGCCGGCTGTCCGAGCAGGATCCGCGCGTGTTCGAGGACAAAGCGCCGGCCCGGGTCGCCGCCGGCGAGAAGTACGGCCGCGGTGGAGGCGGCCTGGCCGACGCAGAACGTGGAGATCGGGGCGCGGACGAAGGACATCGTGTCGTAGATGGCCATGAGGGAAGTGAAGGATCCGCCCGGGGAGTTGATGTAGAGGGCGATCTCGCTGTCCGGGCTGGACGATTCGAGGTGGAGCAACTGGGCGATGACGACGTTGGCGACGCCGTCGTCGATCTCCGTGCCGAGGAAGATGATGCGCTCGGACAGCAGCCGGCTGAAGACGTCGTAGGCCCGCTCACCGTTCGAGGTGCGCTCGACCACGGTGGGAATGGTGTACTGGCTCATGTCGTTCAGAGTCCGATCCGTCGCTTGGTGCCGGCCGGGCGGACGTCCTCCAGGGACTCCACGACGCGGTCGATCATGCCGTAGTCCTTCGCCTGCTGCGCCGTGAACCACCGGTCGCGGTCGCCGTCGCGGGAGATGGTCTCCTCGGACTGGCCGGTGTGTTCGGCGGTGATGCGCTCGATGGCCTTCTTGGTGAATTCGAGGTTCTCGGCCTGGATGGCGATGTCGGCGACGGTGCCGCCGATACCTGCCGACGGCTGGTGCATCATGATCCGCGCGTTCGGCAGGGCGTAGCGCTTGCCCGGCGTTCCGACGGTGAGCAGGAACTGTCCCATGCTGGCGGCGAATCCCATGGCGAGGGTGGAGACGTCGTTGGGGATCAGCCGCATCGTGTCGTAGATCGCCAGCCCGGCCGTGACCGAGCCGCCGGGGCTGTTGATGCACAGGGCGATGTCGGTGCGGGGGTCCTCGGCGGACAGGAGCAGCAGCTGCGCGCAGACGCGGTTGGCGGAGGCCTCGTTGACTTCCGTGCCGAGGAAGACGATGCGCTGCATGAGCAGCAGCGAGGCGAGGTGGTCGTCGAAGCGGGTCGGGGAGGTGTCGCCGTCTGTGGCGCGCGGTTCGAGGGCGAGGGGTGAGAAGCAGGGTGACATGAGTGGTGACATGAGGTCTCCTCGGCCGGTCAGTGGCGTGGCTGGGTCTCCACCACTCTCCGGCCGTCGGCGGCCCCGCGACAGCTTTCTCTGCCCCCGGCAGATTCGCCGAGGGCAGAGCGAGGGCCTGTAGCGGTACCCGCCAAATCGGCATCAGCCCTGGTCACGAGCGCGCCGAGGTCGCGCCGTACTGCAGATGCGCAATCGCCCCGACCAGATGGTCGGGGCGATTGCGCATCTGTGGCGTCCTCGCCAGCGCCGCCTACCGCCCTGCTGTCGGCCTACCGTCTGCTGTCGGCCTGACGGCAGAGGCGGCCAGCGGTCAGCTCAGATGCCGGGTGAAGAACTGGTCCGCGGCGTCCCCCGCGAACTGCGGGACGCCGGTGTGCCCGCCCATATTGGCGTGCAGGGTCTTCTCCTTGGAGCCGAAGGTGTCGAACAGGTCCAGGGCCGCCTGCCGGTCGTTCCCTTCGTCGTCCCACTGCAGCAGGACGTGCAGCGGAATGGTGACCTGGCGGGCTTCCTCGAACATGGCGCGGGGCACGAGACTCCCGGCGAACAGAACGGCGGCCGCGATGCGCGGTTCGACCACCGCCAGCCGGATGCCGATGGAGATCACTCCCCCCGAGTATCCGACCGGGCCGTCGATCCCGGGCAGCGAAAGGAGGGCGTCCAGGGCGGCCTGCCATTCCGGGACCGCCTTGTCGACGAGCGGGAGGACGAGGGCGTCGACGATCTCGTCGCTGACCGGCTCGCCGGCCCCCATCGCCCGCCGCAGGTCGGCTCGGGCCTGTTCGAGGGCATCCCAGCGGGGCCGTTCACCGCTTCCGGGGAGCTCGATGGTGGCCGTGGCGAAACCCTTTGCCGCGGAGTGCCGGGCTCGGGCCACCAGCCGGGGGTACATCTTGTGCAGCCCGAGGGGAGGGTTGCCGAGCAGGATCAGCGGCACCGGTGCGGACGCGGATGCGGAGGCGGGCATCCACAGGATGCCGGGGATGTGGCCGAGGGTGAAGCCGCGCTCGATGACGCCGTCGTCGAGACGCTTCTCAGAAGTGAAATGCATGGTCGTGCCTTTCGGGAGTGCTCAGGAATGGCGCTCCCGGACGACCTGTCTACCGTCCGACCGTGACCCCGGAGGGGAGCACCCATGTCGATACTGCGTTCACGGGTACCACCTCCTCGTTCTCTTGCACGGCTTCCGGAAAGGTAGCAGTGGTCGCCGTGATCCGCCAACGGGTTTTCGCGGAGGCCCGTGACTGGACAGTCGATCTCGTCCAGCATTGGGTGGACAACCCTTAGATCCGCTAGATCCGCTAGATCCGCTAGATCCGCTAGATCCGTGAGTTGCGCAGCGATTGCCACACAGCGCCGGCCAGCGCCCGTGTCGCCCGCGGCACCGACAGGTGCTCGTGTTCGCGGTACAGGGCCCAGTTGTATTGCACGAGCGAGAGCTTGTTGGAGGACAGCGATCCCGCCTGGTGGGCCCTGTACACCGCGAGCGGCTCAGCCAGGCCCCGGGCGTCGGCGCCGTCCCGCATGATCGACAGCCAGAGGGCGTAGTCCTGGCGCTTGCGCATCTCCGGCATCAGCCTCGTGCCCAGGACATTGCGGTCGTACATGGCGGTGAGAGCACCGATGTAGTCCCGGACCAGCATCGCGCGGTAGTCCACGTGCTCCCGCGCACGGACCACCCGGCCGTTCGGGACCCAGTCGGTGCTCTCGCCGTCGTAGTCGGCGTCCATCTTGAAGTACGAGGTGAACGTCAAAGGCGCGGTGCCCTCCGCGGCGAAGGCGAGCTGCTTCTCGGTCTTCTCCGGAAGCCACATGTCGTCGCTGTCGAGAAAGGCGATGTAGTCCCCGCGGGCCCGCTCGATCGCGAGGTTGCGGGCCCGGCCCGCACCGCCCCGTTCGGGTGCCGACTGAGGCAGGACGCGCTCGTCCTGCTCGGCGAACTCGCGGAGCAGGTCCATGGACCCATCGGAGGACTGGTCGTCGGTGATCAGCAGCTCCAGATCGCTGTGGGTCTGCGTCAGCACCGATCGGACGGCTGCGCCGAGGGTGGCCGCCGAGTTGTAGACGGGCATCACGACAGACACCAGGGGCACAGCGCTTCTCCTTGCCAGACCAGGAACGACGGTCCATTCAAGCACCGCAATCGAGTAGGAGCTGCCAGCACCGAGACCGCACGTGTCCGAACGGACCACGAGGCCTGCCCGCGTACCCGTGCCAGAACGAGAAGATGCGTTCCGGTGGGAGTGAGATGCCCGAAACAGAGTGGTAGCGCCTATGAGGGGACCCACGGACGGATCCCCGAACTCTTGGAGGCCCTCGACTGGTTGGTGGCGCGGCTGGCCGAGGCCGGGCACGAGGTGTTCGGGTGCGATGTGTCGGTCACCATGGTGGAGCTGGCCCGTAGCCAGGTCCCCGCCGCCCGTTTCGAGCAGATCGACCTCCGTGACCTGCCGGAGAATCCGGGTGCCTGGGACGCGGTGACCGCGTTCTTCCCGTTGCTGCAGATGTCCCGGGCCGACATCGCCGCTACCGGGCGGCGGATCGGCGCCTGGCTCAAACCCGGCGGCCCCGACGTCCCGCCGCACACCCTGGCCGGTCCCTATCCGCTGCCCACCGCCTACCGGGGGCCGCACGCACTCGGCCAGGACGGCTGGCTGGGCATGGAGGCCCGCTTCGAACGCCGCGACATCACCCTCGTCGCCGACAGACTGGCGGGCAACACCCGGGTGCTCGACATCGGCGGCGGCACCGGCGCGGTCGTCAAGGAGATCACCGCCAGGCTGGGCGCTTGTACGACCGTCGAGCCGCACCTGGACCGCGAGCAGAGCATGCGGCCCCTCACCCGCGCCATCAACGCCGCCTTCCCCACCACCGAACGCCGCGTCGACGCCCTCGACGACGTCCTGTCCGACGTGACGACCGTCCACGCCACCGCCTTCGCCGAGCGCCCCTCGCGTACGGGGGACCTCGTCGCCGACTACGCCCGGCCCTTGTGCACCCCCGTCCCCGCACACGCCAAACTCTGCTGCTCCTCGGCTCCGCCTGCCAGGACGTCCCACCCGCGACGCCCACCCCCGCCTTCGGCACCGGCGTCCACAACTGGCCCGGCGCCGCCTACAGCCTGCGGCTGGCCCGCCATGCCCTGGCTGCCCTCGCCCGGGCATGCCCCGGCCTCGTACTCACCGAACTCGTCGAAGAAGGCGTGGAAAACAGTGAGCCTTGGCCGCTCAACGCCCTCACCCGCGGGCCGGCGCGGCTGAACGCCACCTGGTGAGGTCTGTGCCGACGTTTCGGGGGCGGCACTGGAACCACGTGCCGCCCCCGGAACATTCACCGCCTCGTACGTCCTACTCGGCGGGCTTACGGAGGAAGGTGACCTCCGGGAAGGACGGGGACGGCCGGTCGAGGAGCGGGCTGGGGACGCCTCGCAGGTGGCGGTCGAGGAACGCGCTCACGTACGCGCGGGTGAGCGCGGTGGAACGGGCGCCGTCCACGGTGCCGAAGCTGCCGGGGATCTCGTCCGGCGGGATCGTGGGGGGTACGCCGAACCGGTCGGTGATCCACGGGGCGTCGGTGAACGTGAAGTGGCCGCCCTCGGGCACGTCGAGCCAGCGCTTCCAGCCGGTGAGCCGTTGCCACGTCCGCTCCCAGTTGGGCTCCGAGTCCGGATCGCCGGCGCGGCGGGCGCCGAGCAGGAGCACCGGCTTGCGCAGCCCCTCCGCGGGCGGGTCGACGGTGAAGTCGCCGTCGAGGTTGACGGCCGCGTCCACGCGCCGGTCGGTGCGCAGCGCCTGGACCGCGCTGGCGCCGCCGATGGAGTGGCCGGCCACGGCGATCCGGGTCCGGTCGACGGGCAGGGGGCCGCGGGGTCCGGTCAGCCGGTCGATGAGGAAGCTGATGTCCTTGGCGCGATGACGGACGACGTCGCCTCCGGCCTCCGGGAGCGTGCCGCAGATCTCGCACTGCTCGACGCGGCCGCCCGGGAACTGCACGGGGGCCTCGTAGGTGTGGTCGATCGCGGCCACCGCGTACCCGCGGGACGCGAGGTCCTCGCCGAGCGCGGTGAGCGTCAGACGGCTCATGCCGAAGCCGGGGGAGAGGACGACGAGCGGCCGTGGCCCGGCCGCCGGGCGGGCGCCCTCGACGGCGTTCGTCCGGACGCGGGCGAGGTCCTCCCGGCCGGCCGTCGCCTTCGACACCTGCGGCGACATGTACGGCGCCGTGCGGCCGCGACCGTCCTGGTGGCGTGCCGGGTACCACAGGGAGACCATCGCCTCGCGGTGGCCCGCGGACGGCTTCCAGGGGTCGGTCCGGGAGGTGTCGACCAGGTGGAGGGTGCGCGTGCCCACCGCCTCACGGCCCGTCGGGGCGGGCACCTGGGCAGGGGCCTCTCCGGCGGGCGCCGTGGAGCGCCCGGCCGCGGCGGCCACTTCCGGTGTCGCCGCCGCTGCCAGGGCGGGTGCCTGGGGGACTGCGAGGGCTACGAGGAGCGCGGCAGCGCCGGTGGCCCTTCGTGCCGCCTTGCCGCGGGCTCGCCTCCGCGTGTTCCGCTGCGCGGGTGTCTGCGGTGTCCGTATCCGTTCGTGTGCCGGTGCGTGCGTCTGTGTCTGATTCCGCGGTGTCCAGAACATGATCATGAAAATAGGGTGTACGGCACGGCCTGGTCATCCACCGCAGGTCGGAGATGCGCCGGCGCACGGGTGCCCCGGCGCCCCGTGATCCCGGAGCCGGTCCATGGGCCTCGCCTCAGGCGTGCGGGATGACGAAGTTGTACCCGACCGCCTCGTGCGCGCCACCCGCCGGGCAGGCGCCCTTGGTGGGGTAGCCCCAGAAGAAGAGGCCGAAGCACTTGCCGCAGAACCGCCAGTAGGCCTGGCTCCTGGAGGTCTCGACCACATCGTGCGGCAGCACGTAGTTGAAGCCCTCCGCGTAGTGGGAGCCGCCCGCCGGGCACCAGCCGCCGCTCGGGTAGCCGAAGAAGAAGAGGCCGTAGCACCTTTTGCAGGCGCGCCAGTTGGCTTGCGCGTTCGCTGTCTCGGGTACGTCGTGGGGCATCATGAAGGAGTACCCGGCCAGATAGTGACCGGCACTGGCGCCGGCGCAGCGGCCGACGCCCAGCCCGAAGTACAGGTGGACCATGCCGTAGCAGCGGTCGCAGAAGCTCCAGCCGTTCTCCTCGACGCGGACGCGCCGGGCAGGCGCCGCATGGGCCGCGGCGCCGCTCGTCCCGACGGCGACGAGGCCGGCCAGTACGCCGAGGCCGCGCACGGCGAAGGCCCTCCGGCCGGATGGTGCGGGCTGTGCA
Organism: Streptomyces sp. NPDC044063; assembly: GCF_056434285.1. Classification (NCBI taxonomy): domain Bacteria; kingdom Bacillati; phylum Actinomycetota; class Actinomycetes; order Kitasatosporales; family Streptomycetaceae; genus Streptomyces; species Streptomyces sp. NPDC044063. The sequence continues at coordinate 405,366 of NZ_JBWKFM010000001.1, forward strand.
CCCGTGGTTCTCGTGGAATCCATGCCGTTCTCCTCCGCCCCTTGCCGCACAACGCTCCCTTACATGAGTCCCCCTCCGGTGCCGCGCGTAGTCCGGCCACCTTCGCGTCGAAGCGGCCGCGGGCCCTCGACGCCGCGGGCAAACGGCCCGCTGGAAGCGTCGTTGTCCGGGGCGCGGGTCGGCCTGCCCCGCGTTAGCCTGTTCATGGGTGTATCGCGAGCTCACGGGCGCCCCTCGGCGGCCGGTGTCGCCGTTTTATCCCGGCGAGTCTCCCCTCCACGCGTGTTGAGGAGGGCATCATCATGGCCCAGCACTACGGCGATCAGCAGCGGAATCAGCCCGGACCCGAAGCCGAGAAGCCACTGCGGATGGTTCCCGGCGTGGGGGAGCACACCGATACCGAGGGCGTGCTGCGGAAATACGTCGATCCGGGAGCGACGCTGACGAGTGCGCCGACCGCCCGGAAAGCCATTGAACAATTCATTAAGGCACGCCAGGGCGACATGAGATCCGGCGGAATCGATCTGCGCGAGGTCGATGCGAGTGAAGGCGCGGCGACGCTGCGGGTGCGGTTCCAGCAGTTCCACGACGGCATACCCGTCTCGGGAGCGACCCTGCAGGCCGTTGCCGACGTCAATCAGGCCGGCGTCATTCAGGTCGACCACGGTGGCGAGCTCGATATGACAGGGGCGCCCGGCCCGGACGCCGCTCGCCCTCTCGACGTTCTCGAAGGAGTGGCCCTCGCGCCCTTCGCGAGGGACTTCGAAGCCGCGGAAGTGGTCAAGGACGACCTCGTCTACCTGCGGGACGACGCCCGGCCCGCCCTGCCGGCGACCGACTATCCCAGCGCCTCGACCGAACTGCTGGCGCAGGGTAGTCCGCCCGACGGCGCACTGCATCTCGTCCGGGACCTCCTGGTGGAAACCACCGGACCCTTCGAGCACTTCCGCGTCGTCGTGGATGCCGTGTCCGGCGAACTGCTCTGGATCGCGCTCGCCAGCAAATACGTGACAGCAGACCTCAAGGTCTTCTCACCGGACCCGGTGACGGAGTCGGACAGCGACACGCTGCACGGCGGAACCAGCGCGGCGACGCTCGACGCCTTCCGGCACGACGTCCAGGTCGAGATCGCTCCCGCCACCGGCGGGAAATTCCGGCTCGACGGCGACTGGTTCCGGTGCAAGGACTGGGACACCCCTACCTTCGCGCAGCCGCAGGAAACAACGCCGGCATTCCAATACAACACCTTTCCCAGTAATCGCGCCTTTCTGAGTGTGAACGCCTACTACTGGCTCGACTCCGCCGCGCGCTATCTCCGCGGCCTGGGAAACACGACGCTGAACGCCAACATGGCGAAGGTCGACATCGACGCCCAGGCGTTCGACGGCGCTGACAACAGCCAGTGGTTCGGATCCACGCCACCCCCGAAGATCCGCTTCGGCGAGGGCGGCACACCGGACGCCGCCGACTTCGGCGTCATCATCCACGAATACACGCACGGAGTCTGCCAATGGCTCGGGGCGGACCACGGCGGATCGTCCTCCTACGAACACAGCATCTGCGACGCCCTGCCCGCCATCTACCGGGACCGCTTCAACCCCGCCGGGAACAGGCGCACCGAGACGTTCCCGTTCGACAACAACGCCACCGACCGGTGGAGCTCGGAGCGCCGGCTCGACCGCACCGAGCGGTTCGACGACGCGGAGTTCAGTACCTACGGACACGATCTCCGCGCCTCGATGCTCGGCACGGCCCTGTGGCGGTGCTACCTGGGCATGGGCGGGGACTCCTCGGACCCCGCCGAGAGAGTGACCGCGGCCGACACCATGATCAAAACAATCATGGAGATGCTGCTCATCGTGCCGGACGACCAGTCCACCGAGGCGGCGCACGCCGTCAGCCTGGCCCAGGGCTGCATCGCCGCGGACACGACACTCACCGGAGGCCTGTTCAGCAAGATGATGGACGAGGCCTTCACCGGCCAGGGGCTGTGGGCGCGGCGCGAGGTGGACGTCTGGGTCGCGGACACCCCGGCCGACACCGGGGCCCTGCCGAGCGCGCGGGCGCACATGACCTCGCCCGACATCTGGGTCCGCAACAACGCCGCCGACACGGGCGACGATCCCGAAGGCGGGCACCAGACGCCCGTCAGCGGCCAACCGAACCAGGTGTACGTGCGTGTGCACAACCGTGGAACACAGGCGGTCTCGGCCGGAACGTTCCAGCTCGAAGTCTTCCGGTGCGACGGGGACTCCGGGATGATCTGGCCGACGCACTTCCAGTCGATCGGCACGCTGCTGATCGACCAGCCGATCCCGGCCGGCGGTGCGCTGCGTGTCGGGCCCTTGGGGTGGACGCCCGAGTCGGTGGACGGCGCGTTCCTGGCAGCGGTTGTGCACGGCGCACCGGACCCGGCCCTCACCGCCACGCTCAACGGTCCGGTGCCCGCCGAGAAGATCGTTCGTTTCGACAACAACATGGGACTGCGCGATGTGGCCGCGTAGACGGAGGGGCCGGAAGAACGCCCCGGGCGGCGATGGCCAGCCCGCGACGCGGGGGAACGGTATGCCTGCCGGGCAGCCGCTCGCCATCCCCGGAACCTTCGCCTTCCCCGACGCCTTCGCCGTCCCCGACAAACGCCGACCACCGAGCGCGGGCGTCTGGGTCACGCCGGCCACACGCAAGTGGGCCGGTACGCTGCCGGACAAGTTCATCGCGACGCTCGTCGAACTGGTCTCGGCCGAGGCGCTCCGGAACACGGTGGAGGCACTCGCGGCCATCCCCACACGGCACACGTTCTCACCGCACCTCGCTGAGGCCGCCACACTCATAGCGGACCGGTTCACGGCGTCGGGATACCCGGACGTCGTCAGACATACCTGGTCCCACGCCGGCCACAGCGCGGACAACGTCGTCTGCACCAAGCCGGGGACGGACAGCGGCGCGCCCGTCATCATCGTGTGCGCCCACTACGACAGCCGTATGGAAGACCTGCACGACGCGACCGCTCGCGCTCCAGGAGCCGACGACAACGCCAGTGGCGTCGCGGCGATCCTCGAAATCGCACGCCTGCTCGCGCCGGTCGCCCTCTCCGCCACGGTCCGCTTCGTGGCCTTCTCCGGAGAGGAGCAGGGGTTGTGGGGTTCCACGGCGTACGCCGCGGAGCTCCGCGTCGCGGGTGCCGATGTCCACCGGGTCATCAACCTCGACATGATCGGTCGGCCGCCGGCGGACGGTTCCGTGACGGTGGAACGCGACCTGGGAAACGCGGTACCGGGCAACGACGCCGCGTCCGTGGCCCTCGGCGCGGTGATGGCGCAGGCCGCCGCGTCCTATACGACGCTGCCCGTCAGGCTCGGCCCCATCTATGACAGCGACTACATGCCCTTCGAAGCCCGCGGCGACGTCACGGTCGGCGCCTACGAAGGAGAGGGGAACCCCCACTACCACCGGACGACCGACAAGCCGGAGACCCTCGACTACGACTACCTCGCCGCCGTCACCAGGACGGTACTGGCGACCCTGCTCGCCGAAGCGCTGGACGTCACCGACGAAGCGGGTACGGCCGTGGACCTGTACATCCGGGACAGCCTGGCCGACACCGGATCCCAGCCGAGCCCCGCGCCGGACGGGCCGTCTCCCGACATCTGGGTCCGTAACGGCGACATCGGCGCCGGCGACGACCCCGACCTCGGCCACCAGGCGCCCGTCAGCGGTGTGCCCAACCGTTTGTACGTACGCGTGCACAACCGGGGGACGGCCGCCGTGGACGGTGGCGTCGCCCGGGTCCGCGCCTACCGATGTGAGCAGGTCGCGGGGACGATCTGGCCGACCGGCTTCCAGCAGATCGGCACCCTGGTGATCGGCCAGATGATCCCACCCGGCGGCTCGGTGCGCGTCGGGCCGTTCGTATGGACACCCCAGACCACGGATCACGAAGTCATGTTCGCGATCGCGTCGGCCCCCTCCGACCACGCCCTTCCCGATGTCTACCCGGGCGAGATCGACCCCGACATCCTGGTCCGGTTCGACAACAACGTGGGCCGCCGTGACGTGGCTCCCGGGCCGGCGGGACCGGAGGGGTAGGGGCGGTGTCGTCAGGCGTCCGACGGCCCTACCTCGAACATGGGTTCCAGCACGAAGACGGGGATCACACGGTCGGTCGCCTCTTGGTACTCGGCGTACGGCGGGTAGGCGGCGACCGCACGCTCCCACCACCGGGCCTTCTCCTCCCCGCTGATCTCGCGGGCCGTCATGTCCTGGAGCGTCGAGCCGTCCTGGAGCTCCACGTGCGGATCGGACTTGAGGTTGAAGTACCAGACCGGGTGACGCGGGAAACCGCCCTTCGAGGCCACGGCCGCATACCGCCCCTCGTGCTCCACGCGCATCAGTGGAATCTTGCGAATCTTGCCGCTCTTCGCGCCGCGCGTCGTGAGAATGACGACCGGAAGGCCCGTGTCCCACAGCGTCGTCCCCTGCGTGCCGCCCGAGCTCTCGTACAGCTCGACCTGTTCGCGGACCCACTGCGCCGGACTCGGCTCGTACTCGCCCTCAAGAGGCATCGCGGGCACCCCCTTGTCGCTTACGGACTGTGTCGCACAGTTCAGCACAAGCCTCCTGTGGAGACGAGACCGCCGTTCCCCCGGCTCACCCGGGCTCATCCACGAGATCCCAAAAAATTCGGACGGCGATGTCGAGAACCTGTGACCGGCTCCGTCCCCGCAATGAACGCGACCACAATGGGTCGCACCAGCGAGGAGGAACACGATGGCCAAGTACTTGCTGCTCAAGCACTACCGCGGCGCCCCGGCCGCGGTCAACGACGTGCCGATGGACCAGTGGACGCCGCAGGAGATCTCGGCGCACGTGCAGTACATGAACGACTTCGCGGCCCGGCTCGAGAAGACCGGCGAGTTCGTCGACGGTCAGGCGCTCGCCCCCGAGGGGATGTGGGTCCGCTACGACGGCGAGGGGCGCCCACCGGTCACCGACGGCCCGTTCGCCGAGACCAAGGACCTCATCGCCGGCTGGATGGTGATCGACGTCGACACCTACGAGCGCGCCGTCGAGCTGGCCGGGGAACTGTCGGCCGCCCCCGGCGCCGGCGGCAAGCCCATCCACGAGTGGCTCGAGGTGCGCCCGTTCCTGACCGCGCCGCCCACCATCACGGAGTGCTTCCATTGATGGACGAGGCCCTGCTCCGCAGCCTCACCCCGAACGTTCTCGCCGTCCTCGTCCGCCGCGGAGCCGACTTCGCGGCGGCCGAGGACGCCGTGCAGGACGCGCTCATCGAGGCGGTCCGCCTCTGGCCCAGCGACCCCCCACGGGACGCGAAGGGCTGGCTGATCACCGTCGCCTGGCGCAAGTTCCTCGACCAGGCCCGCGCGAACGCCGCCCGCCATCGGCGTGAGGACCTCGTCGACCAGGAGCCGGCACCCGGGCCCACGCCCGCGGTGGACGACACGCTCCAGCTCTACTTCCTGTGCGCCCACCCCTCGCTGACGCCGTCGTCCGCGGTCGCGCTCACCCTGCGTGCCGTCGGCGGGCTCACCACCCGCCAGATCGCCCAGGCCTACCTGGTACCCGAGGCGACCATGGCACAGCGCATCAGCCGGGCCAAGCGCACCGTGGCCGGCATACGGTTCGATCAGCCCGGCGACGTCGCCACCGTGCTGCGCGTCCTCTACCTGGTCTTCAACGAGGGCTACTCCGGCGACGTCGACCTCGCCGCCGAGGCCATCCGGCTCACCCGGCAGCTCGCGGCCCGGGTCGACCACCCCGAGGCGGCGGGGCTGCTCGCCCTCATGCTGCTCCACCACGCCCGGCGCGCCGCCCGGACCGCGCCCGACGGCAGCCTGGTACCCCTCGCCGAACAGGACCGCGGCCGATGGGACACCGAGGCGATCACCGAGGGCATCGCGATCCTCCAGGCGGCCCTCGCCCGCGACCGGCTGGGCGAGTTCCAGGCGCAGGCCGCCATCGCAGCCCTCCACGCCGACGCGCCCACCGCGGAGGAGACAGACTGGACGCAGATCGTCGAGTGGTACGACGAGCTCACGCGCCTGACCGACAACCCCGTCGTCCGGCTCAACCGCGCCGTGGCCGTCGGCGAGGCCGACGGGCCGCGCGCCGGCCTGGCGGCACTCGCGACGCTGGACGCCTCACTACCCCGTTACGCCGCGGTGGCCGCGTACCTCCATGAGCGTGACGGTGACCTGGCGACGGCGGCACGGCTGTACGCCGAGGCGGCCCACAAGGCACCCAATCTCGCCGAGCGCGACCACCTGACACGCCAGGCCGCCCGACTCAACGCCCGCCGGGATCGCTGACTGGTCGCGCTCAGCCGGATCCACCGCCCCGCCCGGCGTGATCCGCCGGTGGGCATCCGGCCGAAGAGGAAGGAAGGCCGCGCGGCTCACGGGTTCGGGGACGCTGTCGCGCCGACCTGTTGGAACGCGTGGTCCTCGGGGCAAGGGCCCGGGTAGACCGAGAAGCGCAGATAGGTCGTGACGTCGCCGCGGCCGCGCCCCGTTCGGTAGCTGACGAGCTCCTGAAGGCCCGTGAACGAATCCAGTGCTTTGGGCGCCAGCGAATTGATAAGAGTCCGGTAGGGACCCGTGGGCACGCCCTCATCGAGGAGAACCGTTTCTACGCGACGGACCACCTCCCGTTCGTCTTCACAAAGATCCGGCATCCGCAGGTAGGTGGTCGCCTCGTCCGCCCGGTCCGCGCCGCCCCGGAACGCCAGGCACGTCCACGCCGACTCACCCGCGTCCTTCCTGTCCGGACCGGCGAGTATGCCGAACGCCTTCGACGCGTGCAGCGGATCGTGGGCCCGTGCTGTCGAGGCGAAAGCATTGACCGTTTCCAGGTCCACGACGCGATTGCGGTAATAGATCTTGGCTCGTGCCTTGGGTCCGTGGGACAGGTCCAGGGCGAAGAACTCGAGCTCCCTGTCGCCGGGGACCAGGCCTTGCGATCGCACCGTGTTCGCCCATGCGGAGCCCATGCCCAGCCGCTCCATGGCTTGCCCGATCACGGCCTCACGCCATCGGTGATCCCATCGGTAGAGCCCGAAGTACGCCTTGAAGACGAGCCCCTCACCAGGGCGCCAGGCCATCGCATGCCACAGGGGCGCGGGCTCGTGGCCGGCGTCGCCGAGGAAAAGGTCCTCGACACTCAGGTACCGGTCGAGACCGACGCCCGGCCGGCTCGCGAGTTTCCGCGACACCTCCATGGCCGATTCGCTGGGCCGGGATGAGCAGAATCCGGCGTCGAAGAGGATCCGGAGCTCCGGTTGGGCTCCTGACCAGTTGATCGAGAATTCGGCCGGGAAGCCGTCCGCGGCAACGTACGAGGGCATTTGGCATTCGTGTCCGATGGGCGTGTCGAACCACTCGGCAAGGACCTCGCGGAGAATTGATTCCATCTGCCTCATGCCCTCATGAGGAAGGCGAAGTGCGCTTGCGGCGGTTTCCCACTGGTGGCATATGAACTCACCGAATGACTGGTCGCTCGCATCGAAGATTGCATATCGAGGTGCCATGACTTGCTTGACTTTCCGTGTGTGTCGACACCGCCCTCTTCGGGGCCGGTGTTTCGCGCGCAGTTGTTCTCGATGACGCTCGAGCTCACGGCTCGGCGGTCCCGGCGGTGATCGCGTCGAGTACTTCGTCCACGTGTTCCTTGTGCGTGCGATGCGCGAGCACGCAGATGCGGATCAGCTGCCGTCCCCCGATGGTGGTGCTGTGCACCATCGCACGGCCGTCGGAGTTGATCCTGTCGAGGAGCTGCCGGGTGGCGGCCTCGGCATCACGTCGTGCCGTCTCCCCGGGATGCCTCGGCCGGACCGCGAAGGCGACAGCGGTCAACTCGGGCTGCCAGGGGACATCGAGACACTGAATGGCACTCAGCCTGCTGTGGATGTGCTCCGCGAGGTCGAGCTTTTCGTCGAGCGCGTCGCGAAAGGCGGACAGCCCATGGAGGTGCAGCGGGAGCCATACCCTCACCCCCCGGTTCTCCCTGCTCAGCTCGATTCCCCGTTGCGCGTAGTCCGGAAGGGTGTCGGACGCGCCGACGTCCTGCAGGGCGGGGGCGGAACCTTCGTGCGCGGCATGCAGGCGGGCCGGTTCCCGGACGACGAGGGCACCGGTGCCGAACGGCAGGAACAGGGCTTTGTGGGGATCCAGGGTCACGGAGTCCGCCCGCTCGATGCCCGCCGTGCGCTCGCGGCCGCGTGCGGTGAGCCGGAAGAAGCCCCCGTAGGCCGCGTCCACGTGGAACCAGAGATCTTCGCGATCAGCCAGGTCGCCCGCCTCCGTCAGCGGATCGATGGCCCCGGTGTCCGTGGTTCCCGCTGTCGCGACCAGCAGGAACGGACGCAATCCCGCACGGCGGTCGGCACGTATCCGTTCGGCGGCCACGCCGAGGTCCATCGTCAGGTTTTCGGTGACCGGTATGACGCGAACGTTCTGCTGCCGGATCCCGGCGATACGGGCAGCCTTCGCGACGGAGTAGTGCGCCTGTTCGCTGACGTAGAGGGTGCCCCGCCCGATGTCCTCTCCCAGTCGGTCATGACGGGCCGTCACCACGGCGGAGAGGTTGGCCATGGACCCGCCGGTGGTGAGGATTCCCGAACTGCCGGGCGGAAGCCCGCACACGTCCTGGGCCATCCAGCGCAGGACACCTTCCTCCATGGCGGTCAGGGCGGGTGCCGCGGCGGCGAGGGTGCCGTAGCGGTTGAGGGCCCTGGTGAAGAACTCGGCGAGTGCCGACGAATAGAGTCCGCCCCCGGGTAACACGGCCATCAACCGCGGACCGGCGGATTCGATGGCGCTCTCGGCAGCTGCCCCGAGCCGGTCCATGAGCGACTCGAAGGGGGCACCGTTCTCCGGCGGCCCGGACAGGAAGGAGGCCGTCAGTTGCTCCTCGACCTCGGGAGCGGTCATGTCGTGCGTCGGCCGTCGGTCCAGTGCCGTGAGGAAGGTGGCGACCTGTTGTGTCACCAGGTTCGCCATGTCGACCATCGTGTCTCGGTCGGGTTCCAGCGGCGAGGCGCGATGGATGTTCATGACACATAGGATCACTCACATCTCACACGATGTGACGGTGACTCCGCTCACCATCATGGGGCAGTGCTTCCGGTGGCCGACCGGTCACCAGGTGACCGGGAGCGCCTCGACGCCGTAGACCGTCGAGCCCTGGCGGAAGCGGAGGTCGGCTTCGGGGACGGCGAGCCGGAGGGTGGGGAAGCGGCGGAGCAGGGCCGGCAGGGCGGTCCTCAGTTCCAGTCGGGCCAGTTGCTGGCCCAGGCACTGGTGGGCGCCGAAGCCGAAGGACAGCTGGGCGACCGGGCGGCGGCGGAGGTCGAGGTCGTCGGGTCGCTCGGGGACGAGGTCGGAGTCTCGGTTCGCGGTCAGGGGAGAGAGCAGTACGTGCTCGCCCGCGGCGATCCTGTTGCCGTTGAGGTCGATATCGGCCATGGCCGTGCGCAGGAGTGGTGCGGGGATGGCGAGATGGCGCAGGAGTTCCTCCACGGCTGTGTCGGTGACCGTGGGGTCGTCACGGAGGGCGGCGAGTTGGTCCGGATCGCGGAGCAGGGCCAGCACGCTCAGGGCAAGCATGGTCGCCGTGGTCTCGTGTCCCCCGACGAGGAGGGTGGTTCCGAATCCGATGAGTTCGTCGTCGGTGAGCTCCGTGCCGTGCTGCCGCACCACCGTGCCCAGCACCCCGTCCCCGGGGGTGGCCCGGTTGCGGGCGACGATGTCCGCCATGGCCGCGTTCAGTTCGGCCGAGGCGGCCAGCAGACGGTCGGCGTCGGTCGTCCCGTCCATGATCACCTGGGAACAGCGCTGGAACATGGACCGTGTCCCGTACGGGACGTCGAGCAGTTCGCAGATCGCCAGTGAGGGGATGGGCAGGGCGAACGCCTCGACCAGGTCGACCACGGGCCCGTGTTCCGCCATCGCGTCGAGGTGGTCGGAGACTGTCGCCTCCAACGCGGGCCGCAGTCGCTCGACCTGACGCACGGTGAAGCTGCCGGTGAGCATGCGGCGGAGGCGGGTGTGCTCCGGACCGCTGTAGGCGGGCAGGAAGCCGGGGTGGTTGTACAGGGTGCGCGGCAGGGTGGGGTCGATGCCGTTGCCCGTCACCAGGCGCTGGTCCGCGAAGGCGGCCCGGACGTCGGCGTATCTGGTGAGGACGACGGCGTCGATCTCGCCGCGCACCGGGTGGACGACGCGCAGCCGCGGCAGACCGTCCTCCTCACGCATGCGGAGGAGGTCCGGCGACGGGTCGAACGGGCAGGTGCGGTCCCGCTCGGAGGCTACGAAGGACGCTGAGCGGTGATCGGGCATGGTGCGTGCTCCTCAGCTGTGTCGATAGCTGTGTCGAACTTGGGAACGCCGTCTTGTGGCGATGGCGGGCGCCGGCCTACACGCGGTAGCGGGTGGAGGCGTGGTGCCAGTCGTGGGCGCCGCGGATGGTGGTTTGCAGAGCCTCCGTGCAGTAGCGCCGCAGCAGGTCGCGTTCGGCCCGGTCGAGATGGCTCGTCGCTGTCGCGCCGAGAAGGACGCGCTGGGCGCTGATGAACAGTTCCAGGGCTTCGCTCTGGCGGCGGAGGACCCTTCGTGTCGCTTCCGGCCGGGAGAGTCCGTGTGTGCGTTCCAGGCAGAGCACGAGGTTGTTCCGCTCTCCCAGTGCCGCGTCCTTCTCCAGGGAGACGATGTCGTTGTCGCAGATGATGAACGTCTTCGTCATCTCGCGCATGACCGACAGGTGCGGCAGCGCGTACAGGTGGTCCGGGAGGACGCACGAGGACAGACGCTCGGCGAGGTCGATGACCGGTGCCACACCTATGGTGTGGCGCCGGACGCGCAGATATGTGCCAAGGGACATGGGGGTGTCGGCCTGCCGGCTGCGCGCCTCGTGGACGTGGTGGTCGAGGTAGCAGGACCAGTGGGCCGCCGATCGTCGGATCCATTCCTCGGGCATGTCCTGGCAGCTGCGGCGTCGCATGTCGGCGAAGGCACTGGCCAACGGCAACGGGGGTGCCTCGCCGGTGGTGCCCTCTTTGACCAGTTCGACGAGGTGGTGGACCCGCTCGGGCGATCGGCCCCACTGTTCGTCGAGTGCGTCGTCGAACAGGAAGTACCAGCTCTGCTGGTCGACTCCGAGGTCCAGTTCGCTTCCGGTCGCGTTCGGGTAGAACATGGCCGCGATCAGCGGGAACTGTCCCTTGAGGTGGTGGGCCTCCGCTGCTTCCGAGGAGAGGAAGCCGAAGGACTTCGGCCAGGCGAGGTGGCGGTCGTGGGCGGCTCGGAAGTCCGGGCTGATCCGGCGGGGGAAGGGGATGGGGACCGGAGTCGGGGGAGCGTGGTCGTCCTCGGCCAGGGAACCGACCTCGGGCGCGGAAGGCTTTGTGCTCGATGCCATGGTGTGGCGCACCTCCAGGAGCGGGGCCGGTTCAGCCGGTCGGCCAGCGTGAGACGCGCATGGGCAGCGCGTTGGGCCGGATCAGCGCGTGGACCACCGGCCGGACCCGGTGCCCCTCGACCGGCCGCGGTCGCCACCGCGAGACGATCGAGCGGAGGACGACCAGCATCTCGGTCATCGCGAAGTGGTCCCCGATGCACTTCCGGTTGCCGAGGGCGAACGGAACGTAGGCTCCGGGTGGAAGATCCTTCTCGGCGCGGCTGAGCCACCGGTCCGGGTCGAACCGCAGGGGATCCGGGAAGTAGGCCGGGTCCCGGTGCATCGTCACCGCGCTGTAGATCAGCTCGGCCCCCTGCGGGATCTCGACGCCGAAGATCCGCACCGGCTCCAGGGCACGCCGCATGAGCAGCCAGTTGGGCTGGTGGAGGCGGAGCACCTCCCGGAGGAATCGGTCGGTGAAAGGAAGCGTCGCCGCGCCGGGCAGTGCTCCGACGGGCAGCGCATCACACTCGGCTTTGATCCGTTCGGTGATCTCCGGTCGTCGGCCCAGTTCGTGCAGCGCCCAGGACAAGGTGGTCGACGTGGTTTCGGCGCCGGCCATGAGCATGGACAGCAGCTCGTCGCGGGCCTCCACGTCGGTCATCCCCCGCGGATTCCCGGGGGTGCCGGCGAACATGATCGACAGCAGATCGCCGCGGTCGGCAGGTTCCTGCCGAGCCTGCCGCACGGCGGTGTCGGCGAGTTCGCGCAGTGCCGCGGCCGCGGACAGGAACCCGCGGTGCCCCAGCGCGGGCGAGGACGCGATCGGCTCGGGCAGGACGGTGCCCACGAAGACCCCGCGCATCACCGTGGTCAGGTGCTCGGAGACCCGTTCCCCCAGCTCGGCCACGGCGGCGGCGCCGTCCGGGCGTTCGGTGCTGAACAGGGTCGCGACGAGCATGACCGTCATCATCCGGCGCATCACCAGATCCATGGCGATCACCTCGCCCGGGTTCCAGGACGACACCTGTTCCTCGGCGATGTCCGTCATCGTGCCGACGCACGCGGCGATGCTGTCACGGTGAAAAGCCGGCTGAAGAGCGCGCCGTTGACGCCGGTGGACATCCCGCTCGGAGGTGATGATGCCGTTCCCGATGAAAGGCCGCGCGATGTCGAACAGCAGCCCTTTGCCGAACTTCCTGCTCTCCGTCACAAGAACGGCGTGTACGGCCTCCGGTGAGTTCAGGACGAACACCGGCCGATTCCCCAGGAATATCCTGACGATGTCGCCCTGCGCCCTGACCGATTGCAGGAAGCCCACCCGCTTGACGGCCAACTGCGGAAGGTGGCCGAGTAGGGGAAAGCGGCCCGATGCGACGGGGGCCGCCACGGGAGCGGTGATGGAACGCACAGCCCTGCACCTCCCTGAAGTGTGAGAACGAAAAGTTGCTCGCCTCTGGAAAGTTCTCTCGCGCGCGGCGCACCGTGATCATTGTCCGCCACCTTCGGAGAGGTCAAGGGCCCGGCTGAAAATGCTCGGCGGAGAGATCTTGAGCCGAGGGATGTGAATTCCTTCGGAAGTACCGGCTTCTCCGGCGGGCCCACGCGGAGCTGCTGGACCGATGGGAGCCGCTGGAGGGCGACCGGGACGGGCGAGCCGCGCTCGATGGTCCTGCGCGGCCGTCATCTGTGCACCGGCTTCCTGGCGCGCAGCGGGAGCGGTGGATCTGGTCGAGGACGCCCGAGAACGCACAGATGATCCGAACGAATCGGCCTCAATGGATGCGGTGAAGTGTGCCGCCGACCCTCCGTTGTTCGGGTTGGGCGAAGGCTCGGATGCCGAGTCTCGGGCATCGAGCGGGGATCAGCGCTCTACTCCGCCGGATCGCTCAGCGCCCGATCGTGGAGGGGTGGGTGGCCTCCTGGGCCGCCTCTCAGGAGTCGACGACTGCCGGCTCGGGTCGGCGGCGTACGGCTTCCCGGGCTCGTTCCCGTAGCCCGCCGGGCGGGCGGTGATATGCCGGGAGGCGATGGAGGTACCGGCCGCGAAGCGCAGCGGCGGCCCGAAGGTCGGGCCGCCAGGGAGCCGGTGAAGAAACTCTGACTCAGGTCACCAACGGGGAGGCGTGTCAAGCAGGTTGGTGATGAGCTTGCGCAGCCGCCCTTCGATCACCGGCTGCACGCCATGTACGAGCTGCGCGCCGTAGACCACAGCGGTCCCGGCGGGCGGTGCGCTGGTCCAGCGGGTGCGGGGGAGGCGCTGTAGCGCGGCCAGGGCCTCGGGTGGCGCGTGGTGCGAGATCTCGCGGGCGAACCGGGTGCCCGGCAGGAAGCCGCTGCCCGGTTCGGCGGTGCGGTCGGTCCACAGGGCTTCGGAGGAGGAGGTGTCGACGAAGAACTCTCCGCCGTGCTCCGCCTCCTGGAGGTGGAAGGCCACCCGCGCGACCCGTTGTGGCCGCGCGTAGGGGTCGTCCACGCCATGTAGGTGCGGCGCTATCTCGTCCCCGGGGCCGAGGTCGTGGTAGTCCCACGGCGTGGCACCGGCGATGGAGGGGAAGACCCGTCGGATGGCAGGCAGGGCCCGTTCGACGGCGTCGTCGAGGATGTCCTGCACTTCCTCGGGTGGCGTCATGCCATCGCTGGGTCGCGTGGGAACCCATCCCGTCGCGTCGAGGTGCTCGTCCAGCGTCTTGATGACGTGGGAGGTCTCGTCCGGGGTGAGGAACCCCTCGATGGTGTGCACGGCCAGCGTTTCGGTCATGTGGATCACGTCGTGACTCACACCTCTCGCGGTGGTCGGAGTGGAGCGTTCCGTCGCTGTGCATTCCAGTGGGCGCGGGGCGGGGAGACAAGCACCGGGGAACACCCCGCGGAAGCGCGGGGGCGCATGCGCGGGCGTGTTGAGGGGCGCGTCGGAGCGTTCCGCGGCACGTTCGTACTGCAAGGACCCGCCGGTGTGCTTGCCGGTCGCCCCGGACGCCGCCGCCGCTGCCTGCGCGACCACCGGTCGTCGGCCAGGTTGTGGAGTGACGAGTAGGTGAGGGCCTTGCCGAGCCAGGTGGGACGGGTGCTTCGTCCGGCCGGGCACGGCTCACTCGGTGTCGGTGGTCCGGTGGGTGCCGAGGTCCGGGAAGAGGGCCGCGGCCACGTGCCGGGTGTCGGCGTATTCGATGACGGAGGTGATCTTTCCGTCGCGGACGGTATAGATGCCGATGCAGCGGTTGTCGTACATGCCGCCGTGGACGGTCTCGGCCCTCGAGGTCCATTCGGCGACCACGCGGTCGCCTTCGGCGATCGTGCTGACCAGTTCGACCTCCATGCTGCCGGGGACGAGGAGCGGTCCCATGCCGCCCAGGAAGTCGTTGATGATCGCGTCGCGGCCGCGCCACACCGTGGAGATGGGCAGGTCGCCCGGGTAGTGCCAGGTCGCGTCCTCGGCGAAGCTGTCGTGGATGACGTCGGCGTCGCCGTCGCGGACGGCCTCGACGTAGCGGATGACGATGGTCCTGGGGTCGGTGCCGGTCATGGTCGCACTCCTTCGGTGGTGGGTGTTTCCCGGTCGTTCGGCCTGGTGCGGCGCTCGGGAACATCTGACCGTGCGGGGTCGTGGCCCGGCCAACAACGAATCCACCTGGCCGACAACGAGCGGCTGTCGCATAGGGTCAGCGGCATGGATCTTGACCTTGCCCAGGTCCGCGCGTTCGCCACGACCGCCGGGACGCTGCACTTCGGCCGGGCCGCCGAGGAGCTGAACACCAGCCAGCAGGCGCTGTCCAAGCGCATCGCGCGCCTGGAGGAGCTGCTGGCCGTCCGTCTGTTCGAGCGCGAGGGTGGCGTCAGGCTGACCGACGCGGGCGAGCGGTTCCTGCCGGCCGCCCGCGAGGCGCTCGCGGCGGGCGAGCGCGCGCTCGCGGCGGTCACCGGCGCCGGGCCGGTCGTACGCGTCGACACGTGGGGGCACCTGTACACGCCGCTGCGCACCGTCGCCCAGGCGGTGCGGGAGCTCGGCCCGGTGAGGCTGGAGCCCGGCCCGGGCCGCGACTGGCCCTCGGTCGCCCAAGCACTGCTGCGCGGCGACACCGACCTGGGCTTCGGCCGGGTGCATCCGCTGCCGGGCGGTCGCGGCACGGAACTCACCCAACGGCTCGTGCGGCTGGAACCCGTCGACGCGGTGGTCGGCCCGTCTCACCCGCTGGCCGGCGCCGACGCACTACGCCCGGCCGACCTGCGCGACAGCACCCTGTGGTGCCCGGCCGAACTGACCCGCCTGGACTTCCTCCGCCGCTTCGCCGACGAATTCCGGATCACCCGGCGCCAGGACGGCCCCAACCTGGGGCTGGACCACCTCGCCCAGCACATCCGCACCGACGCCACATGCTTCACCCTCTTCCCCGCCGACGCGCCGCTGCCCGACCACGCCGGTCTGCGCTCCATCCCACTCGTCGAGCCGACCCCGCTGTACGCGTGGTCGCTGGCCTGGCGCGAGTCCTACCGCCACCCGCTGCTCGACACCCTGCTGCGCGGCTTCGCCGAAGCCGGCCGCACCCGGCGCTGGCTGGACTACTCGCCGCAGCGTGACTGGCTCCCCGAGACCGACCACGCGAAACTGGTGGATCGCTCCGAGCCGGGGCTCAGCACGGCTGACAACAGCTCCTGAGGTTCTCGTACGCCCGGAATGTTCCGTGCGGTCACTTCTTCCACGGGGGCGACGGCAGCTCGGCGTGCTTGACGGTGTAGCCGCCCTTGACGACGGGAGCGTAGGGCGCGGGGGCCATGCAGGTGCCGACGGGGAGGTCCTCACCCTTGTCGTCCCGGTTCAGGCCGTTCCAGGAGAAGCCGACCCGGTCACGCTCGCCCTTGCCGCCGTCGTGGACGCTGAAGCCGATCCGCTTGCCCAGCCAGTCCGGCCCACCGGGGCTGACCTTGGTGATGACCGCCGTCAGGGTCGCGGTGTGCGGCGAGGTGACCAGGCAGTCCACCCGGCCCTCGGCGGTGTGGGTGACGTTCCGGTCGGCGAAGTGGTGCGAGACCTTGACCGTGCCCTCGGCGTCGAAGGGCATACCCTGGGGCGCCCGCGGCACGGAGTGGGTGTACGGGGCGCCGTGCGCGTCGAAGCTGAACGAGCGGACGTCCTCGTCCTTCCAGTAGGGGAGCTCGAACGTCGCGCTCCCGGTCACGCTCGCCACCGCGGGTTCGCGCGCCTCATGGTGGGCGGCGGAAGCGGTGGAGACACCGGCCAGAGTGACGGTCACGGCGAGGGCGGCGAGCACGGCAGCGGTCTTGTGGCGGGAGGAAAACACCTTGGCTCCTGGGGAGTTGTTCGCTGTTTCGACGTGATCCATCCTGGCCGCCGTGTCGCTTCCGATCATCACCCGCGAGAACGGACCCGCCTCCGCCGCACGGGCGAGCCCGCCCTCCACCTCCAGGTCGACCGGCCGGCAGCCGCGATCAGGTGACCACGGCCGGACGGGCCGGGAACCGCCAGGCCGGGGTTAGGGTGACAAGGAGAGGCCGATCCCGAGGGGATGGGTCGGACACGACGGGGGGCTTACGTTGGATCGTCTGCTGCCCTCGGCGTTACGCGTACGGCTCGGGCTGATCGCCGTCCTCGCCGCGCTGGTGGTCGTCGTGCTCGGGGTCCTGTACGCCGGCCACAGCGAGCCCGGGCGCGTGGACGCGTGGATCGTCCGGCCGACGGCGGACAGTGTGCGGCCGCCGTGGCGGGACGTCGCTCTGGCCATGGACTTCCTGGGGGAGCCCGGGGGAGCGGCGATGCTGGTCGTGGCCGCTGTGACGGGCTGTCTGCTGCTGCGGTTTCCTCGCGCGGCGGTGTTCGTCGTCGCGGGGGTCGGCATCGCCGTGGGGACGGCGACGCTGATCAAGTTCGTGGCGGGACGCACCATCCACGGCGACAACCTGTCCTACCCGAGTGGGCACACCGCCTTCCTCACCGCGCTCGCCCTCGTGGTGGCGCTGCTCGTGACCGGCCGGCTCGGCCTCGGCAGGACGGCCGGCACGCTGCTCGTGCTCGCCGCGGCGCTGGTCGCCGGCGCCGCCATGGGCTGGGCGGAGGTCGCCCTGGGCGCGCACTACCCGACCGACGCCCTGGGTGGCTGCTGCACCGCGCTGGCGGTGGTGCCGGCGACCGCCTGGCTGGTCGATCGGGTGGCCGACGCCGTTCCGCAGGAGCAGCGCTGACGTCACGTCATGTCACGCCAAGCGGCGGAACACCGGCTTCACCGGCCGCCCGGACAGCCAGGGTGTGGGGTCACCGGCGTCCAGCGCCTTCCGGTACACCGCACACGCCTGGGCCACCACTTCGACGGTGCGGTCGATGTCGGCGTCGTCGAGCGCGCTGCTCACCACGAACGACGGCGCCAGCACTCCGCCCGCGAGGAGCCGGCGCAGGAACAGGGTGCGGTATCGCTGCGACGGCTGTCCGTTCTCGTCGAGGGTGGCGAAGATCAGGTTGCTGGCCCGGCCCCGCACGACGACGTGGTCGCCTACGCCCATGCCGGCCGCGACCTCGCGGACACCGGCGGCCAGCCGCTCGCCGAGGGCGTGCAGCCGCGCGGTGACGCCCTCCTCGACGTAGGTGCTCTGCACGGCCATCGCCGCCGCCAGGGAGTGCGTTTCCGCGCCGTGCGTGGTGGACAGCAGGAACACGCGGTCGCCGGAGTGACGCAGCCCGCCGCGCTCCATCAGGTCGCGGCGCCCGGCCAGCGCGGAGACGGCGAACCCGTTGCCCAGCGCCTTGCCGAAGGTGGAGAGATCGGGGACGACGCCGTACAGGCCCTGGGCGCCCGCCTCGGACCAGCGGAAGCCGGTGATCATCTCGTCGAAGATCAGTACACAGCCGTGCCGGTCGGCCAGCTCGCGCAGGCCGGCGAGGTACCCGGGCGGCGGCTCGGTGTGGCCGGCCGGTTCGAGGATCAGGCAGGCGACCTCGTCCTCGTAACGGGTGAGCAGCTCCTCTGCGGCGGCCAGGTCCCCGTAGGGGAACGTCACGGTGAGCTCGGTGGTCGCCGCCGGAATGCCGGCGGACATCGGCGTGGTGCCGATGAACCAGTCGTCGACGGAGAAGAACGGATGGTCGCCGCAGATGGCCACCCGCGGGCGCCCGGTGACGGCACGGGCGAGACGCACCGCGGCGGTGGTGGCGTCGGAGCCGTTCTTGGTGAACTTCACCATCTCGGCGGTCGGCACCGTGGCCAGGAAGCGTTCCGCGGCCTCGACCTCCACGATGGACGGCCGGACGAAGTTGCTGCCGCGGTCGAGTTCCCGCCGCACCGCCTCGATCACGCGTGGGTGGGCGTGGCCGAGGCTGACCGACCGCAGGCCGGACCCGTACTCGATGTAGCGGTTGCCGTCGACGTCCCACACATGGGCACCGCGGCCGTGGCTGATGACCGGCGCCAGGTCCTCGGGATACTGGTCGTCGCCCTTGGCGTAGGTGTGCGCGCCACCGGGGACCAGGGCGTGCAGCCGCTCGTTGGCCTGCCGCGAAAGAGGTAGAGCGAACTCTTCAGTGCCTTCGGTGTTCACGTCGACCTCACCTCTCCTCGTGCTTCAGGACCTCGGCGAGGCTCGGCGCCTCCCGGTCCCGCTGGGACATCGAAGTGACCGGCAGCGGCCACGGGATCGCCAGCTCCGGGTCGTCGAAGGCGATCGTCACGTCCTCGCTGGGGTCGTGCGGGCGGTCGATCCGGTACGAGGTGTCGGCGGTCTCGGTCAGCGCCTGGAAGCCGTGCGCGCACCCCGCCGGGATGTACAGGGTCGCCTGCGTCTCGCCGGACAGCTCGAAGAAGGCCCGGCCCAGGTACGTCGGCGAGTCCGGCCGCAGGTCCACGACGACGTCGAAGATCCTGCCGTACGAGCACCGCACCAGCTTGGCCTCGCCGGCGCCGGAGCGCAGATGCATTCCGCGCAGCACGCCCCGGACCGAGCGGGACACGCTGTCCTGGAGGAAGGCGTTCGGGTCGAGGCCCACCGAGCGGATCACGTCGGCGTCGAAGGTGCGGCAGAAGAAGCCGCGCTCGTCGGCGTGCGGGGTCGGCTCGAAGAGGTATGCGCCGGAGATCTCCGGGACTTCGGTCGCTTTCATCGGGTTGCCTCCTGACGGGCGGTCGACGTGAACAGGGATCTCGTCAAGGCGGCGAACTGCTGGGCGAGTTGTCGCGCGGCGTCCTCGTTCCGCTCGGCGAGGGTCCGCCGCAACTGCTCCGATCGTTTCTCCAACTCCCGGAACAGCTCCAGCAGCCGGTCGGCTTCGACCTCGCGGGCCGGGTGGCAGTACGCGCCCAGCCCCATCCGATCCATGAGCGCGTCGCTCTTCGCCGCATAGCTGATCGCGAGCGTCGGTGTCCCGACCTTCAGCGCGCAGACCAGGTTGTGGTAGCGGGTCGCCACCACGGCGTCGGCAGCCGCCGCCTCCTGCATCAGGTCGGCCAGCGAGGCCGTCTCGGCGGCGGTGACCAGCGGCGAATCCACCGCATCGAGGATCGCGGCGACCACCGGCGCGTCGCACGCGTCGCCGGTGAGCAGCCGGACCTGTCTGCCCTCCTCGACCAGCGCACGCACGAAACGGGTCGTCCCTTCGAGGTAGCGCCGGTGGATCTCCTCGGCCCGGGCCCGGTCGTCGTTGCCGCCGTGGAAGTCCATGACGCCGACGCAGACCCGGCCACCCGTCGGGACGGGCGGCGGCGCCGGCAGGGCGAACGCGAGGTCCGGGTAGACCTCGTCGCGCGCGGTGGCCACGCCCATCGCCCGCATCGCGTCGCGGGACAGGGTGTCCCGGTACGAGCGGTACGAGGCCAGCCGCGCCGACCAGCGCACCAGGGCCCGGGTCGGCCGGTCGCCGATCGGGGCGGCGCCGACGCCGACCAGCGCGACCCGGACGCCCAGCAGCCGGCCGGTCGCGCAGAGCAGGAACAGCGAGTACGGGAAGCCCCACGGCCGCAGCGGCAGCGTGGCCTCCAGGACGCCCATGCCCGGCACGATCACCACGTCGTGCCGGCGCACCCAGGCGGCGGTGCGGACGACGTCGACGAGTTTGCCCAGACCCTTCCCCGCGATCGCGCCCGCGCGTGACGCGGTCCGGTACTCCCCGCGGTACCAGTGCAGCCGCGTCGCGGGAATCCCGTACCGGCTCGCGACGACCTCGGGTCCGCCGCACAGCGCGTCCACGACCGCCTCCGGGTGCTCGGCGCGGAGGTGGCCGAGAACGGCTTCCAACGACCCGTCGTTGCCGAGGTTGCCGGAGCCGAGCAGGCCGAACACCCCCACCCGTAACGACGTCACCTCTGCCGCCCCTCGCGTCCTGCGACGAGGGCGTCGACGGAGACCGTGAGCCGGGCGGGGTCGACCGGGGCGCGGTCCTCGACCCGCTCGCCGGCGCCCGGCCGGGACCGGCTCGCCATCCACGCGGCCAGGTGGCGGTAGCACGCGCGCCGGTCGGCCGCGGACAACGGCGCCCGCTGGACGGCCGAGACGAAGCCCCAGACGTACTCGGCGAGCAGCCGGGGCGTCGGGTGCAGGGGGCCGGCCCGGCGCGGGTCCAGGTTGACGCACCGGGACCGCTTGGAGGGGTTCGCCCGCTCGGCGCGGGTGGGGTGGTCGCGGCGGAAGTACAGCAGCTCCGGCACCTGGTGGAAGGGTCCGTTGAGGCCGATCTCGGCGACGAACGTGCGGTCCGCGTGGTGGTAGCTGTCGTGCGGCTTCACCCTGCGCAGCACGTCGGCCCGCATCACCCCGTAGAAGTCGTCGCCGCCGGGCTCGAACAGCATGCTGCGGAAGCGTTCCGGCGCGTGCGGGGAGGCGGTGGCGAGCGTGTACTCGTACGGGACCTTCACCTTGCCGTCGCCGTCGATGACCGCCTGGTCGGCGTGCGCGAGGATCACGTCCGGCCGCTCGTCCAGCGCCTCCACGCAGCGCCGCAGCAGGTCGCGGGCGTACAGGTCGTCGTGCGAGGCCCACTTGAACAGCTCGCCGCGGCACTGGGTGAAGACATAGTTGTGGTTGGGCGCGGCGCCGATGTTCCTGGGCAGCCGGATGTAGCGGATGCGCGAGTCCCGCGCGGCGTACTCGCGGCAGATGTCCTGGGTCCCGTCGGTGGAGGCGTTGTCGGAGATGACCAGCTCGAAGTCGTCGTAGGTCTGGCCGAGCAGGGCGTCGAGCGACTCGGCCAGGTACTCCTCGCCGTTGTACACGGGCAGGCCGATGCTCAGCCGGGGTTGGGCGGTCACGGTGTCCTCACTTCGGGGATGGGGGTGTGGTGGCGCTCGTGCAGGGCGGACCGCAGCTGGAGCCACCACACGGCCGAGCTGCTCAATGTGGCGGCGGCGACGCCCCAGGCGGAGCCGACCGTGCCGGCCAGGACCGCCCCGCCGAGGCCGCCGCCGACATAGAAGGTGGAGGCGATCAGCTGGCAGCGCAGGCTGCGCCGGGCCGCGGCGAGCGCGCGCAGCCCGGCCGCCGCGCCGGTGCCCAGGCTCGCGCCGGCGACGCCGAGCGTGGCCGGCACGATGAGCTCCGACGCCGAGTGCCAGACGCTGCCGAGCACGAGCTCCCCGTACCGGTCCGGGACCAGCAGCAGAGCCGCGCCCCAGAGCAGCGCGGCGGCGGCCTGCCCGCCGCCGAGCAGGAGGCAGAACGCGCGCAGCCGGTGCGGGGCCCGCCGCAGCACCCGTGCCGCCTCCGCGACGGTGACCAGCGAAAGGCCCATGAGTACGGCGAGGAACGGGCCGAGCAGGAGCTCGGCGCCCCGGACCACACCGACCGCGCCGACTCCGACGATCGCGCCGAGCCCGTACGCCCGCAGCTGGCCCGCGCCGCTGACACCGACGTTCTCGACGAGGTACCGGTAGCCGAGGTCGCGGTGCTCGCGAAGCCACTGGCGGGCTCCGGTGGGCCGGGGCCGGATGCCGGACTGGAGGTGGCCGTAGCCCGCGGCGACCGCGGCGGACGCGCCCCAGGCGAGCACGAAGGCGGCCACGCTGCCCACGCGGGCCGCCACCACCATGGCCGGGACGAGCGCGACGCCCATCACGAGGTCGTTGACGAACGCCTTGCGCCCGGCGCCCGCGGCGAAGAACGAGAACCGCCAGGCGTCCTGCAGCAGCAGTCCCGGCAGCATGACGCCGAGGCAGGCGAACGCGGGCCCCACATGGCCGCCGAGAACCGGGCCGATCACCAGGCACGCCGCGCCGGTGGCGGCGCCGACGCCGAGCGCGGCGCCCGAGGACCGGGCCACCGCCCCGCGCCAGGAGGCGTCCGGCACGCCGCTGAAGCGCACCATGAGCGGGTCGGTGGCCAGCCCGCGGGAGACGCTGAGCACCACGCCGTAGGTCACCCAGGCCAGGCTGAACACGCCGAACGCGGCCAGCCCGAGCGAGCGTGCCACGTAGATGCCCACCGCGAAGTTGGTCATGCTGGAGGCCGCCTGGTCGGCCAGTCCCCAGGACAGCCGGCCGGCCATGGCGCGTTTGGAGGCCCCGGCCGGTGTCGTCGACTTCTCCTTCTCGGTGGTCATCGGCGTCACGCCTTGATCAGCCCGGCGCCCCGCAGGGCGTCGGCCGCGCCGGCGACGGTGTCGAACGGCAGGCCGGACCGCTCCGCGACGTCCAGCAGCCCGTGCTCGCCGTCGGAGAGGCTGAGCACCCAGAGCATGGCCATCTGCGCCTGCTTGGTGTCGCTGCGGCCACCGAGCGCGTCGTACAACCCGCGCCGGCCGAGCTGAGGCTCGCCGTAAGGGCTGAGGTTGACGTACCGCCGGTTGCGGTCCAGTACGGAGAACGCCTCGCGGCAGACGGCCAGGGTGTCCGCCATCGCCTCCGGGGAGACGAAGTCCAGGTTGTCCGCCGAGGTGTGGTACTCGGGATAGCCGGCGTACGGTGTCCGGCTGAGCGAGCCCACGCCGAGATCGAACCCGGGTGAGCAGAACTGCCGCTCGTCGTAGCCGTACGGAGTGAACTCGACGACGTGGTGCGGGCGTTCGGACGTGGTCAGTACGTGCCGCAACACCCGGTCGATCTCCGCGTCGCCGCGCCTGCTCCGCTTGTACGTCAGCCGGCCCGGGTCGCCGGCGCAGGCCAGCACCAGCCCGTGCTTGACCCGATCGATCCGCTCCGCGTTGCGGGCCAGCCAGGTGATCGCCCCGATGGTGCCGGGCGCGAAGATGAACCGGTAGGTGTAGTACGGCGTCCGCTCGGCCAGGGCCCGGGCCAGGAACGTCGCCACCGCGATGCCGGCCAGGTTGTCGTTGGCCAGCGACGGGTGGCAGACGTGGCAGGAGACGATCACCTCGTCGGCGACCTGTCCGGGGACCACGTGCTCGGCGTAGGTGAGGTGGCCGTCGGCGAGTGTGGAGTCGATGCGCACCTCGTAGTCGCCGTCCGGCAGCGCGTCCAGGGTCTCCTGGGCCAGGCAGAACCCCCAGTCCGGCTTGTAGTAGCTGGTGCGGTACGGCACCCAGGCCGGGTGGTCCGGCAGGGTGTGGAGGTGTCCGCGCAGCTCGGACAGCGGCATGGTCGCCGACACCGGCACGCTGTAGCCGAGTACGTGGAGGCTGGACGCGGCGAGGTCGACGACCCGGTTGCCCGCGGCGTCGGCGATGTAGGCGTCCCGGATGTTCCACTCCTGCGGCACCGTCCAGTCGAGCACCTGGGTCCCGGTCGGCACCTCGTACACCTGCAACGGGATGTACTCGTCGACGATCTCCAGGGTGGCGCGCACACCGTCGCCGGTGATGGACCGGCAGAGCGGATACATCCGCTCCACCAACGCGTGCATCTCCTCGCCGGAGCCGGCCGCGGTCACCGGCGCCACCGCAGGGTGTCGTCGACGGCGCCGGCGTCGGACGCCGCGCGCAGCACGGCCAGCCGGGTGAAGCGCCGCTCGAAGTCCTCGCGGGTCAGCCCGTGTTCGCGGTAGGCGTCGACGAGTTCGAGCGCGCCCCGCTTGACCGTCCACTCGCAGTCGAAGCCGGGTATCGCGGCGCGGAAGCGGGAGAAGTCCACCCGGTACGAGCGCGGATCGGCACCGGTCTCCCCGGTGATGACCACCTTGGCGCCGGACACCGCCTCGGCGACCTGCTCGGCGATCTCGGCGACCGTGACGTTGTTGGTCTCGCTGCCGATGTTGAACGCCCGGTCGTGCACGGCTTCCCGTGGCGCGGTCAGCGCGGCCGTGAAGGCCCGTGCGATGTCGGCGGCGTGCACCAGCGGGCGCCAGGGGGTGCCGTCGGAGAGCACCAGCACCTCGCCGGACAGCAGCGCGTGGCCCACCAGGTTGTTCAGCACGATGTCGGCGCGCAGCCGGGGGGAGTAGCCGAAGGCGGTGGCGTTGCGCATGAACACCGGGCTGAAGTCGCCGTCGGCCAGTGCGTGCAAGTCGTCCTCCACCCGCACCTTGGACTCCGCGTACGGGGTCACCGGGCGCAGCGGGGCGTCCTCGGTCACCAGGTCGCCACCACCGGCGGCACCGTAGACCGAGCAGGTCGACGCGTAGAGGAAGCGCCGCACTCCGGCGTCGCGGGCCAGCCGGGCCAGCCGTACGGACGCATGGTGGTTGATGTCGTAGGTGAGTTCCGGCGCCAGCGATCCCAGCGGGTCGTTGGACAGCGCGGCCAGGTGGATCACGGCGTCCACCCCGGCCACGTGCTCGGCCGTGACGTCGCGCAGGTCCACCCGGTGCCCGGACGGGTCCGCGGGCGGCGGGCCCAGCACGCAGTCGGCGAACAGGCCGGAGTCCAGCCCGACGACCTCGTGCCCGGCGGCCGTGAGGACCGGGGCCATCACGGTGCCCAGGTAGCCCTGGTGTCCGGTCAGCAGTACGCGCAAGGTTCATCCCCCCAGGTTGAGAGTGAGTTTGGTGACGGTGAACGCCTCGGCGTAGCGCGCGTGGCATTCGATGCCGCGGATCCGCGCCAGGCCGAGGAAGGCCTCCCGGTCGTACCAGGGCCGGTGCCGCTGCGAGGGGTAGTGCTCCTGCAGCAGCCGCACCTTCCGTTCGGCGGTCTCCGGCGTCAGCGGCTGGTACGCGGTGGGACGGCCGAGGTCGCCGTCCCACTTGACGATCTCGTAGCCGAGCACGAGGTGGTCGCGGTACGCGGTGGTCATCAGCTTCGCCAGGCCGCGGTGGTCCTGGTGCGCGTCATCGGTGCGCGGGGCGAGGACGAGATCGGGCTCGGTACGCTCGCGCAGCTCCTCGACCGCGGCCTTGGCCTCGTCCCAGTGCGCGGGCAGCCGGCCGTCCGGCAGTTTGAGCACGGTCAGGCGCAGTTCGGCGCCCGGGCAGAAGGCGGCGAGCGCGGCGTGCTCCTCCTGCTCCCGCTCGCCGCCACCGCCGGAGAGCACCAGCGCGTCGACGCGGATGCCCGGCCGGGCGAGGCACGCCGTCAGCAGCGTGCCGCCGGCGCCGATGGCGATGTCGTCGCAGTGCGCGCCGACCGCGACGATCCGGTCCAGGTGCCCGGTGCTGAGCCGGATCACGCGGTCCTCGCCGTGACACCGGTCGCGCCGTCGCGTTCCCACACGGCCCAGGGGCGGTCGCCGCGGGCGTAGGCGGCGTCGAGCGCGGCCCGCTCCTTCACGGTGTCGGTCGGCCTCCAGAAGCCGCGGTGCTGGTGCGCCACCAGCCGGCCTTGCTTGGCCAGCTGGGCGCATCCGTCGGCGACCAGGTCCCCGTTCTCCGGGATGTGGTCGAAGACCTCCTGGCGGAGCACGAAATAGCCGCCGTTCTCCCACAGCGGCAGTTCGCTCACCGGGGTGATGCCCCCCACCAGGCCGTCCTCGCCCAGATCCACGCAGTGGAACGAGGACTGCGGCGGCACCACCATCATCGACGCACCGGCGTCGCGCCGGGCGAACCGGTCGATCATCTCCGGCAGCGGGGCGTCGGTGAGCACGTCGGCGTAGTTGGCGAGGAACATCTCGTCGCCGTCCAGGTGGTGGCGCACCCGGCGCAGCCGCTCCCCGATCGGTGACTCGATGCCGGTCTGCGCGAACGTGATCGTCCAGTCGGCGATGTCGGTGGACAGCAGCTCGGTCCGGCCGTGCCGCAGCACGAAGTCGTTGGACGTCGTCTCCTCGTAATTGAGGAAGAAGTTCTTGATGTGGTGGGCCCCGTATCCGAGGCACAGGATGAACTCCGTGTGCCCGAAGTACGCGTAGTAGCGCATGACGTGCCAGATCAGCGGCCTCGGGCCGACCATCGCCATCGGTTTGGGCAGGTCGTCGGAGGCACCGTCGCGCATGCGCATCCCATAACCGCCGCAGAAAAGTACGACCTTCATGCTGTGCCCTTTCACGACGCGACCTCGACAACGCTCAGTTCCGGAATGGGGAAGACCAGCCGGCCGCCCCAGTCGTGGACAAAGGACAGCTGCTCGGTCAGCTCGGCCCGCAGGTTCCACGGCAGGACCAGGACGTAGTCCGGTCGGTCGGCGGCTATCCGCTCGGGCGGCAGGATCGGGATGCGGGTGCCCGGGGTGAACCTGCCGTGCTTGTAGGGGTTGCGGTCGACCGTGTACGCGAGCAGGTCGGACCGGATGCCGCAGTGGTTGAGCAGGGTGTTGCCCTTGCCCGGGGCCCCGTAGCCGACGACCGTCTCGCCGCGCTCGGCCGCCTCGACGAGGAACCGCAGGAGGTCCCGGCGCACCTTGGCCACCCGGGCGGAGAACTCGGTGTACCCGGACAGCTCCCGCAGTCCGGCGGCCTTCTCCCGGTCCAGCACCTCGGCCACCCGACGGCTCGGTTCGCCGGCCACCTCGGCCGGCCGGGCCCACAGCCGGATGGAGCCGCCGTGCGTGGGCAGCAGCTCGACGTCCACGAGCGCGAGGCCGCCGCTCGCCAGCGCCCGGGCCGCGGACGCGACCGTGTAGTACTGGAAGTGCTCGTGATAGATCGTGTCGTACTGGTTCTCCTCGATCAGGGTCAGCAGGTGCTGCACCTCTATGGAGACCCAGCCGTCGTCGGCGACCAGGGAACGCAGCCCCTGGGTGAACCCGACCACGTCGGGGATGTGCGCGTAGACGTTGTTGGCCACGACCAGGTCCGCCGGGCCGTGCTCGGCGCGGACGGCCGAGCCGGTGTCAGGATCCAGGAACTCGGTGAGCGTGGGCACACCCGCCTCCCGCGCCGCGGCACCGACGTTCACCGACGGCTCGATGCCCAGGCAGCGGATCCCGCGGTCCACCACGTGCTTGAGCAGATATCCGTCATTGCTCGCGACCTCGACCACGAAGGCACCGGAGCCCTTGGCGTCGAGTCCCACCCGCTGTACGGCGTCGGCGACGAAGGCGCGCGCGTGCTCCACCCAGGAGGTCGAGTAGGAGGAGAAGTACGCGTACTCGCTGAACGTCTCCTCCGGCGTGATCAGCGGCGGGATCTGCGCGAGCCAGCAGTCGGTGCAGACCCGCAGGTGCAGCGGGTACGCCGGCTCCGGCTGGTCCAGTTGGTCCGCGGCGAGAAAGCTCTCGCACGGCGGGGTCGCCCCAAGGTCGACGACGCTCGCCAGCGCCGTCGAACCGCAGAGTCGGCATCCTGTCATCCATTGCCCCCATCTCCGCTCGCGCGGGTGTCCCCACCACGAGCCAGTGCTGACCGACCCGCGATCGCGGTGCGGTACCCCTCCACCAGGCGCTCCAGCCCGACGGCCGGGCTGAAGCCCTGCTCGTAACGGCGCCGGGCCGCCTGGCCCATCTCCCGGTTGCGGCCCGGCCCGGCCGCGATCCGGCGTATCCGGGACGCGAGCGAGGCGGCATCGCCCGGCTCGTGCAGCAGCCCGGTCACCCCGTCCTCGACGAGTTCGACGAAGGCGCCGTGACCGGCGGCGACGGCCGGGACCCCCGCCGCCATCGCCTCCGCGACCACCAGCCCGAACGTCTCCCGGGCCGTCGAGGGAGCCACCACGGCGACCGACCGCGCGACGGCCCGCCGGCACTGGGCGGGGTCGTACAGGCCGACGTAGCGCACGTCGTCCCGGCCCGCCGCCCAGGCGATCACCTCTCCCTCCAGCGGCCCCGCGCCGGCGAGCACGAGCGGCACGCCCACCCCTCCACCCGCCGCGACCGCGTCCCACGCGGCCATGAGCAGCCGCAGTCCCTTGGGCTCCGCGAGCCGGCCGAGGAAGAGCAGATGCTCGCCGTCGCCCGTGCGGCGGACGCCCGGGTCGGGCACGAAGTTGTGCTTCACCGCCAGCCGCTCGGCCGGCATGCCGGACCGCACCAGGACGTCGCGCTGCGCCGCGGAGATGCAGAAGAACCGCTCCACACCGGACCACCACCGCCGCCGGTTGACCGACAGGCTGACCGCGAGCGGCACCGTCGCCAACCGGGAGTCGCGGTAGCAGCCGTGCCGGACGGCGGGCAGCGCCGTCGCCGATCCGACGCACTCGGAGCACGGCCGGCCGTCGCGGTGCAGCGTGCCGGGCGGGCAGACCTGGGTG
This sequence comes from Streptomyces sp. NPDC044063, assembly GCF_056434285.1. Classification (NCBI taxonomy): domain Bacteria; kingdom Bacillati; phylum Actinomycetota; class Actinomycetes; order Kitasatosporales; family Streptomycetaceae; genus Streptomyces; species Streptomyces sp. NPDC044063. Next base: position 434,223 of record NZ_JBWKFM010000001.1, read on the forward strand.
TAGTTGTGCAGCGTGGCGACGACGGGCACATCGGTGTCGGCGCAGGCGGCCAGCACCGCGGGCGACAGGAGCGGGAAGACGTTGTGGACGTGCACCACGTCCGGCCGGTCGGTGCGCAGCCGGGCGGCGAGCTCCGAGCGGACCGCCGGGTTCCATGGCACGAGCAGCGGCACCGCGGCCTTGGCGAGCAGGGACCGCCCGGCGATGTCGTCGCTGCGCCGCTCGAACACATCGACCCGGTGGCCGGCCGCGCGCAGCAGTCCCACCTCCTCGTCGACGACCCTGTTCTCCCCGCTCGGCTGGGCCGAGGAGTAGCGGTTGTGCACCACAAGGACATGCATGGTCAGGTCACCTCCGGGCCCATGGCGGGACGCGTCGTCGAGGAACCGCGGCCGTCGCGAGGGGAGCGGCCGCGGCGGGTGCCACGAGCAGCGAGGCGGCCAGGGCCAGATGCAGCAGATACGGCGAGGCGTCGCCCAGCCCGGCCTCGGTGTACGACGAGATCGCGACGTAGCTGATCAGGAAAATCGCGCAGGCCCTCGGCAGCGACGGTGGCCTCAGCAGTGCGACGCCGCCCAGCACGACGAGGATCGACGCCACGATGGCGATGCCGATCAGACCCTGCTCGTTGTAGACGGCCAGCCAGCTGTTGTCGATCGGCAGCCCGCCGAACGACTTGTCGCCCAGGCCCACGCCGAACACCTTCTCCCCGGTCGTCCGGGGAGCCGACAGCAGGGCGTCCCAGACCTTGGCCCGGCCGGTGAGGTTGGAGAAGTTCTCCTTGTCCTGTCCGCGCAGGAACCACGCCTGCAGCGCGGCGCTGAACGCCACCGCGGCCACCGTGGCGCACAGCACCGTCCCGGCGAAGAACCGGCGGGCGGCGGCGCTGGTCAGGAGGAGCGAGCCGATGGCCAGCACCAACCCGATGATCAGGCCGAGCATGGCCGTCCGGGTATGGGTCATCGCGAGCAGGACGAACGACGGCACGATGATCACCGCCGCGTTGGCCCCGGTGGTCCTGCGGCCCAGCACGAGCAGCACGGTGAGCCCGATGATCACCGCGGAGTACTGTCCGATCTGCGGCGGGGTCAGCGGCCACAACGCGCCGACCAGCCGCCCGCCGTAGTACTCGGGCATGGCCGTGCCCGGTGAGAGGACCAGGCCGGCGGCCACCAGCACGAGCACCGCGAAGTACATCCGGATGTGGTGGCGGACGAACGTCAGGCCGCCGTCCCACCAGCGGCTGATCAGCCACAGCGTGCCGACGAAGAGAGCCAGCCGGGTGCAGCGGAACAGCGCGCCGAGCCCGACCTCCAGGTGCAGGCTGGAGATCACGCTCGGCACCAGCAGCAGGGTGAGCAGGAAGACGAAGGCACTGGCCCGGATGCGCAGCCGGAGGTTGAGCGCGAGCGCCAGCGCGAACGCGGTGAGCAGCGCGCCCATGGTGGCCATCTGGATGAGGGAGCGGGGGAGCGGGACGATGGTCTTCGCCCCGGCGGAGCCCAGTGTGTTCAGGCCCAGCAACGCCCAGACGATCCCGACGGCCTTCGGTGTGCCGGTGGGGCGGGGTTCGATGCCGGGCCGCGTGCCCGCCGTGTCCGTTCCGCCCGGCGGCCCGCCGCGCATCAGGTCCTCGCTCATCTCAACCACCGGCCCGTGGGGCGAAGGTGCTGCCCGCGTCCTGCCCGTACGGGGTGCCCTGCCACTGGTCGGAGTCGAGCTTGCGGCTCGTGTCGTGGGCGATGAACTCCCACGGTCCGACGTAGGCGTTGTCGTGCCAGCGGTTGTGCTGCTGGAGGGTGATCGCCTCGGCCACCCGTTGGCCCTGGTACGGCGACCAGTCCGGATAGGTGCCGTAGTTGGCCAGCACGGCCATGCGCCCGCACTCCGCCGTGCACTTGACGACGGAGGTGTCCAGCAGGAAGCGGTTGCCGTGGATGTCCACCCGCTGGGTCTTCCACCGGCAGTCGGCGTTGAGCGGGGCGGTGGCGATCGCCGGCCGCGCGCAGCGGCCGGTGTCCTTCACCAGCAGCGTGCAGTATCCGGTCGAGGTGTTGGCCGGGCTGTTGCAGAACCGGTCGGCGTTCTCCCACAGAGTGATCCCGGACCAGTTGTTCTCCAGCACGTTCCGGTAGATCTCGATCTTGTCCGTGCGGGCCCGGACCCGTGGTTCGCCGCCGGCCTCCGACACGTAGATGGTCGCGTACGGGAAGTCGTCGCCGCGGTCGGCGTACTTGCGGCCCTCGACCCAGTTGTTCCGCCGGATCGTATTGTTCCGGATGACCGCGTTGTAGCTGGTCTCGTACATCAGGGCGGCGCCGTCGTTGGCCTCCAGCACATTGCCCTCGATGCGGAAGTCATTGTTGTTGTTGTCCGCCCACAACCCGGCTCCGCGGTTGTCGTGCACCCAGTTGCCGCGGATGTCGGCGCCGTCGACGGCCCAGAACTTGATGCCTCCGGTGCAGCCGCAGCCCGGCTGCCGCCGTTCCCAGTCGTCGGTGTTGTTTCCCACGACCTCGTTGCCCTCGACCACCAAGCCCTTGATGGAGTCGCCGGTCTTGTACGCGTTCATTCCGTACTGCCCGTTGCCGCGCAGGCAACTGGCGCGGACCCGCTGGCGGGCACCGGCCATCAGCCCGGCGCCGGAGTTGTACTGGATCTTCGCGTGCTCGATCACCCACCCGTCGGCCATGTCGTGGTTGACCACGCCCTCGTTGTTCGGTGCGACGAATCCCTCCACGGTCAGGTGGCCGATGGTGACATCGCGGGCGGTGCCGCCGAACGCGTACTGGTTGGTCTTCCGGCCGTCGAGCACCGCGCCCGGCGCGCCGAGATAGCGGTTCCCCTCCTTGGGCATGACCTGGGCGTAGCGGTCCGGTTCGAGCCTGTGCTTGCCCGGTCGGAGCCAGAACGTGGTGTTCGGTGGGCTGCTCCTGGTCTTCTCGGCAAGGTCACCGACCACCGCCGGGTCGACCGTCACGGCGCCCTCCGGCGCCTGGGCCGGCCCGGCCGCGGGCTCGGCGCACACCCGGGCCACGGACGCGGCGGGCGCACCGGACGCGGAGGGCGCACCGGTCGGCTTCGCCGGGGCGTCCGACGCGCTGGTGCAGCCGGTCGCCGCCAGCAGGACCAGGACGAGCGGTGCCGCCGGCACCGCCCGGTGCAGCCTCTTGATCACCACGCGTCACCCCCGGCCGCGGAACCTGAGCACGGTGGTGAACCCCTCCACGCCGTCGGCCGTACCGGTGCCGACCAGCGTGGTGGTGGGTTCCTTGCGCCCGAAGCCCGCGGAGTACCAGCCCAGCATGGGGTATCCCCTGCTCGAAGAGCTTGGGGAGGGGTCGCTCTCGCCGCGATGCGCGCGCCAGGACAGCTCGCCCGGCAGGTCGAGTTCCGCCGAGCGGTCCTCGCCGTCGTGGTTCCAGGTGAGCACCGCCCGGTTCCCCACCAGCTCCGCGGTGATCGCCGGGCCGAGGTGGAACGCCAGGTGCACGGCCCGGCGCGGGCCGCGTACCTCGTCGATGACCCGCAGCTCCCGGCTCGCGGCCGTCAGCTCCACCCGGCGGCGGTGCACGGAGGGCTGGTAGCCGTCGTGCTCGGCACACCAGCGGGCCACCCCCGCATCGGATGTGTCCGCGACCAGGACGCGGCTGTGGGCATGCCGGGTCCACAGGAACGGGCCGCCGGAGACGGACTGGTCACCGCCGTCCAGCTGGAGGGTGTTGTGGCCGAGGGTCGAGCGGAAGTACTGCCGCCACTCGGGCTGCCCGTGGTAGCAGAATGTCCCCGGGTCGGCGAGCACGTCGACCCCGTCGTGCCGGACCTCTATGGACAGCGCGTCCGCGTGGGCATGCGCGGCGATGGACAGGAAGCCGTGCGGACCGCCGTCGCAGCGGCACCAGATCTCTTCCGGTCCGCGCAGGATGGTCATGCCCGCGTCGGCGAAGTGGGCGGGCCGGCTCGCCGGGCGGGGCACGGCCGGTGCGGTTCCGTCCTTCGCGTACGGCCGGATGAGCGCGGCCAGCAGCGGGGTACGCACATCGGTGCCGGTCACCTCCGGCCACCAGGCGAGCCGGCCGAACACGGCGTCGCCGGTGGCCAGCAGCGAGGCCCAGCGGTCGGTGCCCGCGCCGTCCACGATCAGACCGTGCCCGTCGTCCGCGTCCCCCTGGCGCGGCGGCCGCAGCCGGTTGTCCACGACGGCCGCGAGCGCGTCGGTCATGCGCAGCAGCACCAGCCGGACGGACGCGGGGACCGGCACGGCGGCCGCATCGGCCTCGGCCAGCGCGGCCAGGCCGAGCTCCAGCACGAGTCCGTGGTACTCGGTGGCCAGCTCGCGGTTGAGCCCGGAGGGGAAGGTGTTGCCGCGCAGATGCCGCTCCAGGGACCGCAGCGCGTCGGCCCGCCACCGTGCCGAGGAGGGGAACCACCCGAACGCGCAAGCGGCGGCGAACTGCCCGGCGGCCTCGGCGATGACGTGGTTGTTCGCCGAGGACCCCCGGCTGGGGAAGGCGGCCAGCCAGCGCTGGTGGTGCCAGATCTGCCTCAACGCCACCGGGTTGCCCTCGAACAGCCCGGCCGCGCCCTGCCAGCCGTCGAGCAGCCGGCGGATCCACACCCAGGACAGCAGCCGGATGCCCAGCTCGATGCCGCTGATCCAGTGCACGCCCCGCAGCGGTGGGTTGACCGCCCACCACGACCGCAGATGGTCGGCCACCCGCTCGGCGTACCGCTCGTCCCCGGTGATCGCGTAGGCGGCGGCGAGCACGGTCAGGTACTGATGCCGGGACAGCTCCCAGATCTGCTTGATGTCCCCGACCGCGTCCTCGTCGCGGTACGGCACGTCGAAGGCGTAGCCCGCCGGAGCCCGGCGCCCGGTCTTCGGGTCGTACCACCAGTCCGGCGCCGCGAGGTCGTCGCGGGCCACCCCGAAGTACTCGGCGTGCCCTTCCATCAGCCGGTCCGCCTCGGCGACGAGACGTTTCGCGGCGTCCGGCGGCACCGCGGCGATCGTCCCGGCGGGCAGGACCGCGGTGAACCGGGCGTCGGTCACGCTCGGGCAGGCCGGCCGCGCCGACCGCCACCGCCGCCGGCGCACCGTGTCGCCCACCCGGCCGCCGACCTCCCGCGGTCCCATCCGGGACAGCCGGCGCAGGTACCAGCTCGCGCTCATGCTCATCGCGCGCTCGCCAACGTCACCGGCGCGCCGCCGGCCAGTGCCGTCCGCACAGCGAGGGTGGCAGCCGTGGTGGCGACCAGCGACTCCAGCGGCACCGGCATCGGGCCACCGGTCCGCACGGCCTTGATGAACGTGGCCAGCTCGGCGGACTGGCCCTTGTCCCGGGCCTTCGGCAGCCGCGAACTGACCCACCGCTTGCGGCCGGCTGTGCTTTCGAAATACACCGAGGCCCGCACGAAGTCGTCGAGCCGCAGCACCTTGCCGTCCGCGATGAGGTCCAGCGTCTCCTTGGGGAAGCCGGGCGCGCCGGTGGTGACGTAGCTGATGGTGGCGGTGGACCCGTCCGGGTAGCGCAGCACGACGTGCAGGTCCTCGTTGCCGGACGTGGAGGACGCGTACACCGAGACCGGGTCGGCGTCGAGCAGCCAGCTCGCCGTGTCGATGAAGTGCCCGCCCTCGCCGGCGAACCGCGAGCCCTCGGTGTCCTGCCGGAGGTACCAGCTGCCGTGATCGAGCCGGCCCGCGTTGACCAGGTAGCGGAGGTTCGCCGGACCGGTCCGGGCGCCGAACCGCTGCCGGGCCTCCCGCAGCAGCGGTGCGAACCTGCGGTTGAAGCCCACCTGGATCCGGTCGTTGCCGGACTCCTCCACCGCCGCGAGCACGCCGGCCAACTCGTCCTGGTCGAGCGCCAGCGGCTTCTCCACGAACACCGCCTTGCCGGCCAGCAGCGCCTTGCGGGTCAGGTCGGCGTGCGAGCTGTGGCGGGTGACCACGAACACCGCGTCGATGGACGGGTCGCCGAGCACGGCGTCGAGATCGGTGGTCGCCTCGGCGAAGCCGAACTTCCGCTGCGCGTTGGTCGCGGACAGCGCCGTCGTGGTGACGACGGTCGACAGCTGAACGCCGTCGCGCTGTGCCAGATGGGGGAGCAGCATCGACGTCGCGTAGTTTCCCGCGCCGACGAACGCCAGGCGCACCGGCGTCCCGGCGGTCCGGACCGGGGTGGACGCTGCTCCGCCGCTGCGCGTCACCGCCGGCACGGCCACCGCCGGGGCCTCCGCTTCCCCCTTGTGGTCGGGGTAGCGGAACAGTACGGCCACGGCCTTCAGGTCGCCGTCCTTCAGGCTCCGGTACGTCTCGACGGCGTCGTCGAAGTCGGCGATGTGGGAGATCAAGGGTTCCACGTCGACGCTCCCGCGGGCGAGGAGGTCGAGGAAGCACGCCAGGTTGCGGCGCTCGGTCCAGCGCACATAGCCGATCGGGTAGTCCCGGCCCTCCAGCTCGTACGCCGGGTCGTAGCGCCCGGGGCCGTAACTGCGGGAGAACCGGACGTCGAGCTCCTTCTCGTAGTACGCGTTCCACGGCAGGTCCAGACGGCACTTGCCGATGTCGACGACCCGGCCGCGGTCCCGGCACAGCCGGGCGGCCAGCTCGACGGGCTCGTTGCTGCCGCCGCCGGCGGCCAGGTACACCTGGTCCACGCCGTGACCGCCGGTGAGCTCGGCGACGGCGGTCTCCACGGCCGCGGACGCCGGATCACCGCAGGCCGCGGCGCCCAGGCGCTCGGCGAGCCCGCAGCGCACCGGGTCGGGGTCGGCCCCGACGACGCGCACTCCCGAGGCGGTCAGCAGCTGCACCACCAGCTGGCCGATCAGCCCGAGGCCGATGACCAGTGCCACTTCGCCGAGCCGCGACTCGCCCTGGCGGACGCCCTGCAGCGCGATCGACCCGACGGTGCCGAAGGCGGCGTGCCGCGGCGCGAGGCCGTCGGGCACCGGGGCGTAGAGGTTCTTCGGCACCCAGTTCAGCTCGGCGTGCAACGCGTGCTCGTTGCCGGCGCAGGCCACCAGGTCGCCGACCGCCACATCGTCGATGCCGGCGCCGACCTGCTCGACCACCCCGCACAGCGAGTAGCCCAGTGGCGTGTAGGAGTCCAGCTTGCCCATCACCTTGCGGTAGGTGGCGGGCACCCCGTTGGTGGCCACGCTCTGCATGACCTTGGCCACCTGGTCCGGCCGGGAGCGGGCCTTGCCCAGCATCGACATGCCGGCCTCGGACACCTTCATCAGCTCGGTCCCGGTGGATATCAGCGAGTAGGCGCTGCGGACCAGCACACCGCCCGGCTTGCACCCCGGCACCGGCACGTCGAGCACCGCCAGCTCGCCGCTCTTGTAGTTCTGCACAACCTGTTTCACCCAAACTCCTCTGAATTCCTAAGCCGTTGACCGAGTGCTCTGGCCGGACCCAGAGGTCGCGTCGCGATACCAGTACTCGAGGGTCAGCACATGCCACAGATGTTTGGAGAAGTCCCGCTGCCCGGCGGCGTCCTCGGCGACCATCCGCGCCAGCGCGTCGCGGCGCAGCAGCCCGGATTCGACGAGCACACCCTCGTGCACCACCTCGCGCACCAGCGGTGCCAGGTCCCGGCTCATCCAGGCGCGCAGCGGGGCGCTGAACAGGCCCTTGGGCCGGTAGACGATCTCCCGGGGCAGGATCGAGGTGGCCGCCTCCTTGAGGACGGCCTTGCCCTGCCGTCCGACGATCTTGCGGTCGCCGGGTATCGCGAACGCCGCCTTGACCACCTCGACGTCCACGTACGGCACCCGTACCTCGGTCGACGCGGCCATGCTGGAGCGGTCCGTGTACGCGAGGTTCAGGCCCGGCAGGAACATCCGGGCGTCGCCCAGGCACATGCGGTTGACGAAGTCGTCGAGGTCGTTGTCCTCGTAGACGTCCGCGTGCTCGGTCAGCACGTCCTCGACCGTCCCGGCCAGGTCCGGATCGACCAGGGCGAGCAGCTCGTCCTGGTCGTACATGGTGTAGCTGCGCCGGAACGCGGTCTCCTCCGGCAGGTCGGCGAAGGACAGGAACCGCTTGGCGAAGCGCACCGACCGGTACCCCCGGCGGGCCGTGGCGACCGGCAGCCGGTCCACGACCGCGGACACCCCGCGCCGCAGGGGCCGCGGGACGCGCTGGTAGCGCAGCGCGATCAGGTTGGCCAGGTGCTTGCGGTATCCGGCGAACAGCTCGTCGGCGCCCATCCCCGAGAGCATCACCTTGATGCCGGCCTCCCGGGCGGCTGAGCAGATCAGGAACGTGTTGATCGCGGCGGGGTCGCCGATCGGCTCGTCCAGGTGGTACGTCATCCGCGGCAGCAGGTCGAGCACGTTCGGAGCGATCTCGATCTCGTGCAGGTCGACGCCGAAGCGCTGGGCCACCTGCCGGGCGTAGCGCAGGTCGTCGGGCATCGCCTCGAACTTGGCGTCCTCGGCGCGGAACCCGATGGTGTAGGCGGAGATCCCGGGTCGGTGGCGGGCCGCCAGCGCGGTCAGATAGCTGGAGTCGAGACCGCCGGAGAGGAAGGTCGCCACGGGAACGTCGGAGAGCAGGTGGCGCCGGGTCGACTCCTCGACGATGGCGGCCAGGTCCGGCCGCTCGCCGGCCCGGGCGCGCTCCCGGCCCTCGGCGGCGACGTCCTTCAGGTGCCAGAACCGGCCGCGCTCCACCCGGCCGTCGGCCCGGCACCGCAGCCAGCTCCCCGGCGGCAGCTTCTCCGCCTCGCGGAACGCGCAGCGCGAGTCCGGCACCCAGTAGTACAGCAGCGAGGCCACCAGCGCCGCGTGGTCCACCTGAAGCGACCCGCCGGTCGCGGCGGCGAGCGCCTTGAGCTCGGAGGCGAACACCAGACCCTCACCGCGCCGGAGCAGGAACAGCGGCTTGATGCCGAGCTGGTCGCGGGCGAGCACCAGCTCACCGGTGCGCTCGTCGAAGACGGCGAACGCGAACATGCCGCGCAGCCGGGGCAGGCAGTCCGTACCCCAGCGCCGCCAGGCCTCCAGCAGCACCTCGGTGTCGGAGGTGCCGCGGAAGCGCACGCCGGTGGCTGCCAGCTCGGCACGCAGTTCGGGCGCGTTGTACAGCTCGCCGTTGTACGTCAGGGCGAGGCCGTCCGAGACCATCGGCTGGGCGCCCGTCTCGGACAGGTCGATGATGGACAGCCGGCGGTGCCCGAGGTGCACTTCGCCGTCACCGGCGGGGTGGCTGTAGCGGCCCGCCCCGTCCGGGCCGCGGTGGGCGAGGGTCTCGGTGAGCCGGTCGGTCACCGCCTTCCCGTCCGGCCACCGGTACGTGCCTGTGATGCCACACATGTTCTACCGCGCCTCCTGGTCGCTGTCCGGGACCCGTGCGGCCCACATCGGCGGCTGCTCCGTGCGCCGCCGGTCCGTCCCCTTCGGCCGGGCCGGCCGCTGGTCGTGGCCGCGTGGCGCGGTGTGCGGACCGTCCCACAGCGTGCCGTCGGTCCGGTCGCGCGGATCGGGGTCGATCAGCACCACTCCGATCACCGCGATGCTCAGGTCCGCGAGCTGCCGCGCCACGGTGTGCAGCCATGCGGTGCCGCCGTGCCCGGCCCGCACGACGAGCACGGTCCGGCCACCGAGGTACGGGAGGTCGGTCCACGCCGTGCCGGGCGCGACCGAGCCGACGCCGAACCGGCGCCCCTCGTGCGACACCTCCGCCGCCCGCTCGCCGCCGACCACGGTCGTGCCGTCGGGTGTGCGGGTGTGGTCGGCGAGCCGCGGGCCGGGCAGATCGTCGACGATCACCACGGGGCCGTCCGGTGCCAGCGCCTCGGCGAGGTCCAGGGCGATCGCGCTCATGTCGCGCGCACAGCCCAGTTCCAGCAGCGACACCGGCTCCGTGGAGCCGCGCACGGCGCGGGCCAGGGTCGTGGTGAGCCGTTCGCGTGCCGTCCGGGCCCGTCGGCGCTGCCACGGCGCGGTCGGCAGGCGGGGCGCGCCGCGCAGCTCCGCGATGACCGAGGCGCCCAGGTTCGCCGCGATCTCCCGGCGCAGCACGGGCCGGTCCGCCACCACCGTGCCGACCGCGGCCAGGGCGAGTCCGAGGACGAGCCCGAGGACGAGCCCGATCGCGGCGTTCGTGGCAGCGGTCCTGGGCAGGGAGTGGTGCACCGCGTGCGGGGCGTCCACGATCTGGGTGCCGGAGACGATCCTGGGCGTGCCGGTGCGCGCCTGCGCGGCGCGTTGGTCGAAATCGGTGATCCGCGAGGTGAGCTCGGCCCGGCGGGAGAAGAGCGACTCGTTGCTCGCCGACCCCTTCTGGTCGCTCCCCGGTGATCGGTCCCCGATCGCCTTGTTGACCTGGTCGAGCTCGGCCCGCATGCGGTCACGCTGGTCGAGCAGGGCCTGGGCCTCGGCCTTCGCGGCCTCCCGCATCCGTCCCACATGGCCGGCGATGAACGCGTCGGCCAGCGCCTTGGCCCGGGCCACCGCTTGCGCGTCGCTGTCGCCCGTCACATCGATCCGCAGCAGGTTGTTGGTCAGGCCGGTACCCCGGTAGGCCCGCATGAAGTCTTCCGGCTTCTCCCGGGACTTGAGGGACTGCAGGGCCTTCTCGGCGACCCGCGAGGTCCCCAGCACTTCGACGTCGGTGCGGATCAGTGTTCCCGTGTCGTTCGGCTGGTCCTCCTGATGCGCGACCAGCACCTTGGTCACCGCGGTCGGTGGCGGCGGCAGCAGGACCGCCACGACCGCGCCGATCAGCAGCCCCAGCAGCCCCAGGGAGTACCACAGGCGTCGGCGTCTGCGCACCGCCACCACCAGTGCCTGGAGGTCGAGCAGCGGAGCGGCGGCCGACGACTCCGACGTCGTGCTCGTCGTCACGCGGAACCTCCCCTCGCGTGGCCGCGAACCGCGAGCTCCGAAGGGGCGTCGTCCGCGGGACGGTCGGCGGACCGCGCCGGACGGGCCCGGACCGTGCCGGCGACGACGACGCCGACGACCTCGTGCCCCGCGTCCGTACACGCCCCGGCGATGCCGACGAGCTCCTCAGCGGTCCAGCTGCCCGCGCTGAGCACGACCAGGGCACCGGACTCGGTGTCGCGGTCCGGCACCATCGGCCGGTCCACCGGCACCCCCACCACCCGCAGCAGCGGGCCGCTCTCGGCCTCGGCGACGAGCCGCTCGGCCGCCCGGTGGGCGATCTCGTCGCCGTCCGGTACGACGACCAGCAGCCGCCGGGGGGCCGGGAGCCGGTCCCGGAGGCGATCGCACACCCGCCGGTAGCGGATCCGCCTGCCGGCCTCGTCGCCGGACATCCGCGGGGCCGGTACGTCCCATGGGGTGTCGACGCCCAGCAGCCGGCGGATCCGGCCCCGTGGGTCACGGCCCTTCGGCCGGTGCGCGGGCCGCTCAGCCAGTACGTCGACGGTACCCAGCGGCACCGAGCCCAGTGCCGCGGCGATCTCCGCTTCCGTGCGGAGCCGGCGATCTCCCCGTGCGGCGGCGAGATGGCCGATGACCGCGAGCAGGAAGGACAGCAGCGCCCCGCCGGCGATGAGCTGCGTCCTGGTCGGCGGGGCCTCGCCGGTCGGCCGGGCCGCCGGACCCATGACGACCGGGCCGGCCTTCTTGGCCGCCGGGTCGGCCTGGTCCAGCTTCTTCATGGCCTCCAGCAGCGCGGTGCGCAGCTTCTCGAGTTCGGTGCGGGCCTGCACGCTCTCCACGGTCCGCCCCGGATCGGCGGCGTTGGCCAGATCGGCGATGCGACGGGTGGTCTGCTCCACCTTCTTGCGCAGTGCCTCGGGCCCCGTCGCCGCGTCGGGGTCGCTGGTGTCGCCCGCGATCCGCGCGGCGAAGGAGACGAACTGCCGGGCCAACTGGTCGGACAGCCGCTGCGCCTGCTCCGGAGTGTCGGCCGTACCCGAGACCTTGATGATGTTCCCGTCGGCGACCTTGGCGCTCACCCGATCCCGCAGCTCGCCGCCACCACCCTTCCCGCCGAGCGCGGCGGCCGTGCGGTCGACCACCGCCGAACTGGTCGCGATCTCCGCCTGGGTCAGCAGCCCGCGATCATCCCACTGCCCCGGTAGCAGGACCGATGCCGACGCCGTGTACCGGGGCGGGAACAGCACCGAGACGCCGAAGCCGACGAGCGCGCCCACCACGGCGAGGACGGCGAGGAACCGCCGGCGCCGACGGAGGATCCGCCCGATCGTAGCCAGGCGTATCGTTTCATCGCTCAACTGTGCGGCCTCTTCCTGCCCGGACCGCATCATCCGCCGACACCGGAGCGCGGCCACGGCAAGCGGCCTCGTAGGCGGCGAGCAGCGACGCCTGCGAATGCCGCCAGGAGAGCTGACCGCCGATCCGCTCCTGGCCGATCTTGCCCATCCGGGCCCGCTGCTCCGGATCGTCCAGCAACCGCGCGATGAGCCCGGCGAATTCCGCCTCGTCATTGGCGGGCGCGTAGACGGCCGCGTCACCGGCGGAGACGCGCGCCTCCCGGAGATCGAACGAGACGATCGGCCGGCCCATCGCCATGTACTCCAGGACCTTGTTCATGGTCGACACGTCGTTGAGCGGATTACGCGGGTCGGGGGAGAGGCACACGTCCGCCGTGGACAGGTAGCGCACCAGATCGGCGTCCGGAACGCGCCCGGTGAACTCCACCTGCTCGGAGAGCCCGAGCCGCCCGGACAGCTCCACCATCGCGTCGAAGGCGTCCCCGGCGCCGACGAACACCGCGTGCCAGTCGGTCCGCCCGAGCTCGTCGCGCAGCGTGGCGAGGGCCCGCAAGGCGTAGTCGACGCCGTCCTGAGGGCCCATGACGCCGAGGTAGCACAGCAGATGAGGCTTGCCGCGCTTCAGCTCCGGCTCGGCCGGCACCGGTTGGAACCGGTCGGTCTGGGGCGCGCTGCGCACCACGAAGACGTCATCCGGCCGCCGGCCGCCACGGCGCACCGCGACGTCCCGGTAGCTCTCGTTCGTCGCGAGCACGACGTCCGCGGTCCGGTAGGTCAGCCGCTCCAGCGCGCACACGGCCCGGTAGAGCAGATCCTGGCCGCGGTCGAACCGGGAGAGATACAGCTCGGGCACCAGGTCGTGCTGGTCGAAGACGAACCGCGCGCCGCGCCGCTTCAGCCACAGCGCCGGCAGGAACAGCAGGTCGGGCGGATTGCAGGCGTGGACCACGTGGACCGGTCCGACCTTGCGGGCCAGCCGGGCCGTATGCCACAACGCCGATCCGTACTCCCGCAGATAGCCGGCCGGACCTCCGGTGGCCGCGCGCAACGGGTAGCGGTGGATCCGCACCCCGTCGATCACCGCCTCCGCCTCCGTGTCCCGCGTACGCCCCCGGGGACAGATGACGTGCACCTCCCAGCCCGCGTCGCGCAAGGTCGTGCACTCCTGCCAGACCCGCCGGTCGAACGGCACCGACAGGTTCTCCACCAGAATCAGCGCGCGCCGGCCCCGCCGGCCGCCGCTCGTCGCGTCACCAGACAAGGCCCACGTACCCCGGCTCGGTCCGGCGCGCCTCGGCGTCGGGAAGGCGGACGAGGTCGATGAGCACCGGGCCGTCGCCATGGGGGAGCGCTTCCAGCACAGCGGGGTCCCTGGTCCCGACCAGGCACACCTCGGCGTGGTCGAGCACCTCGCCGACGGAGTCCACGAGCAGCTGCGCGATGTGCGGCAGCCGGGTCTCGATGTACTCGCGGTTCGCGCCGAGCAGCCGGGACAGGTTCACGTTGGCGTCGTAGATCCGCAGGTCGTACCCCTTGCCGATGAGTCTCTCCGCCAGCTCGACGAGCGGGCTCTCGCGCAGGTCGTCGGTGCCGGGCTTGAAGGACAACCCGAAAAGGCCCGCCCGGCGCTTGCCGGTGCGCTCGACCAGCTCCACCGCCCGCTGCAGATGGTCGGAGTTGGAGGGCAGCACATGGGAGAGGATGGGCACCGAGACGTCGGCCCGCCGCGCCGCGTACACCAGACTGCGCAGGTCCTTGGGCAGGCAGGAGCCACCGAAGGCGAAGCCGGGCCGCAGATAGGCGGGGCTGATGTTCAGCTTGCGGTCGGCCAGGAACACGTCCATCACCTGGTGGGGGTCCACCCCCAGCGCCTGGCACACCGCGCCCAGTTCGTTCGCGAAGCCGATCTTGAGGCCGTGGAACGCGTTGTCCGCGTACTTGATCGCCTCGGCCGTCGGGACGGGCACCCGGAACACCTCGCCGGGCAAGCCCTCGTACAGCGACGCCACCACATCGCCGCTCGCCGGGTCGAGCTCGCCGATGACGGTCTTGGGCGGGTCGAAGAAGTCCCGCACGCTCGTGCCCTCGCGCAGGAACTCCGGGTTGACCGCGACCCCGAAGTCCACCCCGGCCGTGCCGCCGATGTGCTTCTCCAGGATCGGCACCAGCAGGTTCAGGCAGGTGCCCGGGAGCATGGTGCTGCGGAACACGACGGTGTGCCGCCCACCCCGCTCGGCCACCGCGGCACCGATCTGCTCGGTGACCCGCTCCAAGTACGTAGTGCACAGGCTGCCGTTGGGCTCCGACGGCGTGCCCACACAGACCAGCGACACCTCGCTGCCCATGATCGCCTCATGGACGTCGTTGGTGGCCCGCAACGCCCCACTCCGCACGGCCTCGGCGACGAGCTCGCCGATCCGCTCCTCGACCACCGGGGCCTTGCCGTCGTTGACCAGATCGACCTTCGCCTGGTTCACGTCCACCCCGATGACCTCGTGCCCCATGCCGGCCAGGCACGCGGCCGACACGCAGCCCACGTAGCCGAGCCCCAATACGCTTATCCTCATCAGTAGGCCCCCTGCCCTTGGAGCACCGCACGCAGCGTCTTCCACAAAATCACCGAATCAAGGGCGAGCGACCAGTCCTCCACGTACCGCAGGTCCAGCCGGACCGCCTCCTCCCACGGCAGGTCGCTGCGCCCGCTGATCTGCCACAGACCGGTGAGCCCGGGCTTGACCAGCAGCCGCCGCCGGATGTCCGGCGCGTACGACGCGCACTCCTCCGGCAACGGAGGCCGCGGACCGACGAGCGACATCGAGCCGGTGAGCACGTTGAAGAGCTGCGGGAGCTCGTCGATCGAATACCGGCGCAGCACCGCTCCCACCCGGGTCAGCCGCGGATCGCGGCGGACCTTGAACAGCGGGCCGGCGCCCTCGTTGAGATCGGCCAGCTCGGCACGCGCCCTGTCGGCCCCGGCGACCATGGTGCGGAACTTGAAGATGATGAACTCCCGGCCGTCCTTGCCGACCCTGCGCTGGCGGTACAACACCCCGCCCCGGCTGTCCACCAGCACGAGCAGCCCGACGAGCACCATCAGCGGCGCGAACAGCACCAGCAGGACCGCCGCGCCCATCCGGTCGACGACCGCCTTGACCGCCCGGGGAGCCCCGGTGAAGGTCGGCATGCTGACCCGTAGCAGCGGGATCCCGAGCACCGCGTCGACGTGCAGCCGCGGGCCGGCCACCTCCATCAGCACCGGGGCCACGACCATCTCGGCCTCGCTGCCCTCGAGGTTCCACGCCAGGCGCTGCAACCGGTCCGGGGACCAGTGCGGGTCCGGTGTGACCGCGACGACACGGTAGCCGTCGAGCAGGACGTGATCGGCGACGTCCGTCAGCCGGCCGACGACCGGCACCCCGTCCAGTCGGTCATCGTCGAGCACGGGGCCCTCGGGCGTGCACACCGCCTCCACCCGCCAGCCGATGTGCGGGAACTTGCGGGTCCGCGTGATCAGATCACGCACGGTGGCCGGGCTGCCGGCAGCGAGCACCGGGCGCAGACACCGCCCTTCCTTCCGCTGTTTGTGCAGCCCGAGACGCAGCAGATACCGCTCGGTCATGGTGACGAGCGCGATCGCCGGGATCGCGACGAAGATCCAGAGCTTGATGTTGCGCGAGGTGAGGGCGATCCCGCCGAGCGCCAGCACGACGGCCGCCGTGAACAGTGAGCGTCCGAGCCGGCGGAATTCCTCGGCGCCCTGGCCGAGAACGGCCGGCGCCCACGCCCGGCTCACCGCGAGCGCCCCCAGCACCAGCAGCTCGGTGCCGAAGGCGAGAATTCCCCATTTCTCATGCCAGTTGGCAGCGTCGCGGACCCCGAAGAAACCGCCGATCGCCGCGACCACGAAGGCGGTGGCCACGGTATCGCTGGTCATCACGGCGCGGCGGTAGCGCTGTTCCCAGTCGATCGTGGGCCGTCTGATTTCCCCGTTCGCCGGACGTCTTCGCGCCGACGGCAACGGGCTGACTAATTCCCCCTGCTGCACAGGACCCCCAGATCACCAGTGGTTCGACGTGCTCGCCTCACACTGTTTCTCCCCGGGAGGCAACCCCCGCCCCCCGCGCCGCACTGTTCTCCCCCCGGGAGGCCCCCGCCCCCCGCGAACAACATCCTGGCTGTCGCAGCGCTACCTCAACACCTCACACAGGCGGCAGCGGGCCCGCACGTCCTGCCATGTCCTGCCGGATTCCCGAGGTGCGCGGGAACCGTCGAAACCTCGGGAGTTCCCCGCACCCAAGGCCCCCCTCGGGCGCCAAAGAATGATCATCCCCACGTTACGGCGCCGGTCACACGACTGCCGGCTGTGCGCAGCACCGAACCCATGGATCACTATTTGTCGCCCCGTGTCCACCATGTGAAGCACGGTCAATCTAGACCATCGGGGCTCGTATGAAGAGGGGGCGTGTGCAACTTGTGCTCAAGCTTTGAAGCCGGATCGATCGATCGGTGACCACTCGCGAACGCCTTGACGACGAAGACGTGCCGTGTGACCTGTGACGACGGGAGCTCTCCGGGCTGCCGGCACCGGTGACCCCGAGGTGTACGAGGGGTGGACGCCGGACG
Source organism: Streptomyces sp. NPDC044063 (assembly GCF_056434285.1). Taxonomy (NCBI): domain Bacteria; kingdom Bacillati; phylum Actinomycetota; class Actinomycetes; order Kitasatosporales; family Streptomycetaceae; genus Streptomyces; species Streptomyces sp. NPDC044063. The sequence goes on from NZ_JBWKFM010000001.1 coordinate 451,067, forward strand.
CTGATCCGACCGGGATCCGCCTACTCGAGAGCGCCCGGTCCGTCATCGGCCGGCATTCCGACGGCTTCGCCGAGTGCGTCGATGGCTCCGCCGGCCGTCCCGACGCCGCCTGAATCAGTGCAATTCGCCCGCATCGCGTGCTCTGCGCAGCCGGAATGGTTCCGGTGGTGGCCCGGGGCAGCAATCCGCGAACCGGCCAAGCTGCCCGGACAAGGCCCGGACACCAGGCCGGACACGGTTTTCCGTGTCCGGGACGGAGCACGTCATTGACCCGGTTTCGCCCATGCTCACAAGCTCGTCCCGGGCCGCCCCAGGAACGGTCGGGGGCCGAGGCTCACCTTCCACTCGACACATGAGGAGCCGTCGTGTTCAGACACGTAGCCACCGCCGTCGCCGCCCTCGCCCTCGGTGCGGCGGGGTTCACCCTCGCCCCCGCCGCGCAAGCCGGCACGAGCGGTACGGAGAAGGCCTGGACCCCGCCGAGCTGTCAGGGCCACCGGGCCAACACCGCCGTATGGGTCACCTGCAAGGGCAAGGGGTCCGCCAGCCAGGTCCGCATGGCCTACTCCTGCCGGGTGCTGGGGCAGGTCGTGCGGCACACCACGGCGTGGGAGTCGCTGAGTGCCCGCGGCTCCACCACGATCAGCGAGGAGTGCAGCTTCGAGGCCGTTTCCGCCAAGGGCGAGTACCGCAAGCCCTGACGCCACGGTGTGACGACAGTGCCCGCCTCTCGCCGGGCGGGCACTTTTACGGGGTCAGACCGAGGCCGTCGCTGCGGCAAGCCTGGAGATCTCGGCGGCGACGGTGCCCGGTTCGGGGGCCACTGTGGCACGGGCGACGCCGTCCAGACCGGGGTGGGCCCCGACCCGGACCGAGTGCCGCGCATTGCGCAGCAGGTCGAGGTCGTTGATGTCGTTGCCAAAGGCGTTGTACTGGTCGATGCCCAGCGAGGCCAGGGCTTCCCACTTGTTCGTCGTACCAGGGGCGAAGTCGATGATCGCTTCGTCGAGGTGGTGGTTGACGGTCATCCCGAGGACGCGGCCGGCTTCGGCCAGGGCTGCCATGTCGGTCGCGTCGACCACGAGGAACTTCACGACGGCGGGAAGGTCGGCGAGGTCGACCCGGCGGGCGAGGCGGCCTTGATCGACGCGGCCGAGAATCGGATGGTCGGCCGGCCCGGTGTAGGCATAGTCCCATGGGCCGTCGGCAAGGTAGCCCGCCCGGAACCGATCGGCCTCGACCAGCAGCTTGCCGAGGTCACCGGCCTCGAACGCGGCTCGTGCCCGGACCTCGCCACCGACGGAGACGAGGCTGCCGTTTCCGCCGATCAGCGTGGCGGTGGGGAAGGCCCCGTCGAGAACGGGCAGGAGGTCGCGGACCGGCCGGGCGGAGGCGAAGACCAACTGGTGGCCGGCGCGTTCACAGCCTTCGATGGCCTCGAGGATCCGGCTGTCGATCGTCCTTCCATCGAAGCAGAGCGTGCCGTCGATGTCGAAGACCGTGGTGCGGGCGGTGGAAATGATCACGATGAGATCGTAGCGAGCCGACACCACGCACGATCTGGCGGCCGCCGGGGCGGCTCCTTCCGCTACGACCGGTACCGGTACCGGATCCGGCCGCGGGTGAGGTCGTAGGGGCTCAGCTCCACGAGCACCCGGTCGTAGGGGAGGATCTTGATGTAGTTCTTCCGGATCTTCCCGCTGATGTGGGCGAGCACCGTGTGCCCGTTCTCCAGTTCAACCTTGAAGGTGGCATTGCGAAGGCACTCGACGACAGTGCCCTCGACGTCGATGCCCCCTGCTGATTTCGTCATGCTCTCTCACTTCTTTCGTTCTGTGACCGTGCGGATGGCGCGGTGTCAGTGGCGTACGAGTTCCAAGGTGCTGGCGGCGCGCCGGGCGCCGATTCCTTCGAACAGGGCAGTGGCCGCCGCGTTGGATTCGTCCACCTCGGCCCATGCCGTGGCGGTCCCGGAGCGGTGCAGCGAACCCAGCGTGTGGGCCAGCAGCGCCCGGGCGATGCCGCGGCGGTGGCTGTCGGCCCGGACGGCGATCAGCCCGATCCGCGGCCGCTGGGGCAGCGCCGCCACCCGGATCAGTCCGACGTACCGGTCGGCCTGCCGCGCCACCGCGTACTTCGACGGGTCGACCACGGTGTCCCCCGCCGGGCGGGGCAGCACCTCGGCCGGCATCGTGCGCCAGCCGACGGAGGCCTCGACCTCGTCGCGGATGACGCGGTCCAGGGCCCGCAGCGGGCCCTGGACCGCGTCACCGGCGGGCACGATCGTCACGCCCGACGGGGCCTGCGCCGAGCCGAGGCCGGTGACCTGCGGATCGGTGGATAGGAGATAGCCCCACTCGCGGCGTGCGGTGGTGAACCCGGCCCGCTCCCAGGCGGACCTCGCGTCGTGGTCGGTTTCGTCGACGACGGTGTACAGCGGCGGCGTCGGCAGGTCCGCCAGCATCGCGCCGACGATGCGGTCGAAGACCGCGTCGTGCCATGCGTCGACGCTGACGAAGAGCCGCCCGTCGGGCCGACGCGAAGCGTCGCCGCAACCGATCACCCGGTCGTCCTCGACAGCGTGCCACTGCGTGTCGGAAACCCGCGTGACCACGGCGGCGTGGTTGCCCGCGTACGAAGGGGAATGCGAAGAATTCATTGGTGTTGCCTCTCAGGAGTGCCTTCTCTGAGGCGCTCCCGGCGACACCTACGTCAATCGCCCACCGTGACGAAAAGGGGGAGCACCCACATGGATACAGCCTTCATGGGTCTCACCTCCTCGTTCTCTTGCACGGCTGACCGGACGGTATCAGGCGGGGGCCGGTCGCCCCAACCCATTTATCTCCGGTGGTTCACCCGGCCATCAGAGCCGTGGCGATGAGCAGGATCGCGGTCATCTGGCACAACGCGCCCGCGTGGACGCAGCGGTGCTTGGCGGTGGCGATGTGGGCGACGGCGACGAGTTCGCCGATCAGAGGGGTGAGGGGGTCCCGGGCGGTGTCGGCGAGCGCTTGGCGCAGCGCGCGGGCGTCGGGTGCCCGGGGGATGTCCGCGAAGTAGGCGAGCGGGTGTCCCCGCCGCCAGGGGCTGCGCAGGCGGCGGGGGGTGATGGCGGCGAGCAGGAGGATCACGGCGGCGGTCCAGACGATGCAACCGGTCCACCACAGCGATTGGGCGGGGGCGGACAGCACGACGGGGCGCCAAGGGCGGCCGGCGAGGACGGTGACGGTGATGCCGACGGCCGCGGCCGCCACGGTGAGGAGGGTGGCCGCCTTGGTGTCGGCCTGGCCGATCTCCCTCCGGCTCTCCGCCAGGAGCCGGAGTGCGAGGTCGGTGGTGATGCCGGCCGGCGGAGAGGGCGGTGAGGGCGGAGTTGCCGGAGGGAGGACTGCCGTCATGGCGCTTCCTATGGTGTGAGGAGACGGGCGTCGTCGGGTCGGCCCGATGCGGCGGCGCTCTCCTGTATGAGGAGGCGCAGCCGTTCGCTGCCGTCGTGATCGGCGGTCAGCTCGGGCAGCAGCCGCTCGGCCAGGTACTGGCGAGAGGGCTTGTGCGTCCGGGCGCAGGCCAGCCAGGTGTCCAGCAACTCCCGGACGTCGTCGGCACTGTCAGGGGCGCCGAGCACTTCGGCCCACAGCTCGCGGACCTGGTCGCGGGTCCGCCGCGGTACGCCGGGCCGGTCGTCGGCCAGCAGGGCGAGCAGGGAGACGCCCATGAGCGTGTCCTCGTCGGCGTCGGCGGTGTGGTTGACGCGCAGGAAGAGCGTGAGGCCCAGGCGTCGCCACCGTGCCTGGTCCTCCTCGCTCCGCTCGCCGGCTTCGCCGCTGCCGAACACCCACGAGTGCAGGTGCTCGGTCACCGTCCGGATGGCGGGGGCGTCGCCCACCTCGGCGATCCACCACAGGGCGTCGCCGCACTCGCCGAGCACATCCGACTCGTCGCCCTGGGCCTCGCCGTCGTCCTGGCCCTCGCCCTGGCCGTCACCCTCGTCCGCGCCTTCGGGCTCGTCCTCGTTCTCGTCCTCGGCCGCGTCGTCCGGCATGGTCGCTCGCAGCGCGTTCTCGACGACGGTCAGAGCCTCGGCCGGCGTGCGGGCGCCGAGCGTGTCGGTGCGGCTGCTGTAGGCGTGCACCGCGGCCCAGCACAGTTCCGGTTCCGGGCCGCTGCTCCAGCCGGCGAGCGCGTCGTGCACGTCGTCGGCCGACGTGTCGTACTCCGCCAGGTAGTTCATCGCCGTGGCGGCGATCCGGCGGGCCGACTCGTCCGAGGACATCGCCCATACGGTCAGCAGGTCGTCCAAGACGCCGGGGAAGTCCACCAGGCCGAGGAGCATCGCTCCCTCCGCCACGGCGTCCTCCCCCGGCACCACCTGGCTCAGCGGGATGGGATTGTCCTCGTCGTCGTACGCCAGCGCGTCCAGCCATTCGAGCAACGGAGTACGGGTCTCGGGATGCTGCCACCACACCTGCCCCAGCACGTGCAGGCGGTCGTCCTCGTCGTACATGCGGACGACGGGCCGCTCGGCGCCGTCGAACCGTGTCCCGTCGGACTCGCCCAGGAAGGCGTGCGCCAGCCCCAGCAGCCTGCTCATCCGCTCCGGGTCGAACACCGGCCGGCCCACGGCCGCGCCGGGTTGCTCGACGGCGTACAACCCTTCCGCGAGCCGGTCACCGCACTGGATCAGCAGCGGATACGGCGCGGGGCCCAGGAGCGACAGGGCGACCAGGAACGCCTTGTCCCACAGCGAGACATCGGCGTTGCCCAGGGCGGACGAGACCCGGCGCCGGTCGGCCTCGGAGTCGAAGTTCTCCAGCTCCTCCTCCGACACCGTGCCGCGCCGGTAGTCGACCAGGAGCTGGGCGTACGCGGGGCATTCGCGCGGCACCGGCGGGGAGGCGAGGAAACGGTCGGTCGCCGCCAGCTCCATCAGCTCCGAGCCGAAGGATCGGTAGTCGTCGTCGCCGAGCAGGCACTCGAGGTGCCGGGCGAGCACGTCGTAAGGCGGCGCGGGCTCCCAGTCCACCGGCTCCACGCCGCCGAGGCGGACGTTGTGGTCGACGACGAGCACGAGGTACTGCTCGTTCTCGAGCAACCGCGAGGCCGTCGTCTCCAGAGCGCCGCGGCTCAGTACGCGGCCGTGCGACGCGACGGGCAGGATGAAGCCGCCCGTCCTCGATTCCCGGTCGGGAATCCTCTCCGGTTCCGTCGTCTCCGCGAGGCGGTACACGTCGGAGCCGGCCACCTCGGCGAGCATCCTGGCCGCGGCCGTGGAGCGGCCGGTACCGGGCTGCCCGCGCAGCACCACGTAACGCTGCGCGATCAGCTGCTGGAGCGCCGTGGCATGCTGCGGACCGGGTACGTACACGCGCTCCAGCTGCTCCAGCCGCTCCGGGGGCACCCTGCCGGCCTGCGGCAGCGTGGTGTCGGCGGGCCCGTGGTAGTGGTGGTGTTGCGCCGCCGCGTGGAAGTTGTTGGTCAGCGTGCCGACATGGCCACCACTGACCTGGGCTCCCCTGACCTTCTGCGAGAGGTCCTGGTGGCCGGCCGCCGCCCGCTGTCGTCTGCGCTGGGCCAGGGAACGGCGCCCCGAGGCCTGCTGTCGGTCCATGCGTGTGATCTCCTGTGGCCTTCGCGCCCTCAGCCGTTGAAGTTGTTGGTGAGGGTGTCGACGTGACCGCCGCTGACCTGGGCCCCCTTGACGTGGAACACGCCCGCGTCGCCCGGCGCCGCCGGGTCCGCCGTCCGCGCGGGCCGAGCCGCCGCATCCGGTCCGGACCCGGAGGACTCGCCCCCCTGCCCCCGTCTGTCCGGTGCGTAGACCCAGCCGGTCAGCACCCGGCTGCCGTTCTTGGCCGGGACGACCACCTGCTGGAACGCCTCCCGGTCGACGCCCTTGTGCCCCGGCCACACCGCGTCGTCGTACACGCTCTCCGAGACGCACAGGACGAAGTCGGTCCCCGGTCCGGCCCCACGCAGGGCCGACCTGAGCGGATCGCTGTCGAGCAGGCGGAAGGCCGAGTTCAGGGTGGAGCCGACCACATCGTTCTCCTCCTCGATGACCGTGCCCCGGTGCAGCACGGTCCGCAGCCGCACGGGGGCGCCGTGGCCGTGGTTCTGCCGGCGGTGGGCCAGCTCCTCGGGCAGGGTGATGAGCAACTGCCGTAACAGCGCGGGCAGCCGGACGGCCGGGTCCACCAGGACGAACAGCCCGTCACCCCGGTACTCCGTCCGGCACGCGGCCTCATCGGCGCCCGACTCCTCGAGGAGCGCGCTCACGACGTCGTACAAGGTCTGCCGGATCGCCTGCTGACCGGCGTCGTGGTGACGCTGCGAGTCCTCGATGTCGAACAGGAGCATGGTCCGCCGGGCCGGTACGGCCATCATCAACAACCTCCGTGACGCAAAGCCGCCGCGCATGGCCGTGTGTACGGGCCATGGGAACGGGCTGATCGGTGCTGCACTTGTGTTCGGTTCAGGATGCCGGACGGCGGCCGTGAAAACCACGACCGATGGCGTGTTCGGCCGGCCGCATTGCACACGCCAGCCGCACTGCACACGGAGGACAGATGGAGCACACCTTCACCGACCGCCACGCCTACATCGACCGGCTCGACGAGCAGGCCCGTCGGCGACTGCTCGCGATGGGCACGGCCAGAACCTACGCGGCCGGCGACGTGTTACTCCACGAGAACGACACCTCCCGCCACGTCCTCCTCGTCCACGAGGGCTACCTGAAGATCACACTCTGCGCCGACAACGGCCGCAGCATCCTGCTCGCCCTGCGCGGCCCCGGAAGCGTCGTCGGGGAACTCGCCGCCATCGACGGCCGCCCCCGCCTGGCCCGCGTCACCGCCGCCGACGCCGTACGGGCGGTGACCATCCCCGCCGACGACTTCGTGCGCTACTTACGGGACACCCCGGGCGCCGCCCTCGCCCTGCTGGGCACCGTCGCCGACCGGCTGCGGACCTCCGACCACCGGCGCCTGGACGCCGCCGCCCACACCGTCCACCAGCGCCTGGCGCTGCTCCTGCTCGATCTCATCCCCGTCGGCTCCGAGGCCTCCCCGGTCCGCCCGATCCCGCTGTCACAGGCCGAACTCGCCGACCACCTCGGCACCTCCTTGCGTTCGGTCGCCCGCGCCCTGGAACAGCTGCGCGCCGACGGCGCCGTGACCACCCGGCGCCGCGGGATCACGGTCCTGTCGTATGACGCCCTCACCGACGCCGCACACGACGACGGCGACCACAACGGACCATCCCGCATGTCCCGTCCGTGAACGCGCCATTTGTCGTAGTGGCCTCCGTCCCCTCACCGGCAGGCTGTGAACACGCCGGCGCCACGGCATCGCACCAACGGCGCGGGCAACTCCCCGAACCACAGTCGCAGTCACAGCCACAGTCACAGCCGCAGGCCCTGCCTGTGCAGACGATGGAGGACACCATGAAGCGAACCGGAAGGCAGCGCGCGGTTCTCGCGCTGGCAGCACTCGCCCTGGCGGGTTCCACGGTCGCCACCACGGCCGCCACCGCTTCCGCCGCGCCTTCGGCGGGCACGTCGGTCACCAGCGCGACCGTCGCCCCGCCGAGCACCGACGACCTCTCCCTCCCCGGCCAGTCGTCGCTCTACCGCGGCGGCTACATGCAGGCGGGCAACACCAAGATCATCCTCCAGGACGACGGAAACCTGGTGCTCTACTGCGGGAGCCAGGGGCTGTGGCAGGCATCGAACACCTGGCCCAACGGCTACAGAGCGACCATGCAGGGCGACGGAAACTTCGTCGTCTACGACTCCAGCGGCCGCGCCCTGTGGGCTTCGGGCACCGACGGCAACCCGGGTGCCTACCTCCAGGTCCAGAACGACGGCAACCTGGTGATCTACCGGCCCGGCGGGCAGCCGATCTGGAGCACCAACACCGGCGGCCGCTGCTCCTGAAGCACACGATGACGAGTGGCCTGTGCGCGCGGGAGTGCACAGGGCGCTGCACGTCAGCCGGGCGGAGGTGCTCTCCGCCCGGCCCATCACTGTCAGCAGGCCGAGACAACAGCACTTTTCGAGTCAAGGAGTATTTCCATGCGTGTACCCGGAATCAAGCACGGCGCGACCCTGGCGCTGGCGACGGCGGTGCTCACCGCGACGGCCGTGGCCGGTGCGGGCACTGCCTCCGCGTCGAGCGGCGGCGGTTGCGCCGGGCCGACGTACAAGAACGTGTGCGTGAGCGACCACGGCGACGGTGCCATCGGTTCCGACGCCTACCTGAACTTTGGCAATGTGAACCCCAACTGCCAAATGCAGCAGGGTATCTTCGACAAGACCACGCGGCAGTTCCCCGTCTGGCAGACGGTCTCGTGCAAGAACGGCTACCAGCACATCGGCAACGCCCTGTCGAACCCCACCTCCGGTCATGAATACGTCGCCTTCGTTCGCATTTACTGGAACGGCGCCGGCGACTTCGAAACCCAGGACAGCCCCGTCCTGACGTACTGAGCGACGCCGCCGCTGAGGCCCGTCCTGGCGTTGAGCAGCGGCGGCCGCACCGGATCGGACTCGCCGGTTGCCGTGAACATTGGCAACCGCGGACAACACCCGGAACGGTCCGAGCGGAAGCAGCGGCTCGTACGGTGATGTCCCTGGTGTCGGACGGGCCTCGTTCACTCCGGCGACCTGTATCGGCACAGCGTCGCTTCCTGCCGACCGGACCGGACGATCACCACTTTGCACGAGCGCGATGTACCGATCGGAGCCCGTCTTGCAAGGAACTCACCAACCCCCCGCACGACGACCGCGTCGCGACGCGGCGACGGCCGTCGCCGAGCCGGACGATATCGCGGCCGTGGGTCCTCCCCGAGTGGTCATCGAGCGATCGGCACCACGGTTGTCGGCACCGTTTCCCATGGCGTTCACGGCGGATCACCTGCCCGCGAACTCCGTCCGGGGCGGGGGAGGGCGCCTGTTGCGGGGGCGCAAGGCGGAGTCGGCCCTGCTCAGTGGATTCCTCGACGCGACCGTCACGGGCCGGGGCCGGGTCGCGTTGGTCGAGGGCGGTGCGGGCAGCGGCAAGACGGCGCTGATCACCGCGGTGATGGAGGAGGCCCGGCAGCGGGGCCACCGTGTCGCCCTGGTGCAGGCGGACCACCCGGGTGATCCCCGGCTCCGGATCTCGCTGGGGCTTCCCCCGGACGCCCCGCGCGGATCCGTGGCGTGCCCGGGTGATCCGCTGAGGCGACTCGTCGGGCACCTGGGAGCCGGCCGCGATCCGCGCCCCGTGCTCGTCGTCGTGGACGACGTGCAGTGGGCCGTGCCGGACACGGTGGCGGCCTTGCGTGAACTGGCCACGGCACCGGGACTGCCCCTGGCGTTCGTCCTCGCCCGGCGGCCCGGCGATGGGAACCCCGCGGCGGACAGACTGTTCGCCGCGCTCAGGGATCTCGGCGCGGTGTCATGCGCCGTCGACGCCCTGTGCGACCGTGCGGTGTCCCAGCTCGTCGCCGATGAACTCGGGGAGCGGCCCTCGGCGGAGCTGCTCGATCTCGTCTCGGCCGCTCAGGGAGTACCCGCGACGGTCCTGACCCTGGTGAAGGCCCTTCGGGACGCCGGATGGGCGTCGACCGGCCAGGAGCGGGCGGGCGCTGTGGGACGGACCGTGCCCGGGCCCGTGCGACGGCTCGTGCTGGGACCGCTGGCCGGGCTGTCGGCCGGTTGCCGGTCCCTGCTGGACGTGGCCGCGGTCGCCGGCAGGTCCTTCGCCCTGGGGGACATCACCGCACTCTTCGGCCGGACGGCGCTGGACCTGCTGCCGGTGGTCCAGGAAGCGGTGGCCGCCGGACTCCTGGAGAGCACGAACCATCGCCTGAGGTTCCGCCACGAGCTGGTCTGGCGCTGTCTGCGCGACGAACTCCCGCCGCCCGTAAGGTCGGCGCTCCTGCGGGAGCTCGGCGGGGCGCTGATGCGCGGGGGCGAGATCCGGGCGGCGGCCGAACGACTGGCCGATGCCGTGCGCGCCGGTGAGACACGGGCTGTCGAGGACCTCGACCGTGCCGCCAGGGAACTGCTGAAGACCGACCCCCGCCGGGCCGTCGACCTGGTGAGTGCCGCGCTCGACCCGGCCACCCGCACCGCGGACCATTCCCGTCTCCAGGCCATCACCGCCCTGGGACTCGCCGCCGAGGGGCGGCTTGCCCACGCGGCGGACATCGCCCGCGACGCCCTGGCCGACGCCTGCGGTCCGACCGCCGCGGCCGACCTGCGCTACACCCTCGCCTCCGTCGACCTCATGACCGGGGACCCCACCCCGAGCGTTCCGGCGGCGGGCCGGCCGGCTCCGGCCTGGCCGGGACGGACCGGGCGGCACCGGAGCGGCATCGAGGCGTTGGGGGCCCGGTCCGCCTACCGCCCCGGAGACCTGGGGGGCACCGACGCGCGAGCGGAGACGCTGCGGGCCACGGGGGAGCCGGAGGCCGTAGCGTCGGGAGGCCTGTTGCGTGCCGTCGCCCGCTGGCACGAGGGCCTGGCCGCCGAGGCACTGACGGAGATCCGCGCGGTCCAGGACGCCACCGGCTCCGGCGCGACCGCGGGGTACTTCTGGGACGCCCGGCCGCAGCTCGCCGTGATGCTCGCGCAACTGCGTGAGCTGGACGAGGCCGAGACGGTCGTCGACGAACTCGACAAGGAGATCAGCGGCACGGACCTGCCGGCCTGGAACCCGTTGTTCCTGGCTCCGCGTGCGCTGCTCGCCCTCGTGGCCGGCGCTCTGGACGAGGCCACCGGTCACGCGGAGGCGGTGCTGGACTCCGACGGGGGCGCCCGGACCGGTGGCGCCGTGCTGCTGGCCCTGTCGGTGCGGGCCGAGGTCGCGCTGCGCCGGGGCGACCAGCACCGGGCGGCGGAGTGCGCCCGGCGCCTGCGGACGCTGACGGAGACGTCCGGCTGCGACGCGGCGGCGGGCCACGCACTGCTGACCCTGCTCAGGATCGCGGAGGCCCGAGGGGGACCGGACGCCGTGCTGCGGGAGCTCGCCGGCCTCGGGCAGGACCGGGACACGACCGTGCGGGCGGTGTCGCTGGCCGGGCCGGCCGTCCCGGCATGGCTGGCGCGGGCCGCGCGGAGCACCGGCGACCACGACCTCGCCCGGCGAGTCGTCGCGTTCGCCCGGCGGACCGCCGAGCGCAACCCCGGCATCGGCGCCCTGGCCGAGGCCGCCGCGCACGCCGATGCCGTCCTGCGCGGATCGGAGCCGGAGCTGCGGCGCGCGATGACCGGCCATCGCGATCCCTGGGCCGGGGCCCAGGCCGCGGAGGACCTGGGCCTGATGCTGCTCGCGGAGGCGCCCCGCGCCGGGGGTGACATCGCCGACGAGGATCGAACGGCCGCGGCCCGGCACCTCCAGGCCGCCCTCCGCGGCTACCGCGAGGCCGGCTCGGCCCCGGACACGGCCCGCGTCCGGAGCGTGCTGCGGAGGCTGGGCATCCGCAGCAGGCACTGGACGTACGCGGAGCGGCCCGCCACGGGCTGGGAAAGCCTCACCGACACCGAGCGGGCCGTGGCGGACCTGGTGGCGACCGGGCTGACCAACCGGGAGGCGGCACGGCAGATGTTCCTATCCCCGCACACGGTCAACCACCACCTGCGGCAGATCTTCCGGAAGCTCGGCATCGGTTCGCGTGTGGAGCTGGCCCGCATGAGGCGGGACGCGGAGGGCGAATGACCTTCGCCTGCCGGCGCGCGGGGATCGTCGGCATGACGAGGTCTGCTTCTTTCGCGAACGGTCGGTGGAGAGGGACGGGAAGCTGTGACCGATGGGGCTGAGCAGGAGGAAGAGACCGGCCCCCATGGCCAGGGCGAAGCTCCACAGGCCCATCAGCACGGCGATGCCGAGGTGGAAGGCGATGCCCAGCGGCAGGAGCACCCAGCGGGCGCGCTGTGACATCAGCGGGGAGGCCGCGAGGGCGAGTTCGAGGGCGATGGGCAGCCAGGTCAGGGCGGCGATGCCGACGGGGGAGTAGACGACGTGGTCGGTGAGGGGCCGTATCCACTCGGGGAAGCCGAAGGAGGAGTTGTTGGCCCAGTAGTACATGGCGCTGCCGTCGGCCCACTCGGTGTGCGGGAGCTTGGCCACGCTCGCCTGGAAGTACAGGAGGGCCATCTGCAGGCGGGCGATGGTCCACGCGCTCACACCGAGCAGGGCCCACAGGCGCGTGGCGCGGGACGCGGGCTCGTCCTTCGTATCGGAACGGTGCGTCTGCCAGTGCCAGCGGCGGCCGTCACCGATGGCGACGAGGGCCAGGAGCAGGGAGAGGATCCAGGTGATCTGGTCGCCGCCGTCGCCGATGGCGATGCCGGAGAAGACGCTGAAGCTGATGTAGGCGTGGGGGAGGGCGGTGAGCCGTGGCCGCCAGCCCGACGCGACGACCAGCAGGACGGCGACGCAGAGCCAGCGCAGCAGGTCGAACTGCCCGCGCGGTACGAGGCAGAAGGCGCCGCCGGCCGTCATGCCCTGGCACAGCGGGTACTCGCCGATGGTGACGACGGGCCGGAAGAGGGTCGCCGAGCTGCTGAAGGCGAGAGTGCCGGCGGTGCCGAGGGCGAGCAGGGTGCGGGCGAGGCCGAAGACGTTGCCCCAGGGCAGGGGAATGCCGCGGGCGCGGCGGGGCATCGGGGTGTTCAGCATGTGACGTCCATGGCGAGGTAGCGCTCGGGAGTGGCACGCTCGTCGACGAGGTCGCGCCAGGCCCACGGGACGGGCTTTTCCTGGACGAGTGCGACGCGCCCGCAGACGGTCGGCTCGGGCGAGGGATTCTTGACCTTCCGGGACGACCGGGCGTTCGTCAGGCAATCGGCGAGGCCGGCCTCCTCGCACTCCTTCCACTCCTTCTTCTCCGCCAGGTTGAGCAGGAGGGAGATCTCGATGCCCTGCGAGCGGGAGGCGCGGTCGAGGCCGAAGGCGTTGCGGGGGCTGGAATGCGGCGTCAGTGCCAAGGATGCCCAGTCGCCGTCCGTGGTCCGCCGGTAGGGCAGGACCTCCACGTCCCGGGGAGACTTGGTGAAGAACGCCCACCCCTGCGGTGCGACGTTGGCCACCGTGGAGCGGACCTGCTTCTGGCCGGGCAGGGAGAGCACATTCCTGGGCACGTGCACCTGCGCCACGTAGAGGACCGCCACGCTCCAGGCCAGGGTGACGGCCAGCACCGAGCGCCGGGACACGTGGACGCGGTGAGGCGCGGGGCCTTGTGCGGCTGAGCGGAGGAAGCGGCGGACTCCTGATGTCCGTTCGGGCCGTTCTCCTGCGGTGCTTCGGGCGGGTATCACGTCGTCTTCCCGGTTGTTTCGGCTGAGTTGGTGCGTGGGCCGGGCGGCCGGCGTGGCCCGGCCCACGATCAGGGGTGCGTTCTGGTGAGGACGCGCCCGGGTCAGGCGGTCTTGAGGATCTTCGTCACGGTGGCGACGGCCTCGTCGTGGCCCAGGGCGGTGGTGTCGTCCTTGGGCGCCACGCTCCAGAACCAGTTCTTGGCCTTGACGAAGTTGGCGCCGACCGCGACGGTCACGGTGACCGCGGCGGCCGCGGCCGTCACGGCGGCGGCGATGTGGACGACCGCGCCGGCGACGGCGACGAAGGTGCCGCACATCTGGCCGTTCTGGACCGGCTGGGCGGAGCTCTTGGCGCCGGTCGTCTTCACGGTCGACAGCAGCTTGGCCTGCGCGTCGTTGACGGCGGATTCGACCTTGCGCGGGTCGCCGCTGCGGGCCTTCTTGCCGAAGGCCGCGAAGAAGCCGGGGTACTTCGCGTCCACGGCGTCGGTGACGATCCGGGCCACGCGCGCGGAGTCCTTGGCGTCGCCCTTGGCGAGTTCCTTGCGCATGTCGCTGAACAGCGGGTTCTTGGCGAGCTCGGCACCGACCTCGCCCTGGCCGAAGAACAGGCCCTTGAAGACGGCCTTGCCGTCCTCGGCGGTGTTCGGGGCCGGCTTGGCGGCCGCGGCCCGCACGGTGTGTGCGTGGCCGGCGGAGCTCGGCGCCGCGGCGGCCGTGGCGCCGGTGACGCAGACCGCGGTGGCGGTCAGACCGGCGATGATGCCGGCGGTGCGCGGGTTGATCTTCATGGAGGTTCCCCCTCGGATGTGGGCCTGGCGATCCCACGGCAGGGACAGAGGGCGCCTGCCGCGGGACTCGCGATCTTCGGGCCGGAACGTTTCCATTACCGGTGGGTCAGGTCACCGTCCGGCGAGGGTTCCTTATGCGATCTTGATGACGGGGAACTACCGCCTTAACAGCGGAGGTTCAGGTTCCGTCGGCCAGGGAGACCCTGACGAGGGCGAGCACGTCATCGTCGGCCATCCCGAGGCTGCGTGCGTCGGCCACCAGCTGGTGGGCCTGGGCCGCGAGCCGGGCCCCCTCGACGGTTCGTCCCGCGGTGACGACGGCGCCCCGGCTGCGGCGCACTTCGAGCAGCCCTTCCTCGCGCAGTCGGCGATAGCCGCGGAGGACGGTGTGCATGTTGACGCCGAGGGACGCGGCGACGTCACGGGCGGAGGGCAGACGTTCGCCGGTGCGCACGGTGCCGTCGGCGATGGCGCCGCGGACACAGGCGGCGATCTGGTCACCGAGGGGGATCTGCGAGGAGGGATCGACGCGGAAAAGCACGGTCACCCTCCGGCGGCGATGCGGCGTTCGCGATCGGCGAGGGTGTTGAGGAGGGCCGCCGCGGTGGCGGCGTCGTCCACGGTCACCACGAATTCGCTCCCGGTCGTCAGCCGGGCCGAGATGGCGTCACCGGAGCGCAGCACGATGCCGCTGGCTCCGGGGCGGGCGCGGTAGCCCCAGCCGCCGAAGTCACGCACGGGGTCGACGGTGCGGTGGCCGGCTTCGGCGATCCGCCCGAGCGGCACGTTGAGGCGGGGCCAGGGTACGAGGGAGGGCGTGACGGTGATGCCACGCCGGTCCGCGGTGACGCGGGCGCCCGTCAGCAGGGCCATGGGCGCTCCGGTGATCAGGAAGAGCAGCGCCGGCACCCAGCCGGTGGTGAGCCCGACGACGAGGCCGACGGCCATCACCAGGACACCGGTGACGGTCAGCACCGGGGATCCGGCGACGCGGGTCCAGCCTGCGGCCTCGGAGTCTCCGAGCGCGAGACGCTCGGCACCGGCGGAGGGGCCGGAGACGGTCTCGGCCTCCTCGGCCTTGCCGCAGATCAGCCAGCCCACTGCCGCGTAGACCGCCGTTGCCGCGAAGGCGAGGGCGGCCTGTGTGCCGGGCAGGGTCACGGACGAGGCGTCGTCGACGTCGGTGTTGGCCAGCAGCACGGCGACGATCAGCCATCCGGTCAGTACCGCGACGGAGCCGCCGATGACGGCGAGGACGCGCTGGACACCGGGAGTCGTCCGTATCCAGTAGGCGAGTGCGCCGAAGAGCACTCCGTCGCCGATCAGTACGCCCAACGCGGTGGCGAGGAAGGCGCCTTGCCCGGAGAAGCCGTCGGCGTCACCTCCCCCTCCGAAGTGGACGGCCATCCGGTCGGCGAGTCGGTCATGGGCGGACAGGTACGTCGCCAGGACGGTGGCGGCGGCGATCAGGGGTGGTACGACCGCGACGAGGACGCGGCGGGCGCTGACGGACGCGGGCTGTGATTGCGGCGATTGCGGCATGGGACTACCTCCACTTGTTCGCCAACTAGTAGAACTACGGAGGACGGGGCGGGGAAGACGGGGCGCCTGCTTCCTGACGCGGTTCGAACGCCCCGTCGTCCGCGAGGCTCCGGCCTCTCCGGCCGGCGTGTCAGAACGGCGTCAGGGATGTGGCGCGGCGCTTGCGCCAGGCCGTCCCGGCTCCTTGAATGGTGGCCGTGAACAGCCATCTGCGCCACGACGACCGGCCGCCTCATACGGCGCCGCCCGGCAGCGCGCGTTGTTCGCTTTCCGCGCGCTGAGCGCATTTCCCTTCCGCGACACCGCGACAGCGCCCGGCGCGTTGTCGTGATGTTGTCGCACACCATCCGGCCCGTCGGCGCGCACATTCCCGTGCGCCGCCGCTGACGTCGCCTTTCGTTCGCACGGCAGCCCGCCACGAGGCGACCCCGGCTGCCGCTCTGCTCGAATTCCCGGAGTGGATTCCCATGTCTTCTGCTGTCTCGCCCGCTCCCAGGACCGTTCTGGTCACCGGTGCCACCTCCGGCATCGGCTGGGAGACCGCCCGGCTGCTCGCCGGCCGGGGGGACACGGTCATCGTGCACGCCCCCGACCAGGTCTCCGGCGACGACGCCATCGCCCGTCTGGTCGCGACCGGTGCCGACACCCTGCGCCTGCGCCTCGTCGTCGCCGACTTCTCCCGGCTGGACGAGGTACGGGCCATGGCGGCCCGCGTCGCCGAGGAGCACCCCGTCCTCGACGTCCTGGTGAACAACGCGGCCGTCGCCGCGCCCGAGCGGCGCACCGTGACCGTCGACGGCAATGAGCTCTCGTTCCAGGTCAACTTTCTGGCCGCCTACCTGCTCACCCACGAGCTCGCGGGCCCTCTTGGAGCCCGGCCGGGCGCCCGTGTCGTCAACGTCTCGTCCTCGATGCACCGCACGGCGTCCATTTCCTGGAACGACCCGCAGCGTGCCAAGCGGTACTCCCGCCTGGCCGCTTACGCCCAGTCCCAGCTCGCGCTGACGATTTTCGCCCGTGAACAGGCGCCGTGGACGTCGGTCAGTGTGCACCCGGGCGTGTGTGACACCGCACTGCTGCCGCTGTACGCGCACGAAGGTGATTCCGCCCTGCAGGGCGCCGAGCGCATCGTACGACTGTGCGACCCGGTCGCCGAGCTCGTCCCCGGCGCCTACTACGACCGCACCGCCCTGTCCCCGGCCGCGCCCGTGGCCATGGAGGAACGAACGGTGCGCCGGCTGTGCAAGCTCGCCGGCCAGCTGGTCGCCCGGACGGCCTGACCTCGTCCAAGCGCGCCTGTAAGAACGCCAACCACGGCAGCAAGGCCTGCAGCTGATCACAGGCACGGCGGTCATGGTTCCCGGCGGCCTTCCGCGGGGGCCACCCGACCGCAGGTGGCGGGCGGCCGCACCCGGCCGGTCAGCCGACGTGGACGCGAGGGCGGCGGTCGCGGTCCGGTTCGGCCTCGCGCAGGATCTCTCGAGTGACCGGAGCGACCTCACCCTGGCCGAAGAGGAAGAAGCGGACGAAGTTGGTGAAGGGGTTGCCCTCGGTCCACTCGAAGAAGACGTGGGGGCGGGTGCCGGTGAGGTCGCGGGCGTGGAGGAGGAAGGCCGCGAGGGCGTTGGGGACGGAGGAGCTCTCCATCGTGAGGACGCGGTAGCGGTCGTGCATGATCTCGCCGCGTACGGTCAGGCCGGCCTCGAACTCGGAGGGGTCGGTGACCGTGACCTCGACGAAGACGAGGTCCTCGGTGGTGGGGATGTCGTTGTCGGCGCGGATCTGTTCGATCTTCTCGCGGTATTCGGTGATGTCGCGCTCGTCGGGTTCGTTGGCTATGAAGCGTGGCGGGCGCTGGGAGATGTCGCGAATGAACCGCTCGGCCGTCTCGTCGAGTTCCACATGCGTGACGCGGAGCTCGAAGGCGCGGCCGAGTCGGGAGAGAAGGGAGACGAGGAGGATGCCGGCGGTGAAGCAGGCACCGATCTTCACGCCGTCCGGGCGCTCGATCACGTTGAGGACGGTGGTGTAGAGGAAGACGGCCGAGATGACACCGAAGGCGATGGTCCAGCCGCGCTGGCCGGCCTTGCGGGCGGCGATGGTGACGGCGATGGCGGCGGAGCAGATGAGGACGAGGACGCCGGTGGCGTAGGCGCCGCCCTGGGCGTCGACGTCGGCGTCGAAGAGCCAGGTGACGAGGAAGGCGACGAGGGTGAAGACGATCACCATGGGCCGCACGGCGCGGGCCCAGTGCGGGGCCATGCCGTACTTGGGCAGATAGCGCGGCATCAGGTTGAGCAGCCCGGCCATGGCGGAGGCGCCCGCGAACCACAGGATGAGGATGGTCGAGACGTCGTAGACCGTGCCGAAGGCGTTGCCCAGGTACTCGTGCGCCAGGTAGGCGAGCGCGCGGCCGCTGGCGGCGCCGCCGGACTCGAACTCCTTGTGCGGGATGAGCACCGTGGTGATGAAGCTGGTCAGGATCAGGAAGACGCTCATGATGACCGCGGCGGTCGTGAGCAGCTTCTTGGTGTCGCGGATCCGCCCGGCGGGCTTGTCCTCGCTGTCGTCCGGGGCGCCCTTGACGTGCGGCATCACGGCCACGCCGGTCTCGAAGCCGGACAGGCCGAGTGCCAGCTTCGGGAAGACGATCAGAGCGACGCCGATCATGACGAAGACGTTGCCGTGCTCGGTGGTGAGGGCGGCGGTCCAGTCGGTGACGACGTGACCTTCGGTGAGGACGTGCCACAGGCCGGTGACCACGACCACCGCGTTGAGCGCGAGGTAGACCGTGACCAGGACGACGGCGACGCCGATCGCCTCCATGAAGCCCTTGAGGAACACCGCGCCGAGCAGCGCGATGAGGATCATGGTGATCAGTACCTGCTTGTCGTGGAGGGCCGCTGCCAGATTGGGGTTCTCCACCAGGTGGGTGGAGGCGTCCGCGGCCGACAGCGTGATCGTGATCAGGAAGTCGGTCGCGGCGAAGCCCAGCAGGGTGAGGACGAACAGCTTCCCCTTCCAGAAGGACAGCAGCCGCGACAGCATCGAGATCGAACCCTCGCCGTGCGGGCTCTCCTCGGCCACGCGCCGGTAGACGGGCAGCGCGCCGGCCAGGGTCACGATCACGAGCACGATCGTCGCGACAGGGGAGAGGAGACCGGCGGCCAGGGCGGCGATGCCCGGCTGATAGCCGAGTGTCGAGAAATAGTCGACACCGGTCAGGCACATCACCCGGTACCAGGGCTGGCCCTTGTGCTCGGGCGCCGGCGCGGCCTGCGAAGGACGGCCCTTGCCCATGTCGGAGAGCCCCTCCAGCATCCACCTCCGTAGACGACTCGTGTGCGTGTCGGTCGGGGTGGCCATGTGGTGCTCCTGGTGCTTCTGCTGAGGTCGGAATTCGGCCATCGTGGGGACAGCCGAGCCAGCGTAAGCAATGAGCTCTTGGCCCTGTCCGGGGAGGGGCGTCAGGAAAACGTCAAGATCCGCTTGCCGGGCGTGGCCAAGCCCGTCAGTTCAGCAGGAGCGCTGCTTCCCAAGGGGTACGAGGTGGTGCTGCGCAGGCGTACCCGTGCAGTGCGAGGGCCGTGCCCGAAGCGCCTTCCAGGAAGCCGGGACGACTGATGGGCACGCCGCTGGGCAGGTGCTGGCGGAAGCCGAAGGGCAGGGCCGTGTCGAAAGCGCTCAGGGTCTGTGCGGCCAGGTGGTCGATCGCGGGTTCAAGTCCCGCGTCCGGGGAGCAGCGCGCCATGAGGGTGACGATCTGCAACAGCCCTGCCCATCCGTGGCACAGGGAAGCGTCGTGGACGCCCCACTCGGTGCCCGGGCGTTCGAGTGCTGCCAGCAGAACCTTTACGCCGTGCCGTCGCCAGGAGGTTTCTCCCAGGGCATGGCCGGCGAGCCACAGGGCGCGGGCGATTCCCGGGTTGCCGTAGCACCAGGCGGTACGGGCAGGCGGACCGGCCGTCGCGCTCGCACCGGTTGGTGCGGCGTCGTCCGGCGCTACCGCGTAGGTCCAGTAGGGGCCGGCGTCGTTGGTTCCCGCGCGGTCCAGCAGCCAGTCCACGATGGTGCCCATCACCTGCCGCTGGCCGTTCACGCGGCAGTCCTGCCGCCATGCCAGGGCGAGGAAGGCGAGAATGCCCGGTGCTCCGTGGGCCAGTCCCAGGTTGAGGTGGCCTTGGGGATAGGCATCGGCGTCCGCCCCGGGGCTGTGGCCGGCCCACCACCCCGGCACCGGGCCCCGGCCGCCCTGTACGGGTGCGCACACCGAGACCAGGGCGCGCGCCGCCCGGCTCGCGGCGGCTGAGTCGCCTCGTAGCAGCAGGTACCGCCCGACGCCCGACAGCCCGGTGATCACGTCGTACACGTGCCAGGCGGTCGGCCCGGAGAAGGGGGTGCCGGCGCGTCGCTCACGCTCGTGGCCGGTCAGCAGCGCGCTGTACCTCACGACGCGCTCGTCGAGCTGCCGCAGCAGCGTCCTGTAGGCACGGTGGCCGGGGTGGGCGGCGGCTGACGCCGTTGCCGCGAAGGCCAGGGACGTCACGCCGTTGAACAGCCCCCCGTCAGGCAGTGGTCCGCGGGCGGCTGCCGTCAGGTGCCGGTGAGCCGTGCGCAGGAACGCCGGGTCGTGGGCCGCCAGCTCGGCGAAGAGCAGGGCCACGCCCGGGTGACCGTCGGACAGGGACAGCGGCTGCCACAGTCGCTCTTCCGCTCCTGAACAGCGGGCCGCCACCTCCGCCGGGTCGGCCAGTCGGGCGGCGACGTGGGCCACCGCCTCGGCCGCGCGTTCGCGGGTTGCGCGGGCGCCCCTGCGGTGCGGGCTGTTCCGAGCGGTCATACCGACGCTCTCGCGCGGTGGGCGCGGTGGCGGGCACAGTCGGCCAGCAGCGTGTACCGGACCAGCTCGTGAGCGGCCCTTTCTTCTTCGTGGGTGAGACCGAGCCGGTTGGCCGTCATGTGCCCGAGACTGCGCAGCACCGCCGCCGACGAGCCCTGCCGCGGTCCCGCGTGCCGCAGGAGCCGCCCGTAGGCACTGACGGCGGGGTGCCGCGCGACGAGCAGAAGGCCGACGGCGGCGCCGGGTCCGCGCTCGCGTACGCCCTCCTGGCCGTCTGCCGGGTCGAGGAAGGATCGTGCTCGGGCCCGCTGCTGTGTGCTCGTGTGGTGGTAGCCCGGGCCGGTGGTGAGGTGCAGGGCATAGCCGTCTCCCAGAACGCCGGCGAACTGCCGCGCCAGCCGCATGATGCTCGCCGCGGCGAGCTCCGGTCCGGGCACCTGCCACCGGCCGGCCGTCCGGGCGTGCAGTACCTCCAGGACGGCGAGACTGTCGGCGCGGAAGACCTCCTCGGCCGCCCCCATCGCCTCGGCGCCACCGTAACGCTCGATCTCCGGCTCGTAGGAGCACAGGGTCAGGTCCTGGAGGAGGCCGTGCTCCCGCAGCATCCGTGCCCAGGCGTGCAACGCCGGCAGCACGGTACTGCTGAGCACCGCGGGGGGCGCGTGGAAGCGGAGGCGCAGGTGCGGTGCCGGATCCGCGTAGCGCAGGAAGAACCACCGGTCCACTGCCTCGGGCAGCGTGCGGGCGAAGGGCCGCAGGTGATCGACGAGGATTTCGTCGTGTCGTTCCGCGGAGGCGTAGAGCTTGGCCGACAGCCACTCCCCGCCGGGGAGGTGGCATGGAACGGTGCCGGGACGTACCGGTGTGCGGGGCCGGCGCCGGGCGGTATACGGGGGCGAGGAGGGGAGCAGGGGGATGACGACCTCCGCGGCGAAGCCGGCCGACCAGCCTCTGCCGGGATTCCCGTCGATCAGGGGGACCTCCTCGATCACCGTGTCGGGGTGCCGGCGCAGCTCGTCGCGGACCAGGCGGCGGTGCCAGGCGTCCCCGAGGTGCACGGCCAGTCGGTGGTCTCCCCGGACCAGGGCGACGTGGTCGGGGACGTGCCACGTCGCTCGCCATCGGTCGAGGGAGGCTTCCCAGCGCTGATGGGGGCCGGAGTCATCGCGCAGGGGCGCGTCCGGCCGCCAGCGTGCGGGGACGAGTACGGTGCGGTGGTGTCGTACGCGAGGCAGGAACGGCAGGACCTCGAGCCCGCCCCACGACCAGGTCCAGTGCACGCGGCGCTCCTGGAAAGCCAGCTCCTGGAGGAACCTCGCCTGGTGCGGGGCGGCGCCGTGCGGGTTCAGCATGTGGGGTACCAGGACCGTCACCTCACGGTCCAGGCGATGGGAGACCGCGTACATCCTGTCTTCGTCGGCGCCGATCAGCAGGTCATCGGGGCGGATCACGCCGGGGTCGGCGGGATCGGCGTGGCCTCCGACGACCAGGGTGTGATCCAGTACCCGGGGCACCCGGCAGACGTTGGTCAGACGGGCGTCGGACGGCGCGTACACCAGCTGCGCGGGCACCGCACCACGGTCTTCCCGGCCGGCCGACAGCATGCGGCCCAACTCTCCGGCGAACTCCGGTACCTGACCGGCGAAGCGCCCGAAGTGGGCCCCGGCCTGCGTGCTGCCTCCCGTGCCCGACAGCACGAGGAGGAAACGACCCGCCGTCAGGTCGGGCACCGAAGCCGCCAGCAGGCGGGCGCACATCTCGGCTGTCGGCGCGGTGAGGAGAGCCGGGCGGCGCCGCACGGCCGAGGCAAGCCGTTCGACCTGGGCATCGGTCAGCACCACTTCCCGGCGCGGTCCCACGCCGGCGGCCTGGACGAGCTCGCCGAGCAGCACCTCCCGCGCGGCCCTGCTCTCCACACCCTCGGCAGGCGTCCGGGCGACCGCGCGACGGGCCGGGCCGAAGTGCTCAGGAGGGCCCAGCCCGCGTTCCGGATCGAGCAGTTCACCCAGCGGGACGAGGCGCTGCGTGCCGTACCGCTCGACGAAAGCGGCGTGATACGTCCCGCCTGCTGACTGGGCATGAGGGGCAGCTACGCGCCACAGCACCTCCAGAGCCCGGGCGGCCTCGTGGCCGACCTCCGCGGGCAGCGTGATGTCGGCATCGAGGAACAGATCCACCTGGACGGGGGGACGGTCACGCGCCGGTGTCTCCTGCACCGTGTGCAGCGTCGCGAGCAGCGCCTCCAGCTCCGCTTCCCGGCTACCCGGTCCGCTGAGCCGGTAGGCCGTCACGCGCTCCTGTACGCGCCCGAGGTTCTCGCGCTGCCGGGCAGCGGCATCGCCCACGGCCGAGAGCAACTCGTCCAGACGGGAGAGCGGATCGGGTGCCAGAAGGGCCGGGCTCAGCTCGGATACGAGGAACCCCTGGTCCATCAGCGTGTGGATCACGTCCAAGGCCGCCTCGCGATGCCGGCTCCCGAAGGAGACCACCAGCGCATCGAGCAGCTCACCGCCGGCGACCGGCCTGACGGCGATCCGCAGCACTTCCTCCACGACCTTGGTCAGACGGACCGACTTCTCGCAGAACGCCGACGCTCCTGCGGGCAGCCGACCGGCCTCGGAACCGGCACCGGGCGGCGTCTGCCGCCCGGTGGGAAGGACCAGACGGTTTCCCCGTACGTGGCACTGGTCGTTGATCAACAGCTGTAAACGGCACAGGAGGTCGGCGTCCTGCTCGAGGCGCCCGACGAAAGCCGCCAGCCACGTGCCGTCCGGCTGGACGGACCGGCGGTGGTCCTCCCCGATCCGTACGTCCGCCGTGTCACCGAAACGGGCGGCACACACGCCGGCCAGGAGTCCGAACGGCGTGGGTCGTCCGGCGGCACGCACGGCGTAGCGGGTCAGTGCCAGGGCCACGCGTCGACTGCGAGCGGCCCCGGCGATCCGCCCGGCCACCAGCCGGTCGGCGGAACCGGCCAGGGCCGGACTGGAGATCCGGACAGCCTCACGCAGACGCGCGTCGCTCCACAGCCGCCCGGCCAGGACACGGGGCCAGTCATCCGGCCATTCCCCTCCGGCATCCGTGCTGTGTGCGGCCGACGAGTTTCCCGAGCGGGTCGTCAGCAGGCAGTCGGCAGGCATGAGGGGCAGCCGGACCATGGCCACTGTGCCGGGCACGTACACAGGTCGCCGGCTCCGGTCAGTGGACGTGCTGGCAGTTCACGAGGCCGACGCACGCCGTGACGGGCGCGAGGCCACCGGGCACGTACAGCCATACCCCGGCGACCGCCGTGAGCATCGCGAGCACTCCGAGCAACTTCTTCATGGGCCTTCCCCCATCACCATGCCGTGCGAGCCGAGATCAGAAGCACTTGCAGGGATTGCCGGACTGGGGGCCACCGCCACACGTCGGCGCCCAGGTGGGCGACTCGGTCGGGCCGCAAATCGGCCTGGTGGGACAACCCTGTGACGGCCAGCGGGACAACCACACATCAAGTCCGGCGTCCGGATTCAACACGCGCAGATCGATATCGAACGGGTCGTCGACGAGTGTGGCGCCGTCCGAGACGTTCTCACCCATTGCTCCCCCCCCGCTTTCTCGCAAGGTGAATAAACAGACCTTCTTACGATATCGAGGTACTTACCGCGCAGAATCACCCACAAGGGTGAATCCTGAGGGTGTTGCCGGAGCGGAGGCTGCCGCTCAGCCGGGAGCGCGCCGCCGGTGCGCCTACGACGCGAGGTCGATCTCCACCGGCCGGTGGTCCGATGCGGCGCGTCCGTGGTCCGGGTCCGGTCGTGGATCGCCGACGACGCGGTAGGAGACCACGTCGGGCAGCAGTCGTGGTGAGACCAGGAAGAGGTCGATGCGGCGCGGGGGATCCCCGGCGGCCGGGTCGGTGAAGGTGGGCCGCCGGTCACCGAGGTGCGCGGCGACGTCGGTCAGGGCCGGCGCGTGCGCCGGTCCCAGCAGCCGTTCCACCGGGACGCGGTCGGCCGTCGTTCGTCCCGGCAGTACGTGGTTGCCGAGCCGGTAGGGGGGAAGGCCCGACCAGTCGGGCTCGGGGTCGCCCGGCGGCACGGTGTTGGCGTCCATGGCCAGCACCGTCGGCGTCGTGGGGTCCGAGGCCAGCAGGCCGCGCAGCCGGTCGGACTCGATCCACCGGCTCGTCGGACTGTAGGGGTCGAGGTGGGCGACCGTGAAGCGGATCGGTTCGCCACGGCCGGGCAGCCGCAGGACCGCGCTGCCGTATCCGTGCCACTGCGCCAGATCGTGCGGCTGCGCCGCGGACTTCAGCAGGGCGGCGTCACGCCGCCAGAAGATCGCCTGGTGACATCCCGTCTTCGCCTCGAAGAGCGCGCCGTCCATGTCCAGGCCGCGCTTGGTGTCCTCGAACAGCGCCCGGTCGTCGAGGTCCCAGCACCAGCCCTCGGCGGCCATCAGGACGCTGGGACGACGGTCCCTGATGAGGTCGCGCTGCAGCTCCCATCGGCTGTGGTCGCCGTTGTGCCGCTCGATGCCGACGGTGTGGAGGTTCCAGAACATCACCGTGTGGGTGGTCATCGCCGGGTTCACCTGTCCGTTCCGGTGTCGTGGCCGGGGGCGGCGAAGGCCGCGCGGAGTCCGGCCAGGGCGTGTTCGGCGTACTGCGGGGTGAGCGGGCCGCGCTCCGGCGGCCTCACCGAGACGACGAGGCGGCGCGGGCTGTCGAGGAGCACCGGCAGGATCGGCGTCAGCCCCGCCGCGGCGCTCCCCGGCCGGGCGGGTGCCTCGATGGCGTCCACCTGGGCGAGGGAGGGCAGTACGCGCCGGACCTCCGCCGCCGAGGACCCTTGCGGGGACCGACTCTCGTCCGGGGCGCCCAGGAGGAGTCCCAGGCGCGGGGGGTGACCGAGGCGGCCCGCCAGCTCTTCGAAGTCACCGCATGTGCGGATGAACATCAGGGGTGACGGCTCCAGCGTGAGCATGACGTCGTCGTGCTCGGCCGCCTCCAGCAGCCGGGCACAGCTCTCGGTGAGCCGTCGCCACGCGGTGCGGGCGGACAGGCCGGAGGGAGCCGGGCCGCTGCGGAACACGACGGCCGCCGCGTCCAGTTCCGCCGCCACCCGGATCGTGCGGAGCAGCAGCCCGACCCTTCGTTCGCGGCCGTCGTCCGAGGAGAGCAGGCCCGGCACGTCGGCCCGCCAGGAGTCGAGGAGGTAGCGGGAGACGGTGGTGACCACGACGCCCAGCCCGAGCCGGTTGAGCCGGTGGGAGAGGCGTTCCACCTCGCGCCGTGACTCGTCGGACCAGGGGTCGATGGGCCAGTGCCCCACGGCGAGGGTCACCACGTCGTACCCGAGGTCCGTCAGGACCGCCAGCGCGTCCGGCAGACGGTGTTCCGCGAGGCCGGCGGCGCTGAATCCGAATCGCGGCGGCAGAGGGCGCCGGGGAGGATGTCCCGGGACGCCGGCCGATGGGTTTCTCATGTGTGTTCGCAACACTCCATCCATGTTCCGGTCCAGCCTTTCCGGTGCTTCCCATGCCCGCTCACCGCGACTCCGCACGGATCTCCGACGCGGCCCTGTGGAAGGCGAGGTGTTTCAGGTGTGCGAGGAGTTCCTGGTCGGGGGGCACCCGGACCAGGGTGTGACCGGTGCCGCGGGCGGCGCCGCGGTAGTCGGTGGCGAAGGTCTTCACGGTCTCCACGCCCAGTGCGAACAGCGAGGTGGCCTGCGCGAGCCGGAAGCGCCGGCCCGGTCTTCCCCAGCGGTCCGGGTGCGGGGTGAACAAGCACACCGAGACGTCGGCCGCCGGTCGCAGCACCTGCGCCGCGCCCATCAGCAGCGCGGGCTGGGTGCCGGTCGCGCCGATGTCGACCACGGTCAACGGCCGGTGTTCTCCCCAGGGGCCCGCGAGCAGGCGGCGACCGGCGTTCAGGCACCGCTCGGCGAACAGGCCGTCCGCGATGGCCTCCCGTACCACCGCGTCGGTCTCCGGCAGAGCCGTGCCGTACAGGGTCAGCGGCCCTTCGAGCATGCGCGTCCTCTGGTCCGTGCGATGGGCGACCTCGTCGGCGAATCGTGCCAGGAACAGCCTTTCGAAGGTGTCCCGCCCGGTCGTCCCCGCATCAGCCGTCCTCGCCCCGGTCGTCCCGTCGGCCGCCCGCCGGGCCCGCTCGCGGGCGCCGGACACCAGGCGGGCCAGCTGCGAGGCGACCAGACCGTTGTCCATCCATGCCCGGTGGCGTCCCTCGTGGTCGCGTGCCGTCACCTCGTCCGCGCCGAACACGGCGTGGCTCGTGCGCGAGAGCACGGCACGCTCGTTGTCGCCCAGCAGCGACAGCCGGCTGAGGTAGAACACCGACGACGCCTCGGGGTCGCCCGCCAGGACGTCGTGGACGGTCTTGAGGAACTCCGCGTCGGTGCCCAGGAACACCACGGTGCGGTGCAGGTGCGGCGGCAGTGCCGAGGCCAGGGACGAGGCCACCTCGCGTCCCATGCGGTGGAAGGCGGCGTACAGCTCGGCCGGGGTGGGCCGCAGCGGGTCCGCGACGCCGGTCGCGTGGAGAAGCGCGCGCAGGTTGCGGCGGTACTCGGCCACCTCGTCCGGTCCCAGCGTGCCCGTCTGCTCCAGGCCTGTCCGCAGGTGCGCGTCCAGGTCGGCCGGGGACAGGCCCAGTCCGGCGGCGCGGTGGCGAGTGGCGGCCACGGCGGCCTCGGCGCCGAGGGGCTCGCCGAGCCGGGCGAGCCGGCGCGACATCCGTGTCACGTGGCCGACGAGATCCCGTTCCCGGGCGGGTGCGGGAGCACTCGGCACCGCGGGGTCAACGGCGGTCACGGAGCGGCTCCGGGCCGAGGCGAAGGCCGGAGAAGACCGACGCGCACCGTCGCGAGAAGGGTGCTTGGGCGAACAGCGACACCCGCAGCGGACCGACGGGCACGCACAGGGTGCGGACGAACCGGTGAGCGGCGTCCGGCTCCTCGCGGTGGAGGAAGGCCAGTCGGCGGCCCTCGCGCACCACGGTGAGTTCCGTGGCCGGCCCGGCCAGTGCGGGCCCGGCCGCCTCGTCGGATTCGGGCCGCGACACCACGGTGACGACGGACCAGCGGCCGTCCGGCGCGCGCTCGACGCATGCCTTGACCCAGCCGTCCCCGGTGTGGACGAGCAGCCCGCCCGCGTCGGCGAACCGGTCGCCGTCCACGGCGACGTGGACGGAGAACGTGAAGTCCCCCTCCACCATGCGGGAGAGCTCCGGCACCGTGTCGATCACCCGTAGCCCGGGCGCCCGGTACAGGTCGGAGCGGGCCGGAGCGGTCAGCTCCAGCCGCTCCTCCCCTCCGTCCGGCGGCGGGCCGTGGCCCGACCACGTCCAGAGCCCGCCGAACGCCGGCACGGCCGCCACCGGCGTCACGGCGCCGACATCCCGCCGTCGACGCCGATCGCCTGCCCGGTCACGCGGCGGGCGGAGGCGAGGTAGAGGACCAGGTCCGCGATGTCCTGCGGCTGCTGGAACTCGCGCTGCGGGATCGTCGTCCGCATCCGCTCCCAGCACTCGTCCTGGGTCTCGCCGGGGCGCGTGAACTCCTCCAGCAGGTAGTTCCACATGTTGGTGCGCACGATGCCCGGGCAGACGGCGTTGACCCGTACCCCGTTGCGCGCCTCCTCCTGCGCCAGTGCGGCGGTGAAGCCGATCACGCCGAACTTCGCCGCGCAGTAGTGCGCCACCTTGGCGAAGCCGCTGCGGCCGGAGACGGAGGAGAAGTTGACGATCGATCCGCCGCCGTCGGCGCGCAGCAGTTCCAGGGCGTGCTTGGACACCAGGAACACTCCGTTGAGGTTGCCCTCCACGACCCGGGTGAACTCCGTCAGTTCCATCTGCCCGACCGGGCTGACATGGGTGACGCCAAAGGCGTTGACCACCGTGTCCAGCCGTCCGTAGCGTTCCTCGACGGCGGCCAGCAGCGCGCGCACCGACGTCTCGTCGGCCGCGTCGGCCTCCAGGGCGGTGACGTCCAGGCCCTTGTCGCACAGATCCTTCGCGAGCTGCCGGGCGGCGGTGAAGCCACCGACGTCCGTGGAGCGGTAGTGGTTGTACGCGGACGTCAGGCGGTCCGCGTCGGCGACGACGACCCGGGCGCCGCGTGGCGCGAAGGCCTCCACCACCGCGCGTCCCATGCCGCGGCCGCCGCCGACCACCAGGACCACCTTGCCGTGGTGCTCGCCTGTCGTTTCCGGCGATTCGTCCAGTCGGGTGTGCATACCCGTACGACCTCCCAGTCGGGGCGTGACGGCAGGAGCGGCGACGGCCGGACCGTCCGCGGGAAGCGGCGTCCGGCCGTCGTCGCGGGCATCGGCGCCGTGGCTGCCGTGGTTGACGTGCCAAGCCTCGCCGCGCGGAGTCCCTTTCCACATCGCTCGGTCGGGTAGGCCGACGATCCGGCCACCCGGCGCGGCCGGGCCGCCACCTATCGCCCGCCTGGGTGATGCGCCGTGCGGACCCGGCCCGTGAGCATCGGGCCCGACGTGCGCGGTGATGCGACGACTACGAGGAGACGGTTGTGAGTCTGGTCTGCTACGAGCTGTACCCGAGGGCGTTCGCCGACGGCGACGGAGACGGGATCGGCGACCTGCGCGGTGCCGCCGCCCGGCTGGAGCA
Source organism: Streptomyces sp. NPDC044063 (assembly GCF_056434285.1). Lineage (NCBI taxonomy): Bacteria > Bacillati > Actinomycetota > Actinomycetes > Kitasatosporales > Streptomycetaceae > Streptomyces > Streptomyces sp. NPDC044063. The sequence continues at coordinate 480,181 of NZ_JBWKFM010000001.1, forward strand.
CATCGCGTGGCTCGGCGCGGACGCGGTGTGGATCACCCCCTTCTATCCGTCGCCGCTGGCGGACGGCGGCTACGACATCAGCGACCACACCGCCGTCGCGCCCGAGCTGGGCACGCTGGACGACTGGCACGCGCTGGTCGGCGGGGCCCGTGCCCTGGGGCTGCGCGTCCTGGTCGACCTGGTGCCCAATCACACCTCGGTCGCGCACCCGTGGTTCCGCCGCGCGCTCGCCGCACCGCACGACGCCAGGGCGCGGGACCGCTTCGTCTTCCGCCCCGGACGGGGGCCCGACGGGATGATTCCGCCCAACGACTGGCGGTCCGCCTTCGGAGGCCCCGCCTGGACCCGGGTGCCCGCCGGCGGGGACACCGCGGGCCCGCCGAGCTGGTACCTCCACCTGCACACCCCCGACCAGCCCGACCTGAACTGGCGCAACCGGGAGGTGGTGGCCGAGTACGAAAGGATCATGAGGTTCTGGCTCGACCACGGCGCGGACGGCTTCCGGGTGGACGTCGCCCACACCCTGTTCAAGGCTCCGGGGCTGCCCGACGCAGGCCCCGGACAGCACCGGGACCCGGACCGCTACCACTTGACGCCCTACTACGACCGTGAGGAGCTGCATCCGCTCTACCGCCGGTGGCGGGCCCTGCTGGAGGAGCACCCCGGCGCGAGCGGCGGCGCGTCACCGGGCGAAAGACTGCTCGTCGGAGAGGTGATCCTCACCGACCAGCGGCGCCTGGCGCGGTACGCGCGTCCCGGCGAACTCCACCACGTCCTCAACACCCCCTACGCGGACTGCCCCTGGGACGGCCGGGAATTGCGCCACCTGATCGGGGAATCGCTCGCGGCGACGGCGTCCGTCGGTTCCCCCGTGGCCTGGATGCTCTCCAGCCACGACGTCGTGCGGCCGGTCACCCGCTTCGGGGGCGGTCGGACCGGGCTGCGCCGGGCCCGGGCGGCCGCTCTGCTGACACTGGCGCTGCCCGGGGCGGTCTACCTCTACCAGGGCGAGGAACTGGGCCTGCCCCAGGCGTGGGTGCCGGAGGACCGGCGGCGCGACCCGCTGTGGGAGATGTCGGCCCGCAGTGACCCGGGGCGTGACGGTTGCCGCGTGCCGCTTCCGTGGGAGGGGACGCGGGCACCCTACGGTTTCGGTGACGCCCCGCCCCGGGAGTGCTGGCTCCCTCAGCCGGAGGACTGGGCGGAGCTCACCGTGGAAGCCCAGCGGGCGGCCCCGGACTCCACCTTGACGCTCTACCGCGAGGCGCTGCGGATACGCCGGGAGCATCCCGTCGCGGACGGTGACCCCTGCCCGCTGTCAGGTCCCGAGTCCGGGCAATGGCTGGCCTTCCAGCGGGGGAGGAGCCTGCGCTGTGTGGTGAACTTCGGGCCCGAAGGGCTGCGGCTGGACCCCGGCCAGGAGGTCCTGCTGTCCAGCGGTCCCCTTGAGGACGGGGTGCTGCCGGTGGACACGGCGGTCTGGCTGTGGTGCCCGGCTCCCTGAACCGCCCGGGGCCGGGCGTCGGGCTCAGCCCGCGTCGGCCGAGGTGGCCAGGGAGTAGGCCAGCGCGGGCACGGCCAGCGCGTCGACCAGGGCCGGCAGCGAGCGGTAGTCGGCGAGGTTGCGCTCCCGGCGGGTGACCATGGCGCGCAGCGCGGGCCGGGGACCGCCGGTGGCCTCCTCGACGGCGGAGATCCGCTCGAGCAGCGCCCGGTCGCGGCCGTGGAAGTACTCCAGGAACACCTGCTCGGTCGTGGCGAGCAGGTCGTGGTGGTGGCCCTCCGGCCGTGGGCGCACCCGGACCCGTGCGACCGTGGTGGAGTCGTGGGGCGCCACTGTGCGGGGCACGTCGCCGGCCATCACGTGCCACAGCGTCGTGTCCTCGAACGGGGTGGTGTCCCCGGGCAGCCGGGCGGGCTCGAAGTCGCGCTCCAGGAGCCGGGCCACCAGTACGTCCTCGTCGACGGCTCCCAGGGGTCCGATCCGGTCCATGGTGAACGTGGTCCCCGTGCGCAGGGCGGTGGGCACCAGGTTACGGGCGGGCAGCAGCTCGACGGCGGGCCCCATGTCGGCGGCCAGCACGGGTATCCCGTACGCGAGGGCCTCGACGACGACTCTGCCGAGGCTTTCGCGGGAGGCGGTGCTGGGGAAGAGCAGGACGTCGATCCGGGAGAGGAAGTCGGGCAGCCGGTCGGGGCCGATCAGCCCGAGCGCGGTGACCGCCGACGCGGGTACGCCTTCGGCCGCCAGCGCCGCGAGGACGCGGTCGGTCTCCCAGCGGGGGGCGTTGGGCTTGCCCGCGAAGACGAGTTCGGCCCGCCCTCCGCTCTCCCGGTGGCAGCGCCGGAAGACGCTGAGCACCTGGTCGAAGTTCTTCGCCTCGGACAGCGCGCCCAGGTAGCCGATCCGCAAGCCCGCGCCCGGCACGGGCACCGGTGCCTGAGGGGCGTGCGGGGTGCGTGCCAGCATGGGGTAGACCACCGCGGAGTCGCCGGGCTGGCAGCCGGGGAACTCGCGGAGGAAGACCTGCCGGGTGAACTCGCTGGGGAACAGCACGACGTCGCCGGGCCGGGTGAGCGGCGCGCACAGCTCCTCCTGGGTCCAGTAGCCGGACCAGAAGGTGGTGTGCACCTCCCGCACGATCCGGAAGTCGGCGCCGTGTTCCTCCCTCCACAGGTGGTAGAGATGCGCGTAGGGCCCGTTCCCGGCGTAGACGACGTCGCCGTCGCCCACCTCGGACAGGCACGCACGGCCCCGCGTCTGGTCGTGCAGGACGACGTCACCGCGGGCCGACAGCACCTCGGCCATCTGGCGGTGCATCAGCACGGCGCCGTCCAGGATGCCGGCGAGGCTCGCCCCGCTGTAGTCATGTACGTGCAATCGCATGGCGCTCCTCCTGGCTGGTGCGGAAGGACGTCAGCAGGTCGCGCAGCCGGTCAGGGCTCATGCCGTGGCGGCGCAGCTGGACGTCGTGGACGCAGTTGTGGATGTCCGTCTCGACGCCGTGCACCGCGACGGGAAGCAGGTAGCGGTGGCGCAGCCATTCGCCGAATCCGCCGTGCACGCCGTTGTACTCGACCGACAGGATGTGCCGGAACCGTGAGAGCTCGCGCAGGGTCTCCTGGCGCAGTGCCGGCTTGAGGGCGGCACAGTGGAGGTGGGGCAGGGCCGGGTCGGTGTTGGCCTGGGCGACCAGCGTGCTCGCGTATCCGAAGCTGACCACGGCCACATCGTCCCGCGCCGCGTCCGGGGCGGTGACCCAGACCCCGCCGTCGATGTCCGGGGAGCAGTCCGCGGGTGGTTCCTCGAAGCGGGCGTCGACCATGCTCAGTACATGGACGGTGTCGGGGTCCCGCTCCAGACGGTCGGTGCAGGCGCGGAACTCGGCGGCGGTGACCGGTTCGTAGACGCGGGTGCCGTCGATGAGGCCGAGCAGGTTGAAGGCGTTGGCCGAGCCGCCCCAGGCCCCCCAGCTGCGGCCCGCCAGCACCAGGAGGTTGCGGACGCCGGTGGACGCCTCGGTGAGCATGCCGAGCGAGTCCATGTAGTACATCGCGTCGGTGGCGACGACCTTGAGGCGTTCCGGTGGCAGGGACAGCGTCAGGCCGACGGCGAGGGTCTCGGCCAGTCCGACGTTCTGGTACGGCACCTGGCCGGGCAGCCCGAACCGCGCGGCGAGGTCGGGCGTGAAGACCGACATCTCGCGCCCCGAGCGGTCCCGGAGGTCCGCCAGCAGCCTGCCGCCGGTGGCGGCGAAGGACGGCTCGGCCGGGGGCGCGGTGCCCGGGCGCCGGTAGCTGTGTCCCTCCTTGCGGGTGCGGCACACCAGGGCCGTCGGCCCCGGGGCCGACAGTTGTTCCGCCAGCGCCGCCCGTACGGCCTCGGTGTCGTGGCCGTCGACCTCGACGACGGAACGGAAGTAGCCGCGCAGGTAGTCCCGGTTGAGCGGCTTGAGGAGCGGCTCGATGCCCTTGTCGTTGGCGTCGACGACCAGGACGAGGTTCCCGAGCTCGGCCTCGTCGGCGAACCGCACGCATTCGAAGGTCACGCCCTCGTGCAGTTCGCCGTCGCCGGCCAGGCACACGACCTTGCGTTCGTCGCCCCGGCGCGAGAGCTCCCACGCCCGGCTGACCGCCTGGGCCGTCCCGACGCCCAGGCTGTAGCGCATCGTGTTCTCGAAGCCCCACTGGCGGTGCACCACCCCGGTCATGCCGCCCTGGTGCAAGGTGGCCAGGGGCAGGAACGGCAGAGTGCCGCGGACGTAGTGCTCCGCGTAGAAGCTCGGGGCGATGTGCCCGCGCCCGACGATCAGATCGGCGGGCGCCGCAGCGCCGTCGGACGGCACCAGCCCCAGCTCGAAACAGGCGCGGACGGTGGGCAGGGAGGACAGGCAGCTCTGGTGGTTGCCGGACCCGGCGATCTCGTGCATCCGCAGCAGGACCTCGGCGCTGTCCCGGTAGAGCCGCTCGGGTACGGCGGCGGCCACCCGGCGCATGCCGGCGAGGAGGCCGTCGCGCAGTTCGATGCCGCGCAACTGGGCCAGTTCGCGCCGGATCGTGGAGCTCTCCCGCGGGGTCAGGTGCGGGGCGGCGGTGGCGAGGGCCTGTTCGAAGTCGTCCGTTCGGGGGTCCATCACCGGGCTCCGCAGATCTCGTCGAGTGCCTCGGCGAGGGTGGTCAGGACGGTCTCGACGTCCTGTTCGGTGGTGACGTAGGCGGGGGCGAGCACCACCCAGTCGTCCTGGCCGCGGATGATCAGCCCCCGGCGCAGACAGGCCCGTGCCACGCGCTCACCGAGGCTGCCGTCGGCACCGCCGGCGGGTCCGGTGAGCTTGACGCCGTACAGCAGACCGAGGGCGCGGACGGTACCGCGGGTTCCCACGGCCTCCCGCAGGGCCGTGGTGAAGCGTTCGCCGAGCGTGGCGATCCGCTTCAGGTAGTCGTCCTGGGTGAACAGGCGCACGGCCGCCAGGCCCGCGGCGGCGGCCAGCGGGTTGGCCGCGTAGGTGTGCGAGGGGGCGAAGGAGACGGGTCCGGATCCGTCGCCGAGCACGGCGCTGATCCGCTCGTGGATGAGCACCGCGGCCAGCGGCGCGTACCCGCCGGATATGCCCTTGCCCACGCACATCAGGTCCGGGGTGACGCCGAAGGCCTGGGCGGCGAAGGGCGCGCCCGTGCGGCCGAAGCCGGTGACGATCTCGTCGAAGACCAGCACGATGCCGTGCCGGTCGCAGATCTCCCGCAGCCGGGCCAGGTAGCCGTCGGGGGCGATGGCCATGCCCCGCAGGTGGATCACCGGCTCCACGACGATCGCGGCGACGGAGTCGGGGCCCTCGGCCTCGATGGTGCGCTCGATGAGGTCCGCCGCGAGCCGGCCGGCGTCCTCCGCCGGCACGCCCAGGAATTCCTCGACGGCGTCGGGCGACCACACATGCACGGTGCCGGGCAGGCCGGGCCCGAAGCGGCTGACGTCCGGTCGCCCGGTCACCGAGAGCGATCCGAAGGTCGCGCCGTGGTAGCCGTGGTAGTAGCTGAGCACCTTGTAACGGCCGGCGTTGCCCCTCTCGCGGTGGTAGAGGCGGGCCAGCCGCAGGGCCGCCTCCACCGCCTCCGAGCCGCCGTTGACCAGCTTGGCGGTGACGATCCCGGGCGGGGCCAGCGCGGTGAGGGCCTCGGCGAGGGCGAGGGCGTTGGGGTTGGTCCCGTGCAGCGGCGGATTGAACGCCATCCGGCCGAGCTGCGAGCCGATCGCGGCGCGGATCGGCTCGCAGTCGTAGCCGAAGCAGGTCACGAAGACCCCGGACATGGCGTCGAGGTAGCCGCGTCCGGCGGTGTCGAACAGCCGGATCCCCTCGCCGCGTTCGAAGAGGACGGAGTCCTCCGAGTGGGGCACCTCGAAGCAGAACGACGACAGGTCGGCGGGCCAGGTCGGTGCGCTGGGCATGTCAATGGTCATCTGAAGTCCTGGAAGGTCGGGTCGTATCGGGGAAGGTGGTGGTGAGCAGACGGTGCAGGGCGAGCCGCCGGTGGGTGTCGAGCAGGTCCAGATAGGCGGTCCAGGCGGGACTCAGCAGGTCGCGTTCGAGGATGTCCTTGGCGATGTCCACGACCACCGGAACGGCGTGGGCGATGAGCAGGGGCATCAGCAGCCGCTGTTCGCCGGGGGCCAGCAGGCCCTGCCGCAGCGCGCGGGAGACGAACGCGTCGACGGTCGCCCGTCGCGCCGTCGCGCCGCCTTCGACCCGGCCCGCGGTGTCCGCGGTCCAGGCGAGGTCGAGCAGGCGGTCGCCCACCGTCATGTTGTCGAAGTCGAGGAGAGCGACGACATCGGGCCGCCCGCCGGTGTCGAAGAGGAAATGGTGCCGGTGGAGGTCGCCGTGGATCACCCCCGGCCGTTCCCGGGCCGTCGCGGCCGGGTCCGCGCGGAGGGTGAGCAACAGGGGCCGTGCCGCCGCCAGCCCCTCCAGGGCATCGCGGGCCGTCCTCGCCCACGGGTCGTCACGTGAAATCGCCAGCGGGAGCAGACGGTCCACGCCGTCGTCCAGGGCGCGGGCCCAGTCCGGCTCCTCCACGAGCGAGGGGACCGGAAGCGGCGCCAACCGGTCCGCCAGCTCGCGGGGGAGGGCGTCCAGGACGGTCCGCAACCGTAGTCCGGTGGAGATCACGGCGCGGGCCTGCATGGCCGTGGGACGGCCGGCCGCTGCTCCGGGCATGAGCGGGATGAGCTCGCAGACGTGTCCGTCGTGCAGCGCCACGGCCTCGCCGGTGGTGGTCGGCACCGCGAGGGGTACCGGGACGCCGGCGCTCCGGCAGCGCTGGAGTATCCGCTGCTTGAGCGAGTGGAAGCGGGCGTCGCGCAGGGCGTCGGCGTCGAGCTGGACCTTGAACACGTGGTCCCGCCCGCCGTACGAGGTCCGCCACAGTCCCGCCGTGTGGCTGAGGGGTGCTTCGGTTCCGTTGGTGAACGGCACCGGGGGACCGTTGCTCAGGGATGCGTCCCAGTGCGCGGCGAGGGCTTCGCCGACCCACTCGGCGGATCCCACCGGGGGGTTGGGCCGCGATCGATGAACCGTCATGTGCCGCACCTCGCTCGTCCTCACGCGTTCTCCGGCCGGCCATGGCCCACCCGGAGAAGTCCGCTCGATGTCGCGTGGAGGAGATCGTGGCCCCGGACCGGCCGGTGCCACATCACCCGGTCGGGTAGCGGCACGTCCCCGCGCGGGGCGTCCCGGGCCCCCGCCCACCCGGGGGATGTGGGCCGGCCCGTACGGAGACGAGCATGCATGGCTGTGAGGCGGGGCCGGCCGCGACAGCGCGGCGGCCCCTCGGAGCCAGCGGGAGGGACGGCGGCGTGCGCATCGGATACACCCCGGACGACGACGTGGGTGCGGTGATACTCGACCACGACGGGGTCGTCGTCGACTCCGTCACGCCCGATTTCGAGGCGTGTTCCCAGGTATTCCGGGAGTACGGCGCCGAACTGCCCGCCGACACCTGGGCGGAGAAGGTCTGCGGGAACACCGACGGATACCGCGGACTCTTCGCCGCTCTGGCGAAGAGCACCGGGCGGCCGGCCGACGCCGGCCGGATGCACGAGCGGCTGTCCGAGCTGTGGGACCTGTCCCTGCTGCCGGCCTCCGTGTCCCTCATGCCCGGTGTCCGCGAGACCCTGGACCGCCTGCGGGAGGCGGGCGTGCGCTTGGCCGTCGCCTCCGCCGCGCCCCGGGGGTGGGTGCTGGGCTGCCTGGACCACCACGGCGTCCGCGACCGGTTCGAGGCCGTCGTCACCGCCGACGACGTCGAACGCAGGAAGCCCGCGCCCGACGCGTACCTGACGGCGGTCGCGCGGCTCGGACTGTCCCCGGCGCGCTGCGTGGCGGTGGAGGACTCCCTGACGGGCGTCGCCGCCGCCCGCGCGGCGGGCCTGAGGGTGGCCGCGGTGCCCTCCGCGCTGTGCCGCTCCCTCGACTACTCCACCGCCGACGTCGTCCTCACCGGCATCGCGGACCTGCCCACCAGGGTCCTCGGCCTGCCTGAGGGAAAGGGAGCACATGTCCAGCACTGACCTGGCGGCCGGCCCGCTGCCCGTACCGGCGGTACCCGCGGGGGGCACGGCGCGGCTGCGGGCCCGGCTGATCGACCACCTCTGCGAGGCCGCCGAGCTGGAACACTCGCTGTGCCTCCAGTACCTCTACGCCGCGTTCTCCCTCAAGACCAGGGCCGACGAAGGCGGGGTCGACGAGGCCGGGATCGAACAGATCCGTGAGTGGAAGGGCCAGTTGCTGCTGTTGAGCCGGGAGGAGATGCTCCACCTCGGCCTGGTGCTCAACCTGCTCACCGCGGTCGGCGGCGCTCCCTACCTCCAGCGGCCGAACTTCCCGCAGCCCGAGCGCTACTACCCGATCGGCGTGGTCTCGGCCCTGGAACCGTTCTCCGCCGCCACCGTGGAGCGCTTCCTGCTCTACGAGATGCCGTCCGCCCTGCTCGGCGACGTCACCCGCGCACCGCGCACCGACGGCGGCGGCAGGATGGACGACGGCGACCGGATGACGGTGGGCATGCTCTACGAACGCATCCGCGCGATCCTCACGAAGGTCGACGAGAAAGAGCTGTTCATCGGCTCCGACCACCGCCAGATCGACACCGCGGCGGTCATCGACCCCGACGGCGCCTTCGAGGACGCGATCGCCACCGGCTACGGAGTCGAGCCCTTCCCCGTGACCGACAGGGCCTCCGCGCTGCGGGCCGTCGATCTCATCGTCGAACAGGGCGAAGGAGCCGACGCGAACGCCCCGCGATCGCACTACAACCGCCTGCTGGCGATCCGCGCGCAACTGGACGAGGAGACCCGCGCCGCGGCGGCGGACGGCCGCGCCTTCGAACCCGCGCGCCCGGCCCTGTCCAACCCGGTGGTCCGCGACCCCGCCGACGCCCAGGGCGCCGTCCTGATCACCGAGCCGCTGGCCCACGCCGCCGCGGAGGTCTTCAACACCGGCTACAGCCTCATGGTGCTGATGCTGCTGAGGTTCTACGGGCGCACCGACGACACTCCGGCGCAGATGAAGCTGCTTCAGGAAGTCGTCTTCTTCCCCCTCATGACCATGTTCGTCCGCCCGCTCGGCGAGGTGCTCACCGAACTGCCCGCGGTGTCGGGTCCACATCGCTCGACCGCCGGCGCGCCCTTCGAGTTCAGCCGGGGCCTGCAGCTCATTCCCGAGCGTGCCGTCGCCTACCGGGTCTTCGCCGAGCGGCTCGAGGACCTGGCGGCCCGCGGCCGTGATCTCGCCGACCGGGTCGAGGCGTCCGATGGCGTCAGCCCCATGGTGCGCAGGCGCATCGCCTTCATCGCGGAGAACGTGCGGCTCATGGCGGACAAATTCACGGACCAGCTGAACACGGACCAACTGAACACGGACCAGCTGAACGACGAAGGAGTTTCCCGTGCCCAGGCATGACCTGACATGCGAGTTCGAGGGCTGGTTCCTGTGCCGGCTGGCCACCGACCCCGACCCCACGGACGAGCCGCGCGGCGTCAGCGGCAGCACGTTCGCCCTGGCCGGCGAGCCCGACCTGGACCGGATCATCGTGCTGAACGACCCGGCGCCCGCCGTGCGGCGCAGCCACATGCCGCCCGTCGGCGTCAGCGTGAGGCGTGCCGTGCTCGACGGGGCCGAGGTCCCGGCCCTGGCCGGCGCCAAGGTCGACCTGCTCGGCGAGCCGGTCTTCGAGAACCGCAACACGGTGCTCACCTTCGCGGCCCGGGAGCCGATCGTCCCCTTCCACCTGAGGATCAGCGGCGCCGGCATGCTCCTGGAGCGGCAGATGCTCATGTGGTCCGAGGGCGGTGAGCAGGACCCACCGGTCCATCTGATCCCCCGGTCCCGGCTGGAGGAGTTCGGCGCCCACGCCTTCCGTACCGCTCCCGAGCTGATCCGGGAGGTCACCGGGATCGACGACCCACTGGCCCATCGCGCCGAGCGCCACCGCCTGCTGACCGACGACCTCGCCCGCGAGACGGACCGGGCACGGCGTGCCGGTCTGCGCAAGAGGATCCGCGAACTCGAGATCGGCCTGGCGGACCCCGCCGACGAGCGCGTGGTGAACATGACGGCGATCGAGGAGTTCCGCTTCCCGCTGTCCGGCAGGGCGGTCGCGGACGGCGCACTGCCCGACGGGCTGTCCGCCGACACGGACACGCCCTGGACGGTGGAGTTCTGGATGGGCTGCTGGGACCCCGACGTCATGTGCGGCTACCTCAAGGGAACCCTCACCGTGCCGCTGAAGGCCGAGGTCCACACCGAGGCGGGGGATGCGCGATGAGCGCCACCGTACGCACCGGAGTGTGGCTCGTCGGGGCCCGGGGATCGGTGGCCACCACCGTGGTGGTGGGCGCCGCCGCGATCCGCGCCGGCCTGATGCCGCCGACGGGCTGCGTCGGCGAGCTCCCCGCCTTCGCCGGGGTGGACCTGCCCGGCATCGACGGGCTCGTTTTCGGCGGACACGACATCACGGCGACCGCGCTGACCAAACGGGCCGCACTCCTGGCGGACGAGGGGGTCTTCCCGGCGGCTCTCCTGCCCCTGGTGACGGACGACCTCGAGGCCGCCGACCGCGAGATCCGGCCGGTCCCCGAGGGCGTGGGCCAGGCGGAGCTGGTCGTGGCGCTCGCCGAGGACATCGCGGCGTTCCGCTCCCGGGCCGGTCTGGACCGGGTGGTGGTCGTGAACGTCGCCACCACCGAGCCGTACACCGCGCCCCGTCCCGCGTGGGCGACGGCCGCCGCCCTGCGGTCGGACCTGGCCGCGGGAGGAGCCCCCCTGCCGTACAGCTCGGTCCACGCCTACGCCGCCTTCCTCGCCGATTGCGGCTACGTCGACTTCACCCCGTCCACGGGCGCCCGGCTGCCGGCTCTGCACGAGATCGCCGTGGCGGCGGGGCTGCCGTACGCGGGCAGTGACGGGAAGACCGGTGAGACGCTGGTCAAATCCGTCCTCGGCCCCATGTTCGGCCGCCGGGCGCTGCGGGTGCGGTCCTGGTCCGGCACCAATGTGCTGGGCGGCGGTGACGGAGCCGCGCTCGCCGAGCCGGACCGGGCACGCAGCAAGACCGAGTCCAAGGGCAGGGTCCTTCAGGAGGGCCTGGGCTACCCGGTCGACGGGGACGTGCACATCCATCACGTCCCCGCGCTGGGGGAGTGGAAGACGGCCTGGGACCACATCACCTTCGACGGCTTCCTGGGCGTGCGGATGTCCCTGCAGTTCGTGTGGCAGGGCTGCGACTCGGCGCTGGCCGCTCCTCTGGTGCTCGACCTCGCCCGGTTCACGGCCCTCGCCCACCGGGCGCACGTGGCGGGCCCGGTCGGCGAACTGGGCTTCTTCTTCAAGGACCCCGTCGACAGCACGGCGCACGGCCTGGAGGAGCAGTTCCGGCTGCTCCGGGAGTGGGCCCTGAGCGTGGGGAGCGGCTCATGACGGCCGTGCGGACGGAATCCCTGGTGCGGCTGGTGCGCGCGCCCGCCGCGCTGACGGTGCCCGGCGACGTGCTGGCCGGCGCGAGCGCGGCCGGCACGCCGCTGCGGCCCGCGACGGCGGGCCTGGCCGGCGCCTCGGTGTGCCTGTACTGGGCCGGCATGGCCCTCAACGACTACGCCGACCGTCACGTGGACGCGGTGGAGCGGCCGGAGCGGCCCATCCCCTCCGGCGCGGTGCCGGCCGGCGTGGCCCTGGGGATCGCGTGCGGGCTGACCGGACTCGGCCTGGGGCTCGCGGCGGTCAGCGGCGGCAGGCCCGCGCTCGCCGTCGCCCTCCCGCTGGCCGGCACCGTATGGGCGTACGACCTGGTGCTCAAGGGGACACCGGCGGGACCGGCGGCCATGGCCTGCGCCCGGGGACTCGACGTGCTGATGGGAGCCTGCGGATCGGGCCGGGCCCGTGCCGCGGCCCCGGCCGCCCTGTCGGTCGCGGCGCACACGGCCGCCGTCACTGTCCTCAGCCGGGGCGAGGTCGAGGGCACGGGGCGCGCGGTGCCGGGCGTGGCGCTCGCCGCCTCCGGCGCGGTCGCCGCGGCCGCTCTCACCCTGGCCCGCCGGCAGCCGTCCCGCCGCCGGCTGTTCGCCGGTGCCCTGGCCGCGGCCTATCTGGGCAGCGCCGGCCGGGCCCAGCTGGCCGCGGTGCGCGAGCCGACGGCCGGACGGATCCGCGGCGCGGTCGCGGCGGGCATCCACGCGCTGCTGCCGTTGCAGGCCACCTTGTGCGCGGGAGCCGGCCGCGGGGCGGCGGCCGTGCCGCTCGCCCTCGGGCTGCCCCTGGCACGAAGGCTGGCCCGGAAGGTGTCACCGACATGACCTCCGTCCTCTCCCCGGCACCCGGCGCTCACCGCTTCGGGTTCGGCACCAACGGGCTGACCGACCACAGGCTCCCCGACGCCCTGCACCTGCTGGCCGACCTCGGCTACGACGGGGTCGCGCTCACCCTGGACCACGGGCACCTGGACCCGTACGCGCCCGACGTCGTCCGGCGGGTCGAGCACACCGCGCTGCTGCTGGAACGACTGGGCCTGGCGGTCGTTGTCGAGACCGGCGCCCGCTACCTGCTCGATGCCCGGCGCAAGCACCAGCCGACACTGCTCAGCGACGACGGCGCCGAGCGCCGCGTGGACCTCCTGACCAGGGCCGCGCGGATCGCCGCCGACCTCGGCGCGGAGGCCCTGTCCTTCTGGAGCGGCACGGCACCCGCCCACGTCCCCGAGGACGTCCTGTGGGAGCGGCTGGCGAAGGGCTGCGAGGCGGTCGCCGCGGTGGCCGGCGAGCACGGGGTGGTGCTCGGGTTCGAGCCGGAGCCCGGCATGTTCGTCGACACCCTGGACCGCTACGACGCGCTCCTGGGCCGGATCGCGGAACCCGGCGCGATCGGGCTGACCCTGGACGTCGGCCACTGCCGGTGCCTCGAGGTCCGCACCATCCCCGACTGTGTCGCGCGATCCGCGGACCGGCTGGTCAACGTACAGATCGAGGACATGGTCAGGGGCCGCCACGAACACCTGGAGTTCGGCCGGGGCGAGATCGACTTCCCACCGGTGCTCCGGGCGCTCACCGCGAGCGGCTACACCGGCCTGATCAGCGTCGAACTCCCACGCCACAGCCACGACGGGCCCGGCGTGGCCCGCCGGTCCCTGGACTTCCTCCGGGCGGCGGCAGCGGGAGGCACACCATGATCACGCAACTGCGCGCGGCGCTGGCACAGCGGCTCTCCGCGACGGCGGCCGGCCGGCTCGACCAGTGGCTCCGGCACATCGCCGCGGACCCCGCGGCCGTTCGCGCGATCTTTCCCCAGGCCGGCCGGGCCGTCGGGCGCGGGGAGCTGATCCCCGCGAGCGGTGCCCGTCCCGGCTGGCGAACCGAGGACGCGGCGCGAGCGCTCCTGCTGGCCGAGCTGCCCCTGCGCGGCGAGCCGTTGCTGACCGAGCTGAGCGGGCTGTACGGGACGGGGGACGCCGCCGAGCGCCGTGCGGTGCTCCGGTCGCTGGACCTCCTCGACGCCCGGCCCGCCGGCCACGATCTCGGCGCGGGCGCCCTGCCGCTGGTCCACGACGCTCTGCGCACCAACGACCTGCGGCTGGTCACCACCGCCGTCGGCGACTACGCCGCCCGCCACCTGCCGGCCCCCGCCTGGCGCCACGCGGTCCTCAAGTGCGTCTTCAACGGGCTGCCCCTGTCCGTCGTCGTCGGTATGCCCCGGCGCGTGGACGCGGAACTGTTGCGCATGCTGTCCGACTTCGCGGCCGAGCGGGGCGCGGCGGGCCGGCCGGTGCCCGCCGACGTCATGGACCTGATCCACAGCCACCGGCCGAGGAACCCGACCCACGGCCACCACCCGGGGAACCCGATCCACGCCACTCGACCCTGAGGAAGGGCTATGCGTCTGTTCGACCCACACATCCACATGACGTCCAGGACCACCGACGACTACGCGGCGATGAGCGACGCGGGCGTGAAGGCCGTCGTCGAGCCCTCGTTCTGGCTCGGTCAGCCGAGGACATCGGTCGGCAGTTTCGTCGACTATTTCGACGCCCTGATCGGCTGGGAGCCCTACCGTGCCGCCCAGTTCGGCATCCGGCACCACTGCGCCGTGGCCCTGAACCCGAAGGAGGCCAACGACCCCCGCTGCCGGGAGGTCCTGGACGTGCTGCCCCGCTACCTGGTCAAGGACCAGGTGGTGGCGGTGGGCGAGATCGGCTACGACTCGATGACGCCCGAGGAGGACGAGGCGTTCGCGGCCCAGCTCGCCCTCGCCGTCCAGCACGACCTGCCCGTCCTGGTCCACACCCCGCACCGGGACAAGGCGGCGGGCACCCGCCGCACGCTCGACGTGATCAGGGAGTCCGGGATCGCCCCGGAACGCGTGGTCGTCGACCACCTCAACGAGGTCACCGTCGCCGCCGTCCGCGACGCCGGCTGCTGGGCGGGCTTCTCGGTCTACCCCGGCACCAAGATGGACGAGCACCGCATGGCCGTGATCCTGCGCGAGTACGGCCGGGAGATGACGCTGGTCAACTCCGCGGCCGACTGGGGACGCAGCGACCCCCTCAAGACCCGTACCACCGCGGACACCATGCTCGCGGCGGGCCTCACCGCCGCCGACGTCGACCGGGTGCTGTGGTGCAACCCCGTGGAGTTCTACGGCCAGAGCGGACGCCTCGACCTGTCCGAGCCGGCGCGCGACGACGCCGGCGCCCTGCACGAGGGCAACTCCATCGAACGCGGCCCGCGACCGGCCGTGCCGGCGGTGCGCTGACCATGCGATTCCGCCACGACGACGGCAGCACCGTCCACCTCGCCTACTGCACCAACGTCCACCCCGCCGAAGACCTGCGCGGGGTGCGCGACCAACTCGGCCACTACGCCGAACCCATCCGCGAGCGCCTGGGAGCACCCCGGCTGGGGGTGGGGCTGTGGCTGGCCCGGGAGGTGGCCGGCGAGCTCATGGCCGACCCCGCCGCGGTCCGGTCGCTGCGCGCCGAACTCGACGCCAGGGGCCTGGAAGTGGTCACCCTCAACGGCTTCCCCTACCAGGGGTTCGGCGAGTCGGTCGTCAAGCACCGCGTCTACACCCCCGACTGGGCCGACCCCCGGCGCCTGCACCACACCCTCGACCTGGCCCGGCTGCTGGCCGCGCTGATGCCCGACGACGCGGCCTACGGCAGCGTCTCCACGCTGCCGCTCGGCTGGCGCGCTCACTGGTCGGCCCACCGGGCCGACCAGGCCCGCCGCCACCTCGAGGACCTCACCCGGCAGCTGGCCGCACTGTCCGAGCGGACGGGCCGGGTCATCAGGGTCGCCTTCGAGCCGGAGCCGGGATGCGTGGTGGAGAGCACCGAGGACGCCACGCGCCACCTGGCCGGCGCGGCCGGCGCACACCTCGGCGTCTGCCTGGACGCCTGCCACCTGGCGGTGGCGCACGAGCGGCCCGGGCCGGCGCTGGCCGGACTCGCGGACGCCGGCCTGGACGTGGTCAAGCTGCAGGCCTCCGCCGCCCTCGTCGCCCCGCAACCGCACAGCGCGACCAACCGCGCCGCGCTCGCCCCCTTCGCCGAACCGCGATTCCTCCACCAGACCCGCGAACCGTCGCCCGCGGGACTGCTCGGCACCGACGACCTCGGCGATGCCATGGCCCCGGGCGGGGTGGGCGGCCCCGGCGACTGTGTCCGGCCCGGACTGCCGGGCAGGGAACCATGGCGGATCCACTTCCACATGCCCCTCGGCTCGCACCCGCCCCAGCCGCTGGCCACGACCAGGCCCGTACTGGAGGACACCGTCGAGCACCTGTTCGCCGGGCCCATCGCCAGGACCGGCCACGTCGAGGTGGAGACCTACACCTGGCCGGTGCTCCCCGACACCCCGCGACGGGACGCCATCGTCGAGGGCATCGCCGACGAACTGGCCTGGATGCGCGACCTGCTGACCGCCAACGGGCTCAAGGAGCTGGACCGATGAGCCGCGTGCTCGTACTCGACGTGGTGGGACTCACCCCACGACTGCTGACCCACATGCCCCGCCTCGCGGCGCTGGCCGAGCGGGGCTTCAGCGCGACGCTCGACACCGTGCTGCCCGCGGTCACCTGTTCCGTGCAATCCACCTTCCTCACCGGCGAGATGCCCAGCGGCCACGGAATCGTCGGCAACGGCTGGTACTTCCGCGAGCTCGGCGACGTCCTGCTCTGGCGCCAGCACAACGCCCTGGTCGGCGGGGAGAAACTGTGGGAGACCGCACGCCGCCACCGGCCGGACTTCACCGTGGCCAACGTCTGCTGGTGGTACGCCATGGGCGCCGACGTGAACTGGACGGTCACCCCGCGCCCCGTCTACTACGCGGACGGCCGCAAGGAACCGGACTGCTACACCTACCCGCCCGGCCTGCACGACGAGCTGACCGGACGCCTCGGCCCCTTCCCGCTCTTCACCTACTGGGGACCGACCGCGGGACTCCCCTCCTCCCAGTGGATCATCTCCGCGGCACGCCACCTGATGAGGGACAGGCGCCCCGACCTGACCCTGGTCTACGTCCCGCACCTCGACTACGACCTCCAGCGCTTCGGCCCCGCGTCGCCGCAGGCGTCCGCCGCCGCCGCGCGGCTCGACACGGCCCTGGAGCCGCTGCTGCGCGACGCGTCCGCCGCCGGCGTGAAAGTGGTCGCCCTCAGCGAATACGGCATCACGGCGGTCGACCGGCCGGTGGACATCAACCGCATGCTGCGAAGGGAAGGGCTGCTCGACGTCCACACCCAGGACGGCATGGAGTACCTCGACCCCTGGACCTCCCGCGCCTTCGCCGTCGCCGACCACCAGCTCGCGCACGTCTACGTCCGCTCGCCGCGGGACAGGGAGCACGTGGCCGAGCTGCTGGCCAGGACGGACGGCGTTGCGCAGGTCCTGGACGCCGAGGGCAAACGCGCCCACGGCCTCGACCACGAGCGCTCCGGCGACCTGGTCGCCGTGGCCGACGCACGGTCGTGGTTCACCTACTACTACTGGCTGGACGACGCCCGCGCCCCGGACTTCGCCCGGACGGTCGACATCCACCGCAAACCCGGCTACGACCCCGCGGAGCTCTTCTTCGACCCCCAGGACCCCCTGGTGAAGCTGCGCGCCGGTGGCGCGTTGCTGCGCAAGCGGCTGGGCATGCGCTACCGGATGGACGTCGTCCCCCTCGACCCCGCCCCGGTGCGGGGCAGCCACGGACGGCTCCCGGACGACCCCGCCGACGGACCGGTCCTGCTCTGCGACGACGCCGGCCTCGCCCGCGACCGCATCGCCGCCACGGACGTCAAGGCACTGCTGCTGCGCCTCGCCGGGGCCGACGGCACGGCCTGACACCACGCCGTGCGCGGTATCCGCCCATCCGCGTGATGTGCGGGCCACGGTCCGGGGACGGGCCACGGCCCGGGGTTGAGGCACGGCCCGAGGACGAGGCTGCCCGGGCACGGACGACAGACGACGACCCGTCCGACGACGCGTCGTCGGACCGGAAAGGATGAGGATGTCCGGAATCACCGGCTGGGTGGACAGGGTCCGCGACCTGCGGTACGCGGACGCGGTCGCCGCCCGGCTCACCGCCGGCCTGACGGCCCGTGGACGGCACGGCACAGGAGTGTGGGACAGCGCGCACGCCATGCTGGCCCAGCGCACCGACGCGGCCTGGCGCGGCAGCACCGAACCCGCGCGGGTACGGCACGAGGACGACGCGGTCACGGTGGCCGTCTGCGACGGATACCTGCGCAACTCCGCGGCGCTGTGGTCAGAGGTCGGCACCGGCGAACGGCTCCCACCCGGCGACCCGTCCATCGCCGAAGTGGTGCTCCACGCCTACCTCCGGTGGGGAAGTGCGGCCCCACAGCACATGGAAGGCACCTTCGCCTTCGCCGTCTGGGACGAGCGCCGGCGCGAACTTGTCCTCGGCCGCGACCGCTTCGGTATCAAACCCCTGAGCTACGCGCCCACCGACCACGGAGTGGTCTTCTCCTCCGACCTGGCCGCCCTCGCGGCACACCCCCTGGTGACACCCGAGATCGACGCGGAAGGATTCTGCGCCCTGCTCACCCAGCTGCGCCGCCCGGGGCACACGGCACTGCGCGGAATACGCGAAGTGCCGCCCGGCCACATCGTGCGACTGGGCACCGACGGCGAGAGCAGCCACCGCTACTGGGCGATCGAGGCCCGGCCGCACGAACTGGACCTGGACCGAACCGTCCGGCGGGTGCGCGACCTGCTCGACGAGGTGGTCGCCGATGAACTCGACGGAACCGAGCCGGCCGTACTGCTCTCCGGCGGGCTGGACTCCAGCGCGCTGACCGGGCTGGCCGCCCTCGCCTCCGGGACGTCGCCGCGCACGTTCACCGTCACCTTCGGCGACACCGCCGCGGCGGTGCCGGACCGGCCGTACTCCCAGGACGTGGTGCGGCTGTGGGCGTGCCGGCACGAGGAGATCACCGTCCGGCCGGAGGAGCTGTCCGACCCCGTGACGCTGGCGGCCGTCCTGGCGGCCAAGGACTACCCCTCGCCGTTCGGGGACAAGAACATCACGCCGTTCCTGTTCAGCCGCCGGGTGGCGGGCCGTGTCCCGGTGGCCCTCAGCGGCGAGGCGGCCGACACGGTCTTCGGCAGCTTCGGCGGCAAGGTCGACGAGAACCACGAGTTCACCACCTTCCCCTGGCTCGAGCGCACCCGCACATGGGGCCTGGAGCACGGCATGGGCACCGCGCTGTTCGACCAGCGGCTGCTGCGCGACGTGGACGTCGCCGGTCACTGCGACCGGCTGTTCCGGGACGCGATCGCGCGCGTGCCGCTCCTGCCCGGGGACTCGAAGCTGGACCGGTTGGGCCGGCAGGCCGACCACCTCACCATCAACTGGCTGCTGGAACAGGGGGTCCACCACTCGGAGCGGCTGGCCACGACCGCGGGACTGCAGGTGCGGTTCCCGTTCCTCGACCACCGCCTGGTGACGTTCCTCTACAACGTGCCGGTCCGCATGAAATGGTCCGACGGCCGCGGCAAGAGCCTGCTGCGCGCCAACGCCAAGGACCTCGTACCGGAATCGGTCCTTACGCGGCCCAAGGTGCCCTACCCCATCACGTACGCCGAGAGCTACAAGACGGCGCTGGCCGAGCGGCTGCGCACCCTGCTCGACGACACGACGGCCCCCGTCCGCCCGCTGGTCGACCTGCCCGGCCTGCGGCGGGTGGCACACGACCCCTCCCTCCTGGATCAGGGCGGATGGTACGGCCGGGCGAACGCGGAGATGGTCCTGCAACTGGACGCCTGGCTGCGCCGGCTGCGCGTACGTGTCGGCCTGTGACCGGCACGAGGAAGGAGACGACGATGTACCGACTGTTCGGCGACCAGGTGGCCGCGGCCGGGGACCGCCCGGCCGTACGCGACGAACGGCAGACCCTCACCTACACCCAGCTGGCGGACCGGGTCGGCGTCCTGGTGGCGGCCATCCGCGAACGGTGCCCGGAGGGGCCGGTGAGGATCGGCCTGCACCTCGGACGGACGGCGGACCTTGTGGCGGCCGTGCTCGCGGTGACCGCCGCGGGCCACGTCTACGTACCGCTCGACCCGGCCTACCCGGCGGAGCGCCTTCAGTACATCGCCACCGACAGCGACCTCGCGGCCGTCATCTCGGACCGGGAGCTGCCCGAAGGCCTGTCCCCCCAGGCCGCCATCCGGGTGGACCACCTCGACCGGTCGGCCACACCGCCCGCGTGGGAGCCCGCCCCGGCCGACGAGGACGCGAGCGCCTACATCATCTACACCTCCGGGTCGACCGGCCGCCCCAAGGGGGTGGAGGTCCGGCGGCGCAGCGTGGAGGCGATGGTCGAGGCGGTGCGCGAGCGCTTCGACTTCGACGGCGGCGACGTGTGGACGCTGTTCCACTCCTACTGCTTCGACTTCTCCGTCTGGGAGATGTGGGGAGCGCTGGCCACCGGCGCCACCTTGGTCGTCGTGCCGGCGCAGACCGCCGTGTCACCCCGGGCCACCGCGGAGCTGCTGGTGCGCGAGCGGGTCACGGTGATGAGCGTCGTGCCGTCGGTGTTCCGCTATCTGACCGCCGCGCTGCGGCGCGCCCCGGAGCCGCCCGTCACCGTGCGCCGGATCATCTTCGGCGGGGAGTCCATCGACGTCGCCGACCTCCGCGCCTGGCGCGCCGCGGTGCCCGGAACATGCGAGTTCGTCAACACGTACGGCATCACCGAGTCGACCGTCTTCGTCAGCACCAGAGTGATCAGCGACGCCGAACTGGACACCGGGACCGGCGGGGACTTCGCCACGGACCTGGGGGAACCGTTGCGCGGCTGGGAGGTGCGGGTCCTCGACGAACAGGGCCGGCCGGTGGCACGCGGCGCGACCGGGGAGATCTGGGTGGCCGGACAAGGCGTCGCCGTCGGCTACGTCAACCTCCCCGAAACCACCGAGCAGCGGTTCCGCACGCTGTCCCTGCCCGGAGAACCCGCGCGGCGCTTCTACCGCAGCGGCGACCTGGCGACCCGCACCGCCTCCGACACCTACTGCTACGCGGGCAGAGCCGACGACCAGGTGAAGATCAACGGATTCCGGATCGAACTCGGCGAGGTCGAGGCGACCCTGCGCCCCCTCGACCAGGTCCGTGACCTGGCGGTGGTCCGCACCCGCGGCCGTGCCGGCGACCACATCCTGACCGCCTACTACACCACCGACACGGGCCTGACCGCCGCGGTACTGGCCGCACAGGCCCGTGCCGCCCTCCCCGCCCACATGGTCCCGGCCCGCTTCGTCCCCCTGTCGGAACTCCCCCTGAGCCCGTCCGGCAAGACCGACCGGCGCGCGCTGGCCGAACTGGACACGGCGGCCACCGGGCCGGCCCGCACCACCTCGGCGATCAGCCCGGCGACCCACCCGGCCGGGGCGCCCGGGCAGACCACCCGGACCTGACGCCCGCCGACCAGCCAAGGAGACCACGCCATGGAAGCACCGCACGACGCCATACCCCTGTCCATAGGCCAGGAGACGATGCTGATCGGCTGGGAACTCGAACCCGACCAGCTCACCCACATCATCCCCCTCGCCTTCCGGGTCAGCGGAGACCTGGACGTCCCACGCCTGCGACAGGCCGTGGCAGCCGTCGGAGAGGCGTATCCCCAGCTGCGCGCACGGGTCGTACGCACCGGCGACGGACCGGTGCTGAGCTGGGCACAGGCATCCGCCATCCCGGTGACCGAGCGGACCGTGACGGCCCCGATGACCGAGGCGGTGCGCGAGACGTGGCACGTCCCGTTCGACCTGCGCACCGGACCTCTGGCACGGGTCTACGTGGTGCGGGGACCGCAGTGGACCGTCCTGCTGTTCGCCGTGCACCACCTCGTGTTCGACGGCGCCTCCGTCCTGCTCATGCTGGACGCCCTCCGCAAGGCCTACGCGGGAGAGCCCCTCAGCCCGGCCGACCACGCGCGAGCGCTGACCGCGTTCGCCCACCGCTCCAGAGAACTCGCGGGCACCGACGCCGGAGACGCGCTCCGGACGTACTGGAAGGACGCGCTGGGTGACGGCCTCCCCGCCCCAGCCCTGCCGGCGAACGACGACACACCGCCGCGCTACACCATGTTCAGCGCCGACCTGCCCTCCGACCTCGCGGACCACCTCCGGGCGCGCGCCCGGGAACTGGGCTGCTCGTACGTCACCGTGCTGCTCACGGCGTACTTCGCGCTGCTGCGACGCCACAGCGGTGTGGACGACCTCATGGTGTCCCTCCCGTTCCACGGCCGGAACGACCCGGAGCTCCATGACAAGGTCGGCTACTTCGTCAACCCGCTCCCGGTCCGGCATCGGCTGCGCGCCACCGACCGCTACGCGGATCTGGCTCTCGCACTGCGGTCGGCCGTCAAGGAGCGGCTGCTCCACGGCGAGCTGCCGCTGGCCGCCATCATGCGGGCCGGCGGCCTCACCGGCCCCGAGGCCCGCGCCCGTACCCACCAGTCCCTGTTCCAGTACTGGAACGCGGGTCAACATGAGACCGTCGACGTCCAGAACCTCGAACTGCGCCGGGACGCGGCGTCGTGCACGCTGAGCCTGCTCGACCTGGAGAGCACGGCCGGGTACACGCTGGCGGTCATGGTCCGCGAGGACAGCACGGGTACGCACGTGCTGTGGAAGGATCCCACGGGCGCGGTCGGCCCCACCGCCGTCGCGGAGATGGCCGAGGACTACCTGGCCATCCTCAAGACGCTCGCCGCCGCCCCCGAGACGCTCATCGCACCCGTGCTCGCACACGCCGCCTCCCGACCGGTGAACGAGCCCTGCCCGACCGTCGCACCAGAGCAGCCGGAACCCCCGAACGGCGAGGCGCCGGAGCTGGCCGTGATGGCGGAGGTGTGGGAGGAGGTCCTGGGGATCGAAGGAATCACCCCCCACGACTCCTTCTTCGAGCTCGGCGGACACTCCCTCCTCGCCGAGACGCTCACGGTCCTCGCCGGGGAGCGCCTCGGCCTCGACATCCCCGTACGCGACCTCTTCACCCACCCCCGCCTCCACGACTTCACCCGCAACGTCCTCTCCCGGCGCACCACGGCCCCCGTGCGGCCCGCACCGAAGGCCCTCGCACGGTCCTACGGGTCCTACAGGTCCTACGGGTCCTACGGGGACGAGCTGCCCGCGAGCGCCTTCCAGCAGCGGATCTGGCTGATCGAGCAGTCCGACCCGTCCGCGCGCGGCAACGTCTGCCTCGCCTGGCGCACACCCGGAGGCCTGGACGCGGACTCGCTGGGCGAGGCGCTGGCCCTGCTCGTCGAGAGCCAGGAGATCCTGCGCACCCGATTCCTGTGGCGCGACGGTGCCCTGGTGCAGCACGTCACCGAGCCCTGGCGGCCGCAGGTCGAACGACTGAGCCCGGGGGAGGGGGTACGCCCGGACGACGCGATCACCGCCTGGCTGGAGGACGCCGCGCTGAGCCGGTTCCCCCTGGACTCGGGCCGCCTGCTACGGGTCGCGCTGGCCGACCTCGGCCCCGACGGCCAGGCATTGCTGCTGTGCGTCCACCACCTCGTCATCGACGGCGAGTCCGTCCCCATCCTGCTGTCCGAACTCGAGCGCTGCCATGCCGCCGCCCGTACGGGAGACCTGGTGTCGCCCGCCGCCGTCCAGTACCGCGACTTCGTCGCCGCACAGCGGGACCAGGAGACGAACGGGACATGGGCGTCGGACGTGTCCCACTGGGCCCGCGCGCTCTCCGGCGCACCGCCGTACCTCGACGTGTCGGCCTCCGCGACGCCGGAGGAGGAGGGCGGCGTGAGCGTCCGGGCGGGCACCGGCCTGCTCGGCCGGCTCCATCCGGTCCAGTCGGACCACGGCGTCTCCTGGTTCGTCGTGGCGGCGACCGCGCTGGCCGTGGTACTGCACCGCTGGAGCGGCAGCCACGACGTCACGTTCGAAGTCCCCGTCGCCAACCGCGGCAGGGGACAGGGCCAGGTCGCCGATGTCCTCGGCCCCTGCCTCGGCACGGTGATCCTGCGGTCGTCGGTCCCCTCCGGTGCCGTGGTGGCGGACGTACTGCGACAGATGCGGTCCACGGCGCAGGACGCGTTCGACCACGCCCACGCGCCCTTCGACCAGGTGCTCGACCACCTCGGCGTCGAACGCGAGGAGGGCCGCACACCCTTCGCCGACGTGATCCTCAACATGAACTCGCGCACCAACCGCCGGGCACGCCTCGGCGAAGCCGAGCTGACACCGGTGTACACCGACGCGCTGGCCGCGCACGACAAGCAGTTCGGCCTCACGGTGACGCTCACGGAACACGACGGCGACCTGACCATCACCCTTGCGCACCGCGGCGCGTTCATCACCGCGGCCGAGGCGCGGGACATGGCCGACGACCTGGGCGAGCTGCTGACCGACTTCGCGGGCAACCTCCAGCGGACGGTGATGAACGACGGCTGACCCGCCCGGCCGTGGCGAGGGACGAGACTGTAGGACCCGGCGTGTCCTACTTCCCCCCTACGGTCCTTCCATGAGCCACGACAACACGTCAGCGCCCGTATTCCGCTACTCGGCTGTCACGTTCGACTGCCCCGACCCCGCCGAACTGGCCCGCTTTTATGGGGAAGCCCTCGGTCTGCCCGTGGTCTTCTCCAGCGACGACTTCGTCCTGCTCGGCCAGGACGGCGCTGCCGGCCTGGGATTCAACCGGCTCGCCGACTACCGCCGTCCCACCTGGCCGGATCCTTCCCAGGAAAAGCAGGCCCACATCGAAATAGGCGTCGACGACGTGGACACCGCTCAGGCTCGCCTGATCGCTCTGGGGGCCGTCAAACCCGAATTCCAACCGGCCCCCGACCGATGGCTGGTCCTGCTGGATCCCGCGGGCCACCCCTTCTGCATCACCACGCTCGTCTGAGTGCAACGTGCGAGCCGATTGCCGGCGCGACCGCGCACCCGGGGGGGGGAGCCGGCTCGCGGCTGCCCCGCCCGGGTCAGCGCCTGCGCCGGGACCGTTCCGGCACAGGTGGTTGCCGGCTTCAGAGCGAGAAGCCCGTGATCTTCTGCGGCGTCACCCGGACAATGAGCCGGAGGACATCGTCGGACTCGGCGGGCGGGTCCTCGCCGAGGTACTTCTGCGAGAGTTCGCGCGGCAGCGACTTCTCCGGGTCCTCGATCAGTTCGACGGTGCCGCGGATTTCCACGGTCTGGTACGGATTCCCGGTGTCGAAGACAGTGAGGCTGATCCGCGGGTCCCGGGCGAGGTTGCGTGCCTTCTGCCGCCCCGCCGTGGTGGAGAAGAGCACCGTATCTCCGTCCCTCGCTATCCAGACCACCGAGGTCTGTGGCCCGCCGTCCCGGTTCAGCGTCGCGACGGTGGCGAAGTTCCGCCCGTCCAGAAGCTTGCGCGTCGCCTCGTTGAACACCACTGACATGGTCTCCCCCTTCTGTCCAGCATTAGGCATGTTCACTGCGTGGGTGGAACGGATGCGAGGGCTGAGTTCTTCCCGACCTCTTCCTCCTCCACCGCCGCGTCGTTGAGATCAGCGACGGTATTCTGACCCGGCGGCCCGAAGCCGAACGGTGATGTCGCCCGGCCCGCACCCGGCACTGATGAACGAGAGGGAAGCGGTCCCCACACCATGAGTGACCCGCTGTCGTGCCCGGAGTTCCTCCAGAACCCCTACCCCTTCTACGACGAACTCCGGGCGGCAGCCCCAGTGCAGCAGGTGATCACCGGTTCCGGTGGCAGGCCCAGCTACCTCGTGACCGGCTACGCCGAAGCGAAGGCGGCCTTCACGGAACCGGGACTGTCCAAGGACACCGCCCGGTTCTTCGCCGGCCGCTCCTCCGGCCGCGGTCTCCACCCCGCGGTCGCCCACACCATGCTCGCCACCGATCCTCCCGAGCACACCCGACTGCGCCGTCTGGTGACGAAAGCCTTCACCACCGGTGCCGTCGCCCGCCAGCGCCCGTACATCCAGCACACAGCCGACCGCCTCCTCGATGCCCTCCCGAACAACGGTGAAGCCGACCTCGTCGCCGGTCTCGGCATCCCGCTGCCGGTCATGGTGATCTGCCAGATGCTCGGAGTGCCCGAGGCCGACCGAGCCCAGGTGCGCACGTGGTCGAACGACCTCTTCGCCGCTGGACAGCCCCAGCGGATCGACGAGGCTTCGCACACTATGGCCGGCTACATGGCCGATCTCATCGAGGCCAAGCGACGCACACCGGACGACAGCCTGCTGCACGACCTCATCGCTGCTCGGGAGGACGGCGAACAACTCGGCGAGGACGAGCTCGTCTCCCTGGCCGTCCTCCTGCTCGTCGCCGGCCACGAGACCACCACGAACTTCATCGGAAACGCCGTCCTGGCCCTCCTCCGGCACCCGGAGCTCCTCGACCGCGCACGAACCCGGCCTGATCAGGTGAGCGGCATGTTGAACGAACTGCTGCGCTACGACTCACCGGTCGGTATCGCCACCTTCCGATACACCACTCGACCGGTCACCCTCGGCGAGACCGAAATCCCCGCCGGCGTCCCCGTGCTCATCTCTCCCGGAGCAGCCAACCGGGACCCGGTCCAGTACCCGACTCCCGCCTGCCCCGACGCCGAGCGCGACGCCGGAGGGCACCTGGCATTCGGGTACGGAATCCACCGCTGCCTGGGTGCGCCGTTGGCCCTGGCCGAGACGGAGATCGCCCTCCGCGCGCTTGTGACCCGATTCCCCGGACTGCGCCTCGCCGTAGCGGCTGAAGAGCTCCGGTGGCGCCGCACGCGACTCATGAGGGGACTGGAATCGCTTCCGGTATTCACGCGGTAGAAGGGCCGCATGCCGGCGGACCGGAAAGCGCTGATGGAGTGGCCATTGGAGCGTGCTGAGGCCGGTTTCCGCATGGAAATTGCGGGTCAGGGTGCGGATGCTGGTGCGGGCATGGGCCGCGAGGTCGGCGCGGGTGAGTGGTTCGTGGAGTCCCGCTATGAGATACCGCCGTCTTACGTCGTCGGTCCGGGCGGGCTTGCTCGCTTCTGCGGGGCTGTCTTCGAAGATCCCGAGTTCGGGTGGCTACGCTGGGTCCGCATGCTGGAGGAGGTTGCGATCGGTATGGGTGATGGGCCCGGGCCCGGACGGTCTGAGCAGGAGGAGGCGCTCGGAGCCGGATGGGAGAGACACCGGCCTGCGGTTTTCGGTGTGGCCTACCGGCTGCTGGGGAGTGTGGCTGATGCCGAGGACGTGACCCAGGATGTGTGGTTGCGGGCGGCCGGAGCGGATCTGCGGGACATCGGTGATCTGCGGGCCTGGCTGGTGACGGTGGCCGCGCGGCGGTCGTACGACATTCTCAAGAGTGCCCGTTTCCGTCGGGAGAGCTATGTCGGGCCGTGGCTGCCGGAGCCGCTGCTGACGGGGCCGGACGCGTCGCAGCCGGTACTCGTCGATGAATCCGTCAGCTCGGCGATGCTGCTGATCATGGAAGAGCTGAGTCCGCCGGAGCGGGTGGCTTTCGTCCTGCACGATGTCTTCGGTCTTGAGTTCGGCAAGATCGCCGAAGTGCTGGACGTCTCCGTGCCGGGCGCCCGGCAGCTCGCCTCGCGGGCGCGACGGCGGGTGGCCAAGGCGAAACAGTCCATGCCGCAGGCGTCGAAGGCGGAGCGCGAACGCGTCCTCGCGGTTTTCCGCGCCGCTTACGAGGCCGGGGACCTGGCCGGCTTGGTCAGGCTCCTGCACCCGGACGCCGTCTTCGTCACCGACGGCGGCGGCAAGGCATTCGCGGCACGCAAGCTCATCCACGGCGGCGAGCGCGTTGCCGAGGTCATGGTGCGTGTGGGACGCCGGTGGCGTCCGGACCGTATCGCCTTCGCTGAAGTCGGCGGCGAGCTCGCCCTGGTGCTCTACTGCGAAGGCCGGGTCCAATCCGTGGACACGGTCCAGATCACAGACGGTCTGATCACCGCGTACCGCAGGGTCATCAATCCCGACAAACTCGTGCGCGTCTGAGCTGTCACACCTGGAGGGGCTACCTCGTCTCCCTGGTGAATCGACCACCTCGCGCCGCGCCACGCGGCACGATCCTGAGGAGCCCTGCCATCATGACCACGCCTGCCCCGGCCGCTTCTTCCGCCGCTGCCGTCCCGCCGGTCGTCGCCATCGCCCATCACTCGGGCTTCGGCCACACCTCGGTGCTGGCCGAGGCGGTGCGCGAGGGCGCCGCCGACACCGGGGCGACCGTCCACCTGGTCAAGGTCGACGAGATCACCGAGGAGCAGTGGGCGCTGCTCGACACCGCCGACGCGATCGTCTTCGGCTCGCCGACCTACATGGGCACCGCGTCCGGCGCCTTCCACGTCTTCGCCGAGGCCACCTCGAAGCGCTGGGCGACCCGCGCCTGGCAGGACAAGCTGGCGGCGGGCTTCACCAACTCCGGTGCGAAGAGCGGCGACAAGCTGCACACCCTGCAGTTCTTCTCCGTGCTGGCCGCCCAGCACGGCATGCACTGGATCAACCTCGGCCTGCCGTCCGGCTGGCACTCCACCACCTCCTCCGAGAACGACCTCAACCGCCTCGGCTTCTACCTGGGCGCTGGCGCGCAGACCGACACCGACCGGGGCCCGGACGGCGTCCACAAGGCCGACATAGCCACCGCCGAACACCTCGGCCGGCGAGTCGCCGCCCAGGCCGCGGTGTACGCCGCCGGTCGCGCCGCGGTCGCCGCCTGATCCGCCTCCCGCGGGTGCCGGGCGCCCGTGAGCGACGTACGCGCCCGGCCCGCGCGCCCCGTTCCGCGCGTGCCGCCCGTACAGCTGGCCCTCATCTCGCACCGCGGCGAGCAGTACACCGCCGTCGACCGCCGGTCCACACCGACGGACCGTGACGATGATGCGACGCGGTCTCCGGAACGAGGCGACGACGTCCTCAGCCCGTCCAGGTCCAGTCGGCGACCTCCGGGAGGTCCGTGCCCTGCTCGCGGATCCAGGCATGGTGACGGGTGCGGGCGTCCTCCATGGTTTGGCGTACGGGCGCGGCGCGGACGGCGAGGCCGGGGACGCGGTCGATGACGTCCATGACGAGGCGGTAGCGGTCGAGGTCGTTGCGGACGACCATGTCGAAGGGCGTGGTGGTGGTGCCGATCTCCTTGTAGCCGCGTACGTGGAGGTGGTGGTGGCCGGTGCGGCGGTAGGCGAGGCGGTGGATGAGCCAGGGGTAGCCGTGGTAGGCGAAGATCACCGGCTTGTCCCGTGTGAACAGGGCGTCGTATTCGGCGTCGGTCATCCCGTGCGGGTGTTCCCGCGCGGGCAGCAGCCTGGCCAGGTCGACGACGTTGACGACCCGTACGGCGAGGTCGGGGAGGTGGTGCCGGACGAGCTGGGCGGCGGCGAGTACTTCCTGGGTGGGGATGTCTCCGGCGCAGGCGAGGACGATGTCGGGTTCCCGGGTGCTGTCCTCGGTCCCCGCCCATTCCCAGATGCCGGCGCCCCGGGCGCAGTGCGCTCGCGCCTGCTCCAGGTTCAGCCAGTCGAAGCAGGGCTGCTTGCCCGCGACGATGACGTTGACGTAGTCGCGGCTGCGCAGCACGTGGTCGGCGACCGACAGCAGGGTGTTGGTGTCCGGCGGGAGGTAGACCCTTACGGCTTCGGGGCTCTTGTTGAGGATGTGGTCGATGAAGCCGGGGTCCTGGTGGGAGAAGCCGTTGTGGTCCTGGCGCCACACGTGCGAGGTGAGCAGGTAGTTGAGGGAGGCGATGGGGCGGCGCCAGGGCAGCTTGCGGGTGACCCGGAGCCATTTGATGTGCTGGTTGACCATGGAGTCGACGATGTGGACGAACGCCTCGTAGCAGGAGAACAGGCCGTGCCGGCCGGTGAGGAGGTAGCCCTCCAGCCAGCCCTGGCAGGTGTGTTCGGAGAGGATTTCCATGACGCGGCCGTGCCGGTCGAGATGTTCGTCCACGGGGAGGGCGGCGGCCTGCCAGGCTTTCCCGCTCGCGCGATAGACGGCCTGAAGCCGATTGGAGGCCGTCTCGTCGGGGCCGACGAGACGGAAGTCGCGCCGCTCGCCGGTGGCCTCCATGACGTCCTCCAGCAGCTCGCCCAGCACCCGGGTGGGTTCGTGCAGGGTCATGCCGGGCTTGTCGACCGGTACGGCGAAGCGTTCCAGAGGAGGCAGGGGCAGCTCGCGCAGCAGCAGGCCGCCGTTGGCGTGGGGCGTCGCCCCGAGCCTGCGGGTGCCGGCGGGGATGAGGGAGAGGACCTCGGGCCGGGGCCGGCCGTGCTCGTCGAAGAGCTCCTCCGGGCGGTAGGAGCGCAGCCATGCCTCCAGCTGCCGCAGGTGCTCCGGGTTGTCGCGGACCGTGGCCAGCGGCACCTGGTGGGCGCGCCAGGTGCCCTCGACGGGCAGACCGTCGACTTCGGCGGGGCCGGTCCAGCCCTTGGGGGTGCGCAGGACGATCACCGGCCAGCGGGGGCGGTCGGTGACGCCGTCGTCGCGTGCGGCGTGCTGGGCGGCCGCGATGTGGTCGAGTGCGGTGTCCATGGCGTGGGCCATGTCGCGGTGCACCTGGAGGGGATCGTCGCCGGTCACGTGGATGACGTGGTGGCCGTAGCCCTTGAGGAGCTCGTCGAGCTCGTGCTCGGGGAGGCGGGCGAGGACGGTGGGGTTGGCGATCTTGTAGCCGTTGAGGTGGAGGATGGGCAGGACCGCGCCGTCGTGGACGGGGTCGAGGAATTTGTTGGAGTGCCAGGACGCGGCCAGCGGTCCGGTCTCGGCCTCGCCGTCACCGATGACGCACGTGACGACCAGGTCCGGGTTGTCGAAGGCGGCTCCGTAGGCGTGGGAGAGGGAATAGCCCAGCTCACCGCCCTCGTGGATCGACCCGGGGGTCTCGGGGGCGACGTGGCTGGGCACGCCACCGGGGAAGGAGAACTGCCGGAACAGCCGCTCCATGCCCGCCGCGTCCCGGGTGACATCGGGGTACGTCTCCGCGTACGTCCCCTCCAGCCATGAGTTCGCCAGCACCGCCGGGCCGCCGTGCCCCGGGCCCCAGACGCACAGGGCGTCCAGGTCGCGGGCGCGGATGACGCGGTTGAGGTGGGTGTGGACGAGATTCAGGCCCGGCGAGGTGCCCCAGTGGCCCAGCAGCCGGGGTTTGATGTGCTCGGGGCGCAGCGGCTGGGCCAGGAGCGGGTTGGCCATCAGATAGATCTGTCCGACGGCCAGATAGTTCGCGGCCCTCCAGTGGGCGTCCAGGGCCCGCAGTTCCTCGTCGGTGGGAGCGGTTGCTGTTGCCGGCGTCGTGGCGTCCCGCATGACTGCCTCCGAAGGGTTGGACGGAGCCCTGTCAGTAGCTCTTCCCAGCCTGGCCTTCCCGCGGGGCTGCCGCCAGGGGCTGATCGGAGGGCACCTGGACCCGTTCGGCCCAGGTGCGGGCCGTCCGAGTGGATCAGCGCCCTGTTTGGCCCTGCACGGTGAGTGTGCAGAGGCGCTTGGTGGCCCGGGTCAGGGCTACGTACAGGTCCCTTTCCCCACCGGGGCGGGCCGTGATGATTTCCTCCGGGTTCATGACGACGACTCCGTCGAATTCCAGGCCGCGTGCTTCGGACGCCGGCACGATGCGTGCGTGGTGAGCGATGCCCTGGGCCGTCAGCTCGCTCACCCTGGCGTCCGCGCAGACCACTCCCAGAAGCTCACCCGGGTGCGCGGTGCTCTGGGCGCGGAGTTCCTGAACCAGGGCGGTGACCAACCCGTCCGGAGGTGTGGTCACGGTGCGGGGGCTCTCACCGTTTCGCAGTGACCGTGTGGGCTTCTGGTCCGGAGCGATCCGCGTGAGCAGGTCCCGGACGCTCTCCAGGATCTCCTGCGTGGTGCGGTAGCTGACGGTCAGGTGGTGCAGTGCGAACCGCGGTCCGACGTGGGGGCTCAGTGCTTCCTTCCAGTCGCGTGCTGTCGCGACCGGGCCTGCCTGGGCGAAGTCACCCACCAGCGTCATCGCCCTCGCCGGGCAGCGGCGGACGATCATCCGCCACTGCATGGCGGTCAGTTCCTGTGCCTCGTCGACGACGACGTGCCCGTACGTCCGCTCGGGGGGACCGTCGAGCAGGCTCGCCGCCTCGTCCAGCAACGGCACATCGGCATCGCTCCACGGGTCGTCCGGGCCGCGCAGCAGAAGGGACCGCTCCCGCGCGGTCAGGCGGGGCAGCCGCTCGGCGAGCGCGTCGGCGTTCGTCAGGAGCGCCTTGACGAGGTCACCGGGTATCAGTCGCGGCCACAACGCCTCGACCGCTCGGTCGACGCCGGCGTCGTCGAGGAGATCGGCTCGGATGGCGTCCAGGTCCAGCTCGTGGGCCGGACCCGAGTCGGCCGCACCTTCGGCACGGCGCTGGGCGGCTCCCGTGAACCGGTCGAGGTTGATGCCCGTCATCGCTTCGGAATCGGCGTCGATCCGCTCGAAGAGGTCGCCCATGTCCCGTTGCATCGCGTCGGTGACGGCGTCGACCAAGAGCTCCTTGAACACCTGGCGCGCGGGGTTGTGCCCCTGTACGGCTGCCACGGCGGCGTCGCGTGCCGTGGCGACTTCCTCGCTGGAGAGGTGAACCAGTTCCTGTCCGACCCGCACGGTGAAGTCACCGGCGGGGGCCTGGTGGACACGCAGCAGGCCGGCCAAGGCGTCGGCGAGGTCGGAGCTGCCCTTGAGACGCGCCGTATCGAACGGGTCCACCGTGTCCGTGGACACTCCGGCCAGCTCCCGGCAGGTCGCCAGAACGACATCGTTCTCTCCGAGAGAGGGAAGGACCTGGGAGATGTAATCCAGGAACCGGGCGTTCGGGCCCACCACCAGGACACCCTCCTCCGCGGCGCGCGGGAACGCGTACAGGACATAGGCCGCCCGGTGCAGGGCGACCACCGTCTTGCCGGTGCCGGGCCCGCCCTGTACCACGGTCACCCCACGGTGGGCGGAGCGGACGATCTCGTCCTGCTCGGCCTGCAGCGTCGCGACGGCCGCGTGCATCCTGCCCGTACGCCGTGCCGACAGAGCCTCGGTCAACGGGCCGTCCCCCACGACGTCCTCGTCGGTCGGGGCGGTCCCGTCCAGCAGTTCGTCGCTCACCGAGATGACCGTGCGCTCCTCGAGGCGCAGGTGCCGGCGCCGCCGCAGGTCCATCGGGTGGACGGGTGTCGCCTCGTAGAAGGGCCGCGCCGCGTTCGCGCGCCAGTCCACGAGCAGAGGCAGGTCGTCCTCCTCCGTATGCAGTCCGATCCGCCCGATGCGCAGGGCCGTGCCATCCGTCCAGTCGATGCGCCCGAAGACCAGCCCCTTTTCGGCGCCCTCCAGCCGACCGATTTCCTTGGCCAGGCGTTCGGCGGCGATTTCTCTCTCGTATGCCTCACCGGCGCTGTCCGCCGGGGCCTTCAGCACACTCGCCCGGTGTACTCGTGCCTCGGAAAGCCGCTCGGTGAGCAACGCGTACAACGAGGACACATAATCCTGCTCCGATTCCACCGCACGCACAGCAGGATCATTCATTTTTGACAACAGGTGGCTCCTTCGATTCGAGCCATACCATACGATCAAAGTTCTCGAAGGGTAAGTCTTGACTTACCTGTTGAAGTCATGTCCTTACGGCCGGACTTACGGCGTGGCAATATTCCGCCGTTCCGTATATCGCAGGTTGCGTTCTCGATGCCTGTATGCCTTATGGGCGAGCCCGTCCTTGGATGCCGGCGATGTTTTTGCCGCACCCGGGAAAAGGGGGAGGATCCGGCGAGGCGGCCGGCGCCATCGAGCTCAATCGGGCACGGTCCCGCCGACGGTCTTGGCACCCCGGGACACGCCCAGGGTCACACCACGCTCAAGAAGCCCCCGCCACTACTCTGACCAGCCGCTTTCGTCCACGGCGGCAGAGTGGCGTGTCACTGTTTCGGCGGGCCGGGCGGTGAGCCTCTCAGGGTGGCCAGGCGTCGGGCGTACTCCTCCTCGTCGATCTCGCCGCGGGCGTACCGCTCGGCGAGGATCTGTTCGGCGTGGCCGGGTGCCGGGCCGCTCTGCCAGCCGGTGTGCTGACCGCCTCGCGGTGGGCGGGCGAACGCTCGGACGAGCAGGACCGCGACGGTGATGATCAGTGCCCAGAACAGGATCATGCTCACCGTCATCGCGAAGAGGCCCCAGCCGCCACCATGGTCGTACCAGAACATCGTCGATTCACTTCCCCAGGTCATCCGGGGTCCCGGGCAGGTGCGCCCCGGTGTCTTTCCTCCATGGTCCCTCGGGACCGCGGCTCAGCGGAGTCGTACGCCGTCGAGCAGGCTCATGTCCGTTCGACGGCCAGGTCGAGGAAGTGGGCCGAGCAGGAGATGCAGGGGTCGTGGTTGCGGATCGCCCGTTCGCACAGCCGGGTCAGCTCGGTGTCGGTGACCTCGCCCTGCCGCAGCCGGTCCTGGACGACCCGGCGCAGGTCCTCCTCGATGGCGCCCTGGTTCTGGGAGGTGGGCGGGACGAGGCGGGCGTCGGTGACGAGTCCTTCGGCGTCGAGCGTGTAGCGGTGGTAGAGGGTGCCGCGTGGCGCCTCGGTGGCGCCGTGGCCCGTTCCGGCTCGCGGGGGTACGTCCACGGCGGGGTGCGGCGGGCGCTCGTAGGTGTCGATCAGGCGCAGCGCTTCCTCCACGGCGTAGAGGACTTCGACCGCGCGGACGACGATGCTGCGGAAGGGGTTGCGGCAGATCTCTCCGGAGGCCGGGTCGGCCAGGCCGGCCGCCCGGGCGGCTTCCCGGACGGCGGTTGGAAGCAGGTGGCCGCTGATGGCGTACCGGGCGAGGGAGCCGGTGAGGTGCCGACCGCCGTCCAGCCGGGCCTGGAGCGCGGTGGAGTGGGGGACCTGCTCCTCGACCACGTGGGTGGTGAAGTCCGCGACAGGGAACGTCCTGGTGTCGTGCCCGTCGCCGTGGGGCAGCACGGTGGGGGTGCCCGTCTCGATGGCGTACGTTCCCGGTTCGGCCAGGGCGAGGAAGTCGGCATCGCACGTCGCCTCGGGGAAGTCGAAGCCGGCCACCCAGGCGACGGTCTCGTACGCGTCGTCGCGTGCCTGCCGCAGGCGCTCGGCCAGGGGGCGGAATGCGGTACGTGCGGGGGCGCGGTGGAAGCCGCCGACACGGACGTTGACGGGGTGGATGGAACGGCCGCCGAGGAATTCCATGATGCTGTTGCCGGCCTGTTTGAGCCGTAGCCCCCGCTCGACGTGGGCGCGGTGGGTGCGAGCGAGCTCGATCGCGCTGTCACGGCCGAGGAAGTCGGGAGCGTGGAGCAGGTAGATGTGCAGGCTCTGGCTCTCGATCCACTCGCCGCAGTACAGCAGGCGGCGCAGCGCCGCCAGTTGCCCGTCGACACCGGCGCCGCAGGCGTCCTCGATCGCGTGGCAGGCGCTCATCTGGTAGGCGACGGGGCAGATGCCGCACACGCGCGAGGTGATGTCCGGTGGTTCGGTGTGCCGGCGGCCGCGCAGGAAGGCCTCGAAGAAGCGTGGCGCTTCGTAGATGCTCAGCTGGGCCTGGGTGACGGTGCCGTCGTCGATCCGCAGGCGCAGTGCTCCTTCGCCCTCGACGCGGGCGAGGGCGCCGACGTGCAGGACGCGCGAGCCGCGGTGCGTCATGAGGGCGCTCCCTCTGCGCCGCCGAGTTCCCCCGGTGGTTCGATCGCGGCGAAGTCGTGGACGTTGAAGGTGTGCAGGAAACGGAGGATGTCCTCGTCACTCATACCGTCGCTGCGCAGCAATGGGATCATCGCGGGCATGTTCGTCGAGCCGGACGGCCCGAAGCAGCCGTAGCATCCCCGCCCGTAGGCCGGGCACAGCGCCCCGCATCCCGCGTGCGTCACCGGCCCCAGGCAGGGGGTGCCGTGGGCGACGGGGAGACAGGTGATGCCACGCCGTTTGCAGGCGAAGCACACGCTGTGGTCGGGGATGTCGGGGCGACGGTCGGCGAGGAAGGCGGTGATGACCTCGATCAGCTGGCCGCGGTCGATGGGGCAGCCGCGCAGTTCGAAGTCGACGGGGACATGGGCCGAGATGGGGGTGGAGGTGGCGAGGGTTTCGATGTATTCGGGTTTCGCGTAGACGGTCGCGCGGAACTCGGCGACGTCGGCGAAGTTGCGCAGGGCCTGGACGCCGCCCGCGGTGGCACAGGCGCCGATGGTCACCAGATGGCGGGATTCTGCGCGGATGCGCCGGACGCGTTCGAGGTGCTCGGGGGTGGAGACCGAGCCCTCGACGAGGGAGAGGTCGTACGGGCCCGGCTGGATGTCGCCCGACGCCTCGACGAAGTGGGCGATGTCGATCTCGGCGGCCAGCGGCAGCAGCTCGTCCTCGCAGTCCAGCAGGGTGAGCTGGCAGCCGTCGCAGGAGGCGAACTTGAACACCCCGAGCCGCGGACGGGAGCGCACGGGCTCGGTCATCTCACAGCTCCCGTACGGCGAGCAGCGGCTCGGCGCGGTCGTAGCCGATGACGGGCCCGTCCCGGCACAGCAGCAGGGGGCCGAGCTGGCAGTGGCCGCAGTGGCCGGTCGCGCAGTGCATGTTGCGTTCGAGGGAGACGCGGATGTGCCGCGCCGGTACGCCGCGGTGCAGCAGTTCGCGGGCGGTGGCGCGGATCATGACCTCGGGGCCGCAGACGAAGGCCGTGGTCTCGTGCGGGGTGAACGTCGCCTCGTTCAGCAGGGTGGTCACGACGCCGACATGCCCGGTCCACTCCGGACCCGCACGGTCCACCGTCACCCCGCTGTACGGTCGCCCCCAGCCGTCCAGTTCCGATCGGTACAGCAGGTCCTCGGGCGTCCGGGCGCCGATGAGGACGTTCAGCCGGCCGTGGTCGCGGGGGAGGGACAACGCCGCCCGGATGAGCGGCCGCAGCGGGGCCAGGCCGATGCCACCCGCCACCACGAGCAGATCGCGACCGGCGGCGGCCGGCAGGCCCCAGCCGGTGCCGAAGGGCCCCCGGGCCCCCACCTGCGTGCCCGGGCGAACGGCGCACAGCGCACGCGACACCGCACCCACGCCGCGGATGGTGTGGGTCAGGGTGCCGTCCCGCACACCGGCGACGGACACCGGGATCTCACCGACCCCGAAGGCGTAGAGCATGGCGAACTGCCCCGGAGCGAACGCCGGCAGCTCCCCGCCGACCGGTCGCAGCTCGATCGTGCGGGTGTCCGTGGTCTCGGGCCGGTTGCTCACCACCCGACAGGGGAGCGGAGCCGCGGTCACCAGCCCTGCCCGCTCCCGTACGGGCCGTAGAGGTCGAGCAGACGGGTGCGGGCGGACCGCAGACGCTCGCCGATGACCCCCATGACGTAGGTGAGCAGGGCGTGGTCGAGCTCGGGGTCGCGTTCGCAGAGGGCGAGGACCTCGGTCGCGTCGAATTCCCAGGCTTCCACCGGGGTCCTCGCCTCGGCGCCCAGGTGCCACTGGTGCGGCGGGCACAGCCACGACCAGCCGACCAGTCCGCCCGCGCCGATGGTTTCGACGATCGCGGCCTGGCGGCCCGGCACATGGACGTCGAGGTTGACGCCGCCGGTGCGGACGACCCAGAAGCGGGCCGCGCGCTGGCCTTCCTCGAAGAGCCGTGCGCCCGCGGGGAACGACACCTCGTGGCCCAGTTCCATGAGCCGCTCGCGGGAACCCTCCGGGATGGCCTCGAACAGACCAGTGCCTTTCACGGCGTCCCGTCCTTCCTCCCGGCCTGCCGGCCGAGGGATTCCTGATGCAGGGCGTGCGCTTCCTCGGTGATGTCGATGGCGACCGGGCACCACACGATGCAGCGGCCGCAGCCCACGCAGCCGGAGCTGTCGAACTGGTCCCACCAGGTGCCGAGTTTGTGGGTGAGCCACTGGCGGTAGCGGCTGCGCCCGCTGCTGCGGACCGAGCCGCCGGGCAGGTGGGTGAAGTCCAGGTCGTAGCAGGACTCCCAGCGGCGCCAGCGCTCGGCGTGGTCACCGGTCAGGTCGGTGACGTCCTCGGTGGTGGTGCAGAAGCACGTCGGGCAGGCCATGGTGCAGTTGCCGCAGGTCAGGCAACGCGCGGCGACGTCGTTCCAGCGCTCGGCCTCCAGCGTGCCGGCGAGCAGCGCGCGCAGGTCGACCTCCGGCATGGTGCGGCCCATCCGCCCGGCGGCGGCCTCGACGCCCTCGCGGGCCCGGGTGCGCGTCAGGTCGTCGGCGGGGCGGCTCGGCACGCTCGCCAGGACCTCCGCGCCTTCCTCGGTGCCGGCGCGGGCCAGGAAGCGGTGCCCGCTGTCGTCCAGCACCTCGGTCAGCGCCAGGTCGTAGCCGGGCCGCGCGGCGGGGCCGGTGCCCATGGAGACGCAGAAGCAGGTGGCGCCCGGCTCGACGCACTCGACCACGATCAGGAAGGCGCCGGTCCGGCGCTCCTCGTAGGCGTCGTCCCGGTGCCGGCCACCGATCATGACGCGGTCCTGGATCTGGATGGCCCGCAGGTCGCAGGGGCGTACGCCCAGGAAGGCGTACGAGGTGGGCTCGGGGCGGTCGGCACGGACCGTCATCCCGCCGTCGGGAGCGCGGTCAGCGGTCCACTGCCGGACCCGCTCGGGGTGCAGGAAGTTCTTCCACGACTGGGGCCCGGCGCTGTGGGCGAACGCGGCGGCGTCGCTCCGCCGCTTGGTCCGGTAGTGGCCGGCCTCCAGTTCCACTCCCCAGCCGTAGGGCAGCTCGGCGGCGGACTCGATCTCGGCCAGGACGATGGCGCCGTCCCGCTCGGTCGGGCCGATCACCGTCCTGCCCCGGGCACGCAGCTCCCGCACGAGGGCCTCGATGCCTTCCAGGTCCAGCACACAGGCAGCCGTGCTGTCGGCGTCCGGCGGTGCCGTCGCGGAGGGCATGACGTCTCCTGCTCGCTCGGTGGCGGTGCTCCCTTCAGCCTGACCACACCCCTGGCGGGCCGCACGCCGAGTGCGCCGGGAGGGGGCGGGCCATCCGGGCACCGACGCCACCCTCACCGCCGTACGCTCCGTGGCGGCCCGGTCTCGCCTCCAGGGCCGGAGAGGTAGTGGACGATCTCCTGCTCCACCCGATCCGCGAGAGGGCCGACCGCCGCGGCGACGGCGGAGGACAGGCCCATGCCCAGGCCCCTCCCCAGAGCCCCGTCGGCTCCTTCGACCGCGTAGACGACCAGGCGCCGGGGCAACCTGCCGAGCGCACCGGCCAGCTCGACCGCCTCGCCCAGGCCGAGCCCATGGCTGCTCGCCGTCCCCGACCGCCACGCGGTGTACCCGTCCAGCTCCAGCCGGTGGGTACGGCCCGGACGCCCCGGGTGGGCATGGGCGGCGTCCACGACCACGGCCATCCCGGCGCCCTCCCACAGCCCGATCAGCCGACCCGGTTCCCCGTCACAGCACACCAGCCGGACTCCGGCCGGCAGGCCGCCGCGGGCCGCACGCTCCCGCAGCCGGGCGACGACCATGGGCCCCACGCCGTCGTCCCGCCGGAACTCATTGCCGACTCCGACGACCGTGACGCGGGGGGAATCCGCCATGGTCCGCCTGTTCGTACAGGAAGTCGTAAACGAAGGCGTACACGAAGTCGTCAACGAAGTCGTCAACGAAGGCCCCGCCGCCCGTGGCTTCCTCACGGGTCTCACTGATGCGGTACCACCGCGACAGGGCAGGCCGCCCGATGCAAGACGGTGTGGCTGACCCGTCCGAGTTGCAGGCCGAACCGGCCCTGCCGCCTGGTGGCGCCGAGTACGAGCAGATCGGCGTCGACCGCCGGATCGAGCAGCATCCGGTGCGCGGGCCCTTCCAGCACGGCGCGGGTGACGGACACCGCCGGGTACTCGGCCACGGCCTCCTCCAGTACGTCGTCCAGGACGGCATTGGCCTGTTCCTCGTAGGCCTGGGCGCTGGAATCGAGCACGATCAGGGGATCCGCCGGTGGCGGGGGGCTGCGCCAGGTCCGTACGGCATGGAGCTCGCAGCCGCGGGCCTCGGCCTCGCGCAGGGCGAACCGCACGGCACCGGTGGCCTCGTCCGCCTCGCCCACGCCGACGACGACCCGGTTGCTCATGCCCTTGAGGTTGCGCTCCTCGCCACGCACGACGACGGCCGGGCACTCGGCACGTCCCGCCACCGCGAGGCTCACGGAGCCCAGCAGGAAGGTCTTGACAGCGCCACGCCCCGACGAACCGGTCACCAGGACCGCCGCACCGCGCGACTCCTCCACCAGCGCGTCCACCGCGTCCTCCGGCATGGTCGCCGTGGTCACCCGCAGGTCCGGGGAGAGTTGCCGAGCCCGTTGCTCGGAGGAGGCGACGATGTGCTGGGTCGCCACCTCCTCCGCCGTCCGTTGAGTGAACGACGGCATCGAATCCTCATAGCGCTCCCACAGCGACGCGTAGACGACGTGCAAAGGAAGCCGGAGTCGCGTGGCCTCCTCCACGGCCCAGTCCAGGGCGGCGAGGCTGCCGTCCGACCCGTCGACGCCCACGACCACGGGACGTTCCATCGTGCTCACCGCCTCACCACCGCACCGCCTCGTCACCGCACCGGTATCCCGGACCGGGCGTCGGCCCGTGTCGTTCGCCTCCTCCACCATCTCTCGTCGTCGCCATCGCGGCATGTCATGGCCTACGCGCCTGCGGAATGCGGACACTTGTCCTTGGGGCGCACCCCCGCGTCCCGATGAGCCGACGGTGTCACCCCTCGCACCCGCTTGAAGGCCGCGCTGAACGCGAACCCGTCCGCGTAGCCGACCTCCCTGCCCACGGACGCCACCGTCGCCCCGGGCACCCGGAGCCGGTCGGCGGCCAGGGCCATCCGCCAGTCGGTTAGGTAGGCCAGCGGCGGCCTGCCGACCAGTGCCGAGAAGCGGCGCGCGAACGCGGTACGGGACATGCCGGCCTCGTCCGCGAGCGAGGCGACCGTCCACGGCCGGGCCGGTTCCTCGTGCAGCCGACGCAGTACGTGCCCGATGTCCGGGTCCGCCAGGGCCCGGTAGCCGGGGGGCGGGGTGGCGCCCGGGTGCGCGAACCACGTCCGCAGGGCCCGGACGAGCAGCAGGTCCAGGAAGCGGTCCAGGACGACCTGCTGCCCCGGCTCGTCGTGCTCGACCTCGGCGTCGATCAGGTCGAGGAGCGCGGACAGCCCGGGATCCGGACGCACCACAGCGACCGGCGGCAGCGCGTCGAGCAGCGGCCGGCACAGGTCGCCGCCGACCCGGTATCCGGCGGTGACCAGCAGGTCCGTCGCGCCGTCCGTCGAGCCGTCCGCCGCGTCCCCGACCGTACGGCCGGTCACCCGCCAATTGCGGCCCGTTTCGGCCGGGTCGTCCACGAGCGTGCACCGGTCGTCGCCGTCCACGAGCACCCGTACCGCACTGTCCGGCCGGTCCGCGACGGTATAGGCCGAGCGCGTCCGTACGAGCGCGACAGCGCCGGCCGGCAGCTCCACCGGCTCGCGTCCGGCGGGCAGGAGCCAGGCGTCGCCGCGCAGCATCGCGCTGAGGGTCAGCGGCGCGGGGTCGGTGAACCGCATGCCCCACGGTGGCGCGCTCACGGTGTTGCAGAACACCGCCCCGCGCGCCCTGACCCCGGCGAGGTAGTCGTCAAGAAGATCCATTCTGGAACGATCACACATGGATATGGTCGTATCAACCATGGATCGTCCCGCCGGCTCCCGGTTGACTGACGGCATGACACAGATCCTCGTCCTCGGCGCCACCGGCAAGACCGGCAGCCGCGTCGTCCCCCGCCTCGAGTCCCTCGGCCACACCGTCCGTTCCGCCTCCCGCTCGGCCCCGATCCGCTTCGACTGGGCCGACCGCTCCACCTGGGACCCCGCCCTGGCCGGCATCGAGGCGGTCTACTTCGTCCCGACCGAAACCCTCGGCCTGCCCGAGCGCGCCGAACTGGTGGACCGGGCGAAGGCGGCCGGGGTCCGGCGGATCGTCCAGCTGTCGGTACGCGGCATCGACACTGACGGCGGCGTACCGGAGACGGAGGCGGCGGTCCGTGCATCGGGCCTGGAGTGGACGATGCTGCGGCCCTGCTGGTTCTCGCAGGACTTCTCCGCACCGGACTTCTTCCTCCCCGCCGTCCTGGCCGGCGAGCTCGCCACCCCCGCCGGGGACGGCCGCGAACCCTTCGTCGACGTGGAGGACATCGCCGACGTGGCGGCCGCCGCCCTGACCGACACCCGCCACGCGGGCCGTACCTACGAACTCTCCGGCCCCCGCGCCCTCTCCTTCACCGAGGCCCTCACCCTCATCGGCACCGCCGTGGGCCGCGAGCTGCACCATCGCCACCAGGACCCGGCCGCCTACACCGCGGCCCAGGTCGCGGCCGGCCTCGCCCCCGCGGACGCCGAGGCCATCGCCGCCTTCCTGGACGGCATCCGCCGCGGCGAGGACGACTACGTCAGCACCGGCGTACAGGAGGCACTCGGCCGGGACGCGCGGTCCTTCGAGGACTATGTGGGGGCGACGGCGCCCACGGGGGTCTGGAACGCCTGAAGGTCTTCCCGCACCCCGCCTTTGGCATGAGGGGGACCCGGGGCCCGGATCGGGCTCCGGGTCCCACCGGTGGGCCCACGCTGCCGGGGCTGCGACGGCGCATGACCGTCACCGGCGCTGGTCCAAGCCTCGGCAGCGTCGATCCGGCTCAGGTCCGGCTCAGGGTCGATTCAATGAGCGGCCAGCAGTGCTCCGGCAATGGCCTTCTGCGTGGGGTCCACACAGGTCTCGCCGTCTTCCACGTCCCACAGGGCGTTCTGCAGCACACGACCGAGCGTCCACCCCACAGCGCGCCGACGGTCGAGGCCGAGGACCTCGGTCATCAGGTCGAAGCGTCTGCGGACCGATCGTGCGGCATCCCCTGAGGCCACCACCTCATCCCATCGGTTCTGGAGGGCGGGCAGCAGGTCGAAACCAGGATCTCCGGCCAGCGGTTTGGGATCGATGGCCAGCCAGGGTTCCCGTTCCGCGGAGGCACGCAGAGGAGCCAGGACATTGTCGTAGTGGAGGTCCCAGTGCAGGAGGCGATCGCCCGGTTCCTCGAGGAGTTCCCGCATCGCCGCCGCGCAGGTGGCCACCAGCCGGCGGTCCTCGGGGTCCGCGAGACATGTCATCGCCGCAGGCAGCGTATCGAGCATGGCCGCGGCGACGTCGGCCAGGCGACGCACTCCTTCCGGGGCCGGAAGAGCAACCAGGCGGGACAAGATCTCGGACAGGATCTGAACGGCGGTCATGTCGTCATCGACAGCGGCCAGCGAACGGTCGGCGTCAAGGCGCTCCAGCAACATCGCGCCCGTATCAGGCGCGGTTTCCAGGAGCGAGACCGCACCCTGTCCCGCCCAAGCGGAGAGGGCCAAGGGCTCACCTCGCGTCTCGTCGTCCACGGGCTGGAGTTTGAGCACCGCCGGCGTGGTGTCGGCACGGAGTACGGGAAGCACAAGAGCTACCGCCCCATGGCTCGGTGGCCCGTCGAGCCGCAACTCCCAGCGATCCAGGCAGTCCGCGGCGAGGGCGGGAAGTCCCGCGATCCACGCTTCACCCGCCGCCCCGAAATGAGCACGGTGAGATGCGGCCAGAGCGTCGGGGACGTGGATTCGGGAAGCGATCACGACGGCATGCTGTCAGCGCCGAGGCTGCCGCACCAAACGGGATTTCGCAACGGCCCGCTCCCGGTTGGATCTCGCACGGCAGGCCTCGGCCGGTTGGCCGGGGCCTTGCGTACGCGCCTCGGGTCCGGCGGTCACACCGTCGCGGGATGTGCCCGTTCCTCCGCACGGGGTGTCGAGGGATTCCGCCACCGAGGGCTGGCCCCGAGTGCGGCGGTGACCAGGGCATGGATGGTGACCAAGCACAGGACCATACGGTAGGGGACCTGTTGCAGCGGGATGAGCCACACGTGGCGCAGGCTCTCGTCGTCCCTGTGCAGGGCATAGGCGGCGAGGGCGAGTTGGGCGAGGCTGAAGGCGGCCCAGGTGAACGCCGGCACGGGTGTGGTGCCGGAGGCGAGCCCGTACAGGGCGGCGGCGTCCATGAGGGGTGCCGCGAGCGGCAGGACGAGCTGGAACAGCAGCAGGTAGGGGAGGGTACGGCGGCCGAGGTGGCCGGCGATGCCGGATTCCTTGACGGCGTGCCGGTGCTTCCAGATGGACTGCAGGGTTCCGTAGGCCCATCGGTGGCGTTGGTGCCAGAGGTGCGGGAAGGTCGTGGGCACGTGGGTGCGGGCGTGTGCGTCGCTTCGGTAGACGACG
The DNA here is from genome assembly GCF_056434285.1 of Streptomyces sp. NPDC044063. Lineage (NCBI taxonomy): Bacteria > Bacillati > Actinomycetota > Actinomycetes > Kitasatosporales > Streptomycetaceae > Streptomyces > Streptomyces sp. NPDC044063. The sequence continues at coordinate 523,926 of NZ_JBWKFM010000001.1, forward strand.
CGCCAGCCGGCCCGGCACAGGGCCATGGCGATGTCGGTGTCCTCGGCGAGAGTGTCGGCGCTGATGCCGCCGCAGGAGGCGAGCGCTGATCGCCGGAAGGCCCCGATGGCTCCGGGAACGGTCGGGCTGGCGCCGGCCAGGTCGAACAGCCGGCGTTCCAGGCCGAAGCTCATGACGTATTCGAGGTGCTGCCAAAGGGGCAGCAGGCCCTCGCGGTTGGCGACCTTCGTGTTCCCGGCCACCGCGCCGACCGACGGGTCGGCGATGGCGGCGGCCAGGCGTGCCACCGCGCCTGGGAGGATCATGGTGTCCGCGTCGACCATGAGGATCACGTCATGCGTCGCGTGAGCGATCCCCGCGTTCAGGGCGGCGGGCTTGCCCTGGTTGGGCTGGGTCACGACGCGCACCCTGGGGTCCGTCACCGCGCGGGCCGCTGCCGCGGTGTCGTCGGTGGAACCGTCGTCGACCACGACGACGTCGATGTCGGGGCAGCCGCCGTCCAGCAGGGCACGTACGCACGAGGCGATGGTCGCCTGCTCGTTGTGGGCGGGGATGACGGCGGAGACGCGGGGCAGCGCTTGGGGCAATGCCCGGTGGTGAGTGCGCCTTCGGTGGGTTGCCGCGGCCACGGCGAGCAGGAGCAGGCGGGCGGTGGTGAGCAGAGCCACCGCGAACAGCAGCCAGGCGACAGCCGGGGGCACGGCGACGGCTGCTTGGATCAGACCGATCAGGGCGGTCCCGTACCAGCGGTCGAGCCGTGCGGCCGGGGCTGTCTGGGGCGGCAGACCGACCGCCTGAGTCAGTGTGGTGAAGCGGTATCCGCGTGCCTTGAGGGTGTCGATGAGCTGTCCCAGGGCCGCGACGGTCCGGGACCGGTCGCCGCCCCCGTCGTGCAGGAGGACGACGGCTCCCCGGCCGTCCCGCGGCGCGGCGCCGCGCACGATGTCCTGGGCGTTTCCTGCCTCCCAGTCGAGACCGTCCTGGGTGGACAGGACGGTCAGGTAGCCGAGCGCACCGGTGCGCAGCGCGGCGTGCCAGTCGCGGTCGCTGACCGCGTCGGGCATGGAGGAGAACGGGGGCCGCAGGAGCGTCGTGCTCTTTCCGGTGGCTCCGGCCAGGACGGCACGGCTGGCGGCGAGCTCCAGGCGCATCCGCCAGATCGGAGCGGTGGCCAGATCGACGTGGGTGAAGGTGTGGAGGCCGACTTCGTGTCCCGCGGCAGTCTGTGCCCGGACCAGCTCGGGGTGTTCGGCCACGTGCCGACCGATGACGAAGAACGTCGCCGGTACCTGTTTGGCGGCGAGCAACTGGAGGACCTGTGGAGTCCACGTGGGGTCCGGCCCGTCGTCGAAGGTGAGCGCCACCGTGCCCGGGCGCACGTCCAGGCTGACCGGGGTGCCGCTTCGGGCGTCGACGACCGGTCCGCCGCCCGAGACGGAGTGCGGCACGAGGCCGTCCGGCTCCCGGTCCTGGGCGGTGCCCGGTCCACCGACGCCGCGCAGGATCGAGGTCGCCAGGAACAGGGCCGCCAGGAACACCGTGAGGACCCCGGCCAGGACCCACCAGTGCCCGCGCGGCGAGACCGTCCTCATCGCAAGGGGGACGTGTCGACGGCCTCGGCCGGGCGCGTCGCCGGAGCCTTGGGATCGGCGTACAGCAGGCTGCCGCCCACCGCGAGGACGCACAGACACACGAAGCACACCACCATTCCCATGGCGGTCACGATTCTGCGGCGGTGGCCGCGCGGGTCGTCGAACACGGGTGGGGAGGGCTGGGGACGCGGCGGGCTGAGAAGCTCGTTGCTCACACACCGGATGCTAGGAAGATCGTATGCGAGCGTTTCCCGTGGCGCGCGAGACATTCCCCCGCAGGAACGAGTCGCATACACGCGGCTTGACGGCTGATGCGGCGAACGGGGCGACTTCGGCTACTGTGCTCACTTTGACGCCGATGGTTCGCATGCTCATGCCCGTGTGATGGCGGGCAGCCCACGACCGGCTGGAGGCGAGGGAAATCCATGAGCGTCCGGTACGTACGAGGCCGCCGCGGCACTGGCAGGAACAGTGCCGGTCTTTCCGCGGGTACAGCACATGCCGCGACCCACTGCCCCTGCAACTCGCATGGAGTAGACCGCTGTTCATGGCCGCACATCTGGACACCACCCCACCCACCGTGCCCGCACCGCCCGGACACCGCCCGCGCATCACGCGCGGCAGGATCCCGCTGGGGCTGGCGTGCGTCCTGCTGGCCCTCGCCGTTCTCGGCTACGCGGGCCTGCGGCTGCACCACCGGCTGAACACCATCGACCCGCCGCGGACGGACAAGGCCCCCCGGAGCGGATACACCCTCACCGTCTACTTCACTCCCAGCCAGGCGTACTACCACGGCCCGCGACGCGGTATCCACGACCAGGCCTGCGCCGGACAGAACCTGCCGGACGGATTCCCCGCCGACTACCTGGAGCGCGTCGGCCTGGAAGGCTTCGGCAAGACGTCCCGTGGGGACTACCTCGCCTGGGACTTCGACCGGCACTGCTACTTCGCGACCAGTGGTCCTCCGGCGGGCTCCCACGACAACGCCCTGGTGCCCTGGCAGTCCGTCGCCGCCAACCATCTGCCATCGGGCACGCGGATCCGCGTCACCGACTGCGGCCCTGGAGTGCCCGGCGAGATCTGCGCGCGGGTGAAATCCGCGCACTGGCGCGTCGACGACTTGTGCAGCATCGGCTGCGACGATGCCAAACACCTCGACCTGTACATCGGCGAGCAGACCCGGGCCGACATCGAGGACGAAGACTTCTACTTCGTGACGACAGGCGCCACCATCCGGGCCGGCACGCCGGAAGCCCGGCCCTGATCCGCGATCCGGCAGCTCAGGTGCCACACCGTGGGGAAGCCCGGCATGAATTGGAGGCGTGAATGGGTTGGATGAGCGGGACCGCGGGAGGCCGCGTTGTTTCGCGGACCGACGCCTACGGCACGAAGGGGTCGGAAGCCGTACCTGCCCGCAGGCGTCTCAACGCGTTGGACGCGTATCGCGGCTCCCTCGTTGTTCTGCGCGTCTTCATCGGCAGCCAGGTGGCGGAGATCGCGGCTCCTGCCCTGCTGCACGCGGACGGGTTCGGGCTGACGGTCGCCGACCTGGTCCTGCCCGGGTTCTTGTTCATCATGGGCATGGCCGTTCCGGTGTCCATGTCGGCGTTTCTCCGAACGACGGCCGCAGATGATCCGGGCGGACCGGACAGACGGCCCTATCTGCTGCGCATCGCGCGCCGAACCGTCCTGCTGTATGCGATCGGCATGTTTCTCAACGCGTACCCGTTCCTGCCCGAGGTATGGGAGCACTTGCGCTTCGTCGGTGTGCTGCAGCGACTGGCCGTCGTGTACGTGGCGGTGTCGCTGCTGTACCTGACATGCGCCTGGTCCCTGCTGCCTGTCGGCGCGCACCCTCGTGGTGTCCGCCGTGTCGTCCGATTCCTGGCCCGGGTGTGCCTGCTGGGTGGGTTCCCACTCATGTGTGTCGCCCTCTGGATCGTGGCGACGTACACCTTCCAGAACCCGTGGCCCGAATGCGCCGGCGTCCATGGACTGGCGCGGGACTGCTCGCTCGAGGCCTACATCGACACGAACATGTGGGGCGTTGACCACAATTTCGATGGCGGCAAGTTCGACCCGGAAGGCCTCCTGTCGACGTTGGTGGCAATGGTCAACTGCTGGGCAGGCCTTGCCGTCGGCATGGACATCATCCGGAACAAGCAGCGTTACAACGCGATGGGTGGCGTTCGCAGGCGTGTGTCCTCGCTGATCGCCGTCGGCGCGATGTGCGCCGGCGCCGGCCTCGCCCTGGGCCTGGTGATCCCGATCGGCAAGCAGTTGTGGACCCCGTCGTATGCCCTCGTGACCATCGGGATCATGACGATCGGCTTTGGCGTGGTCCTCCTGGCGTTCGACGGAGGGCTGTGGCCTTTGGCCCACGGCCCGGCCAGTGGTGACAGGTCCGGCGCGGCGAGTCGCCTCGGACTCCGGTTGTCGTCGGCCCGCATGGGCATGACCGCCGCTGTTCGCCGGGGGATCGTGCCCGTGGGCGACACACTGGTGGCTCTCGGCCGCAACCCCCTGTTCTTCTATGTCCTGTCCGAGCTCGTCATCGACACGCTGGATTACATTCCGATCCGGTACCACGGCAAGGAGGGGTCGGCATGGAGTGTGTGCGCTGACATCGGCCTCGCCCCATGGATGCCGGCGTCGCTGGCGAGCATCGTGTGGGCGTTGCTGTGGCTGTTGCTGTTCTATGTGCCGCTCGCTCGGCTGCTCGTGTCGCGTGGGTGGTACATCCGGGTGTGATGGCGATCGTGGGTACGGTGAGATGAGGGCTGTGTCCGCGCCTGTCGATGGTCTGCCGCGGTGGCCTGAACGGGTGCGCTCTGGCCTCATGCCCGCAGCCGATCCCTTCGACGTCATTCGCCGTCATTCGCCTTAGGGTGGAGATCACCAGAGTGACGGATGGGGGAACGATGCGTTCACTGGACAGCGCGCTCGTGCTCGGCCCGGGCGGGCATGTTGGTGCCGCCTGGACAGCCGGACTCGCCCATGGCCTGCGCGGCCTGGGCGTCGACCTGGGCGCGGCGGATCTGGTCGTCGGCACCTCGGCCGGCGCGATCGTGGGCGCCGCGCTGGCCACCGGACAGGACCTCGCGCACTTCGCCGACCCCGTCGGCAGCCACGGCGACGGTCCCCGGCCGCCGCAGGCCGACCCGCGGCGCATGGGTGAGGTGTTCGCGGTCCTCGGTGCCGGCCTGCCACCGGAGGAAGCCCGCCGCAGGGTCGGGCGGATCGCCCTCGACACGGCCGATCCGCAGGCCGAGCAAGCTGTGGTCGCGGTGCGACGCCGACTCGTCGGCACGGACGCCTGGCCGACCGAGCGCCGCCTGCTCATCCCTGCCGTGGAGGCGGGAAGCGGCGAACCGGTGGTCTGGGATCGTGACAGCGGCGTCTCCCTCGCGGCTGCTGTCGCGGCCTCCAGCGCGTTCCCGGGCGTGGCGCCTCCCATCTCGATCGGTGGGCGCCACTACCTCGACGGTGCGCTGCGGGCAGGTACCAACGTGGACCTCGCGGCCGGCGCGCGTACGGTGGTCGTCGTGGAGCCCATGGCGCGTCAGGCTCCCGGGCAGGAAGCGTTGGCCGCGCTGGGCGCGGAGACGGTGGTTTCGCTGTTCCCGGACGAGGCCTCGGCAGCGGCGTTCGGTACGGATCCGGCGGACTCGTCGGCGTGGGTGCCCGCTTTCCGGGCGGGGCAGCGGCAAGCCGCTGCCGCGCGGGAGCGACTGTCCGGGGCCTGGGCCGTATCACTGGTCGACTTGGATCACTGATCCCGACGGGACCCCTGGGACTCGTTCATTCAGCGGAAGTCCTCCGCATGCTCCCGCGCCCATGCGCGGAACGTACGCGCCGGCGCTCCGGTGATCTCTTCCACCGTGGTGGTGATCAAGTTCGATGCCGGCCGCGCTTCGGCGCTGGCCAAGAGTGGGCGCCCGCCGTACTCTTCCGGTACCCGGCCTCATGATCAGGTCAGCCCCGACACCGCTCGGGGTATTCCGGCCCGGCACGATCAGCAGGCGCGCCAGTCGCTTGACGCTCCGTCGGACCGTCGATCTACGGTGTGCGCATGTCTCCTGCCCACCGCATCCCCTCTCTCCTGTACTACGCGAGCTCGTACAGCCTGCTGAAGGAAGTCGCCGCCCGGCTGCGTCTGATCGCACCCGGCGAGCCTCTTCCCGAGGGTCTGCGGGACAAGAACCGCACCATACGCGGATACGCGCAGGAAGCCGCCGAGGAAGAGGAGAAGGCGGGCCGGCGAGGCAACTGGCTCGACGACCTGCTGTGGGACCCCCGGCAGGAGTACGCGCGCAAGGCCACGAGCTTCACCCCCGGCTCCCTGGCCGGGTTCTTCACACGCTCCGACTGGCCGCCCTTCATGGTGGCTTGGCGCGACGGCGCTGCCGACTGGCCCTTTGGCGGCACCCCCTTCCCCCGCGACTTCCTCCTGGCCGACGATCCACTGCTGCGGCTGCGCGCCCTGCTGCCCGACTGGCCCGACCCCGGCTACACGCGCGAGCGCGTTCACCTCGACGCGGGCGAGCAACTGGCCGCCGGGCTCCTGCTGGCACGCAGCGAGCGGTACGACGTGCTGGGGCAGGTCGTGGAGGCAGGTGGCCGGGCGCTCCTGGACGACGTGCGTCCGGCCTTCGAGGACTCCTTGCGCGAGAGGAGCGTACAGGCCCTGCGCGAGGCCCTGGCACGTGACCGGCGCCGCCGCGACCACGTGTTCGGCGCATACGCCGCGGAGCCCGACCCGGAACCCGACCAGCGGTGGGTCACGGTCGACTGGCAGGCCGTCCGGCGTGCCGTGGACGCCGACGGCAAGCCACTGCGCGATCGAGCCGCCGAGCTCGCGTCCCACCCGGAATGCCCCCTGGACGTGCGTGTCCTGCTGGCCACCCAGTGGTCCGACCAGTTCGTATGGTCGCGGCTCCTCTCGGATCGCCCCACGGGCCTGCACCTGCTGCGCACCCTGCCGATGCGGTCGGACCGTTCCCTCGCCGTCCCCCTCTCGTACGTGAGTGAGGGCGGCGTCGGCGTGGGCGACATCCTCGATACGGCGCACCCCGCCGATCTCGTGCTGCGGGACGCGGCAGGGCTGCCCGGCATCGTGAAACGGCATCCGAGGCAGTGCGTGATCACACGTCAGGACGAGGAGGGGGCGATGCGGCTGCTCCGGGGCATCACGGAGCTGGCCGATCACCACCTGGGCGACGACCCCGGCGCGTGGACCATCGGCTGCCGCATCGTCGAGGGCAACCGCTTCACCGGGTCGGTGAGCGAACTGCTCCGGCGGGCAGGAGCACGAAGGCCCCGGTGACGTCGGATCAGCGCCCACGGGGCGCGGTGGCCCATGCCCAACGGCCGGTGCCAGTCGCTGTACACGAGATCACGCCTCTGACCGGCGGCAACAGCGAAGTGCGGCCGGTGTACCGCCCATGCGTCAAGCCAGGTGCACCTCCAGCGCCGCGCGGACCGCCGACTCCACCGCGCCTTCGATCCAAGAGGGCGTGACCGAGGTGTGGTCGCCGGCGAAGCGCAGTGGTCCCTCGGGAGCGCGGATCGCGCCGAGGAGCTCCGTGTGCTGGCCCGGCAGCAGCACGGACGCCTCCCCGTAGGCGTAGGGGTCGCGCAACCAGCTCTGGGTGCGGCCGGCACCGGTGTAGAAGACCTCGACGCGTTGTCCGTAGACCTGTTGGAGGCCCCTGAGCGCGTACGGATACCGGGCCTCGTCGTCGAGGGAGTCCCAGCGCGAGGCGTCGTCGGCCCAGCTGTAGGAGGCGAGGACGACTCCGCCCTCGCTGCCCGGTACCGGGTGGGACGGGTTGATCATGAATCGGTTGGGGTTGTCGGAGATCGATCCCCCGCCGACGATGACCTGCCGCACAGCTACACCGACATCCGTGACGTCGCCGCCGGCCTGGCCACCCTGGGAGAACATCCCGAGGGCGACGGCCGCGTCTGGCACCTGCCCACCGACCACGCCCGGACCACCCGCGAGGTCTTCCAGCGGATCGAGCGGAAACTCGGACAGCCCCTGAAGACCACCATCATGAGCGAGCCGCGCCCCTTCGGGCCGTTCGACGAGGTGTTCATGGACTCCTACGCGGAGCTGTTCTACCAGCACACCGAACCCCAGGTGATGGACTCCACCGCGATCCAGGAGACCTTCGGCATCAAGCCGGTCGGCCTCGGCACGAACCTGGACGACACCCTCGCCTGGTACCGCGCCTTCCTCGCCCGGACCCAGCACTGACCGCGGTCACCCAGGCCCCAGAACAATCGGCGACGGTGTACCCGGCGGCCTGTGACGGCGCGCCTCGTACGCCCCGCCGTCCGCCGCCGGCCCGAAGGTACTGGATCATGCGGCCGGCATCGGCGAGGGTTCTCCCATGACGATCGAACAGTTATGGGAGAAGATCCGGCACGGCGAGACGCCCCAAGCACTCGCGCCGCTGGCCACCGACGCGGGGGAATGGTTCTACCTCGCGATGGCGGCCTGTCGCACCGGCGACGCGGGGACCGCCGCCGAGTTCGCCGACCGGGCCGCGGCGCTCGACCCCGGGCACGTCGTCTACGTCGAGGCCGCGCGCAGCCTGCGTACCGGACGACACGAGGACGAGGACGTGTACGCCGAGCCTGAGGCGTTCAGCGCGTTCGTACGCGGCGGCGGCAATGTGGGCCTGTACCGCGCCGTTCACGAGGCCCTGCGCGAGCAGTACGCCGCGCACCGCCCCGCCCACCTGCTGGACATCGGCTGCGGTGAGGGCCACGCTCTGCTGCCCGCCCTCACCGCCGACGTCGGACACGTCGAGCTGATCGAACCCTCGGACCGGCGCCTGGCCCTGGTGACGGCCGAGCTGGCCAGGCGCGGGGTGCCCCACCGGGGACACGCCGCCACCGCGCAGTCCGTGGTGAACGGGGCGGGCCCCTGGGACCTGGTGCAGGAAACCTTCACCCTGCTCGCCCTGGAGCGGGAGGAGCGTGTGGACCTGCTCCGCGCGCTGCGCCCGCGTGCCGAGCGGCTGGTACTCGTCGAGTTCGATGTCCCCGACCTGGGGGAGGGCCTGGCACCCGACCGGTTCCGCCACCTGGTCTCCCGTTACGACCGCGGGATTCGCGAGTACGGCCCCGACCGGGAACTGGTGGCGCAGGGATTCCTCATGCCCGTACTCCTGGGGCTGCTGGGCAGCGAGGAGCACCAGCGGCACCACGAGCAGCCCGTCGCCCGGTGGGCGGAGGACCTGGAGCGGGCCGGCTTCACCACCGTCGAACCGCGCCGGCTGTACGACTACTGGTGGGCGCCCGCCTACCTGCTGACGGCGTCCTGAGCGCGGCGCGGCGGCTCCTCGGGTGACGTCGACGGCGGCCCCGGGCGGAACCCGTCGCGCGGGGTTCGGCGTCATGCGCGAGAGCACGTGCGAACAGCGCGATTCCTGCCCGATTTCGGGCAGGAATATAGACGTTCTCCATTCGCCGACCTAAGGTGACCGTTCATGATCACCTTGGGCGCGATAGGGACATTCACCCTGATGGTGGGACTCCTCACCCTTACTCCCGGACTGGATACCGCACTCATCCTGCGCACCGCGGCGCTGGGGCACCGGCGTCGCGCCTGGGGCGTGGTTCTCGGCATCCAGAGCGGCACGCTGGCGTGGGGCACACTCACCTCGCTCGGTGTGACTGCGCTGCTGACGGCCTCTCACCTCGCCTACGAGACCCTTCGTTGGGTCGGAGCCGCATACCTGGTGTGGATGGGCGGCAGGCTGCTGTGGGCCACTTGGCGCCGCTCATCGAGTGAGAGCCCACAGACAGCAGGGGCCGGGGGCAGGAACGGGGCCGGAGCCGGGACCGAAGCCGACAGAGCCGCCGGCAACACCCTGATCGGCGGCTGGCGGCAAGGGGTCGTGACCAACCTCCTCAACCCGAAGATGGGCGCCTTCTACGTTGCGGTGCTCCCGCAGTTCATCCCCACCGGGGCTCCGCACATCGCTTCAGGCGTGCTCCTGGCCGGTGTCCACATCCTCTTGGCCGTCGTCTGGGCCTGCGCGCTGATCGCCCTCGCGCACGTGCTCCGAGACCGCCTGCAACGGCCTTCAGCCCGCCGCTGCCTCGACCGCGTCACCGGCACGGTCATCGCCGCCTTCGGCGTCCGGCTCGCACTCGGGCAGTGAGGCGGTTACCCCGACGCGACCGCAAGACCATCGACAGCCGTCGCACGAGCGACCCGGGCATCACCCGAAGCGAAAGGACACCTGCATGCGCTCGCTCCCCACGAACACCGAGGCCGTGATCTTCGACTGCGATGGCTTGCTGGTCGACACCGAAGCGTGCTGGACGGTCGTGGAAGCGGCCATCTTCGCGGAGCACGGCCACCCCTTCGGTCCCGAACAGAAAGCCCTCGTCATCGGCCGGACCGTGGAGGCTGCCGCAGAGGCCATGGCGCAGTACCTGGGGCGCCCCGGCGCCGGTGCCGACATCGCCGTCGAACTCCTGGAAAGGGTCCGCAAGGAACTGTCGCGAGGCGCCGCGGCCCTCCCCGGCGCGGCGGAACTGGTGAGCGCCTGCCGGGCAGCCGTACCCATCGCCGTAGCCAGCAACAGCCCCCGGGAACTGCTGGACACGGCACTGTGGTCGGCCGGTCTCGCCGGCTGCTTCACCCACTCGTTCGCCGCTGACGAGGTACGTTCCCCCAAGCCCGCACCAGAGCTGTACCTCACGGCATGCGAGACACTCGGTGTGGCCCCGAAGCGTTCCGTCGCCTTCGAGGACTCGGCCACGGGCATCGCCTCGGCGCGTGCCGCCGGGCTCTACGTCGCGGTCGTCCCTTCCCTTCCAGGAGTCACCCCCGACCACGACTGGCTGGGCACCAGTCTGGCCGAACCCGAGTTGCAGGACTGGGCCAGGAAACTGGGGCAGGGCCCTGCCCGCTGACCCGCCCTCCTTGCCGCGATCTTCCCCCCACCTCATTGCCTCAGCCCTGGTGGATGAGCGCGGGGCCGCTGAGTGCGCGGATGTCGTAGGGGTAGAGCCAGGGGCGCGGGGTGCCGGCCTCGAGCGCGTCGATCGCGATCAGCGCGTCGGATGTGTTCTTGCAGCGCGGGTTCCGCGCGGCGAAAGCTTCGATCCGGGCGCGCAGGGTGGGCAGCCAGGTGGCTATGAGCCGCGGGTCACCGTCGTGCCACCAGGAGAACTTCAGTTCGTCCAGGAGGAGGTCGTCGGCCCAGCCCAAGGCGAGGCGGACCACGCCGGCGTCCGCTTTCGGACCGGTGAGCCCGGCGATGTGGAGCAACCACGGCTCCAAGCCATCTGTCGCATGGGCGACACCTTCCACCAGATCGGTGATCTCCCAGTACGGCCGGCCGTCAGTCACAGCGATGTGCAGCAGCGCCCGGAAGGCCCGCTCGACCGCGGCGCGCTCGGCCACGGGCCAGTCCGCGAGCCGGGCATCGTGACAGCCGAGGCGCCCCATCTCCCCCGAGGGGTCGGTGCCGCTCCCGTCCGGGCCCCAGCGGCGCAGTGCACGAGGGATGAAGCGGCGCCACAGGACGGAGTACTGGTCCTCGTCCCAGTGGCTGGCGACCTCACGCACGAAGTGCCCGAGGAGATCGTCCGGCACGTCGGTAGGGTCACCACCGAGAACGCGCAGCTCCGACTCCGCAACGCAGTATGTGCACCCACCGACGGGACGGTCGAGCTCAGGTGGCGATGCGAAGGCCTCGTCCACCTCGGCGAGTGCGCCGCGCCACATCGTGTACGGGGTGATGGTGAGGGGTTCGGACATGTCAGGGCCTGCCAAGGGACTCCGCACGGCCGGCGCCGGTGAAGAGCGTGACCTTACCAGCACGCCGGTCGATGGGTAGACGTCGACGGCGGTCCGGGCGGTATCCACCGTGCGGTGTTCGGCGGCGTCATGCGCTGGGTGACGTATGCGGTACCGGATGCACTCCGGCAGCGTGTCAGCGCGTCCGCCCGCCGTCAGGAGCCGGGACGGTACGCCTTCCGGGCGGCCCTCACCCGAACGAGCGATTCCGGCTGATTGTTCGCCAGAGCACACTCCATGGGAGGGATGGCGTGCACCGTCCTCCCTACCAACGAGAGGGAGGCGCTCGACCATGCCCACCTTCGCGGCCCGCCGGCGGTACGCCGGCGCGGCCTGCGCCGCCGCGATGCTGACCCTCGGGGCGGCGCCGGCCGGCTCCCACACCCCCGCGCCGGCCACCACGGCCCTACGCTGCTCCGGCGGCTTCACCATGACGGCCGGCGGCTTCACCGGTGCGGCCGAGGGGAACGGTGACCTCACCTGTGCCGTCCCCGGCCGGCCCGGTCCGGTATCCGCCACGCTGCGCATGCGCGGCTCGTTCTCCGGCCGGGGCCCGGAGGTGACCACCGAGACCGAGGACACCCTCACCCTCGACACAGGCCGGGTGACAAGGCTTTCGGTCACCCGCACCTTCGTCACGGACGACGCGGGACGGCTGACGGAGACCGGACACGGCAGGACCACCTCCGGGGACCTCCACCCCGCCACCGCGACCGAGTCGGGCCGCGGCGGCACCAGGACCGGCGGCGACGTCATGATCTTCACCGTCGACGACGGGTTCGCCCTGGAACTGGCCCGCTGAGGACCCAGGAGCGCCCACGCGGGCGAGGGAGACCAGTGACCGCCCCTCGCCCGCACGGGACGTATCAGACGAGCCGGATGCCCAGCGCGTACGCCGTGATGGTGGCCGGGTCGGCGACGCGGTGGTCCTTGGAGGCGGCGCTGAAGCTGGGCGTCCAGGTGGTGGACGGCTCCAGCCGCCACAACAGGTTGCCCGCCCCGCGGTAGTGCACCTCGGCGCCACCACCGGTGAGGGCGTAGCCGGGCGGCAGCGTGGCCACGGCGGCCGGGTGCTGGGCCTGGCCGGAGTCGGCGTGCGCGATGGTGCTCAGCACCCGTCCCACGGGCAGGTCGCGGCGCAGCGAGATGGCGAAGGAGCGGATGCTCGCCGGGTCGGAGACGAGGTGGTCCTTGGAACGGGCCTTCCAGGAGTAGTCGGTCGACGGGAAGGAGGCCGTGGCGAGGTTGCCCGCGCCATGCCAGTTGACCTTGAACCCGCCGCCGACGAGCGCGTAGTCCGTCGACGAGGGGATGCCCGCCTCGGCCTCGGGGTGCGGGGCCGTACCACTGTCCGCCCGCGAGACGTGCACTGAGCGGAGCAGCTGGTCGCGCGTCATGCCGGCGATCTTCAAACCGATGACGTAGGCCGTCAGTTCGTGCGGCTGGGCGTCGAGGTGGTCCTTGGAGGAGACGGTCCACCCCGTCAGGTCGTCATTGGGGTACGAGGCCGTCAGCAGGGCGCCGTAGGGGCTCTCCACGGCGGTGGCACCACCACCGATGGCGATCATGTCCCCGTCGCCCACCCGGACGGTCTGGTCGATCCAGTGCTGCTGGGCCGGATTCCCGCGGTACGAGAACACGGCGACGGTCACCCGCCCCGACGCGTCCCGGTATCCGGCCACCTGTCTGCCTGCTCTCTCCACGGGCCCGGCCACCGCTGCGCGCCACGCCGTACGCTGTGCCGCTCCGGCCGTACCGGTACCGGCCAGGGAGCCGAGTGCCGCTAAACCCGCGGCGGCCGAGGCCGCCTTCAGTACCTCTCGCCTGTTCCTCATCGTCGAACCTCCCAGGAGAGTCCGGGCGCCGTCGCCCGGAGGCGAGGCAAAGGTAGCGACAGGTGCCCGCGTACCGATAGACCTCGTGAGCGACCCCATGGGGGCATGCTCCAGAGGCTGTCCGGCGGGCCTTGCGCTCGTGCGGCGCGCCATGGTGTCGCCGCCCGGAACGGGAACCGCTGCGGCTGGTGTGGCCCAGGTGAAAGAAGCGGCTCCAGTACTCTGCCTGTGTGGACGGTACGGGTGAGGTGAGGGGTCTTCCCGGGTGGCGGGTGCTCGTCGTCGGGGGCGCGTCGGGGATGGGGAAGACCGGTGTCGGGCGGGCATTGGCACGGCGGTACGACGTCCCCGTCGTGGAGGTCGATGACATCGTGGAGGCCCTCCTCGCGGTGACACTGCCCGAGCACCTGCCGGAGGTCCACTTCTGGCGCACTCACCCGGAGGCCGCCCGCCGGACGCCGGAGTCGGTGGTCGAGCGGCAGATCGCGATCGCCGAGGCGCTGGCGCCGGCGATCGAGGCGGTGGTGGCCAACCACGTGGGCACCGACACCCCGGTGATCCTGGAAGGCGACTACGTCCTGCCCCGACCGGCGACACCCCACGGTCCGGTCCGTGCCGTCTTCCTCCACGAGGACGATGAGGAGCAGGTGGCGGCCAACTACCTGCGCCGGGAACCGGAGGCCGGACCGCAGCGCCATCGCGCACGCGTCAGCGTGCTGTACGGCCGGTGGCTCGCCGCGCAGGCGCGGGCGGCCGGCGTGCCGGTCGTCGCTCCGCGTCCGTGGGAGGACCTGGCCGGCCGTGTCGCCGAGACGGTGGGGGGTGCCTCTACCAACACCGTGGCGTCGGCCCGAACCGCCGCTACCCAGAGCCTTCCGAGAAGCCCGGCGGCTCGATCGATCGGAAGGTGACGGTCAGACCTTCACCCTTGGCCCGCCTGCTGTCGGGCTACCGCCCGCGGTGCGCTACGGGGCGGGCCAGACGGGCGGTGATGTGCCGGGCGGCGAAGGATGTACCGGCCACGAAGCGCAGCAGCGGCCCGAAGGTGGGGGCCGCCAGGGAGCCGGTGAAGTACAACCCGTCGACCGAAGATTCGAACGCTGCTGACAGACGTGGAGCGTGGGAGCCGGGAATGTGGGCCACCGCCTGGCGAAGACGTGGGTCGAGGAAGGGGAGGGCGTCCAGGTCGATGCGGTAGCCGGTGGCGGCCAGCACATGGTCGGCCGGCATCTCCGCCGGCCCGTCCCCCTGCCCGCCAAGACGCAGCCGGACCTCCTCGCCGTGGAGCCGCGCGTGCTCGATGTGCCTGCGGGTGTGGACGGGGACGATGCCCTCGACGCGTTCGCGCAGCCACCACCCGCCCGACGGTCCCAGTGCCCGGCGGAAGACCCACAGCCGTGCCGGCGCGGGCAGCCGCCGCACCGCGCCCGGGGCCCGGCACATGCCCGCCAGCGGCCATCCCGTGCCCAGCGGGGACGCCGGCCGCGCCAGACGCTCGGTAAGCGACCGCTCGAGCACCGGGACCGCTCCCCACCGCACGCGCGCGGCCCGCACAAGCACCCGCGGCTGGGCGCCGGCCTCGTGCAGCAGGGCCGCACTCTCCAGCGCCGACTGCCCGCCCCCGACGACGACCACCCGCCGCCCCGCGTAGCGGGACAGGTCGGTGTGCTGGCTGGTGTGCGACAACGCGGCATCGGGCCCCGGGCCCTGCGGGGCCAGGGGTCGCAGGGCGGGCGGGATGTGAGCCAGCGGGGCGAGGCCGGTGGCGACGACCACCGCCGAGGCCGATACCCGCTCACCGTCCTCGAGCCGCACGGTGAAACCGGCCCCGCCACGCTCGACGGCAGCGACCCGCATCGGTTCCACCTCGCCGGCGAACCGCCGGGCGAACCACATCCCGTACGCGACGAACACCTCGCAGGGGATCGGAGTCAGCTCCGTCAGCTCCGCATCACCCTGATCCCTGCGGAAGTCGGCCAGCCGGCCGCCGGGCACCGGTGCCGACAGGTCGGTGGCGGCGGGAGCGGACTTCAGGAACATGCCGGTGGCCATCGCGTGCCGCCAGCTGCCCATGACCTCCCCGAAGACCCGCACCCGGGCCCCGGCGGCCCGCAGGTGCGCCGCCACCGACAATCCGTACGGTCCTGCTCCGATCACCACGACCAGGCCCTGAGACCCGCTGTTCGCGCGGGCCGGGGCAGCATGCTGCCCGGGAAGCGACTGCGTCACTGCTGCATCCCCCGTTCGCCGACACGCACCCCTCCACAGGGCACGCCCCCACCCACCGGGACGGCGCACCGGTCGGCAGACCCCGGCGCCGGAAAACCCCCGCACCAGTGTGCCGTTCCTGCCGGTCACGGCAGGCGAAAACGGCGAAACCGGTCCGGTCCGCCTGCTACCGGCCGCGGTGCCCCGCGTGACGGCCCCGGGCAGCGGACGCGACTTTCCTGGGGAGGATCCCGCGAGGCGCGATGAGTCTGCGGCGTTCGGCGGTCGTACCGTCGAACCCGTCACTGTGGAGGAATTCTGATGCGCAGCGTGACCTATTCGATGGGCGTCTCGCTCGACGGCTACATCGTCGGGCCGGACGGCGACTTCGGCTGGACGGTGCCCGACGAGGAGGTCTTCCGCTTCGTCACCGACGAGATCCGTGAGGTCGACGTTCACCTGTTGGGACGACGGCTGTACGAGACGATGCTGTACTGGGAGACCGCCGACCAGGACCCGTCGCTCGACGACTCCATGCTCGAGTGGGCCGCGATCTGGAAGGCGCTGCCGAAGGTGGTGTTCTCCACCACGCTGTCGGCGGTGCAGGGCAATGCCCGCCTGGCCTCCGGCGGCCTGGCGGAGGAGATCGAGCGGCTGCGGGCCGAGCCGGGGGAGGGCGACATCGCGATCGGCGGCGCGATGCTCGCCGCCCAGGCGGCCGCGGCGAATCTCATCGACGAGTACCGGCCCAGGGCCTACCCGGTGCTGGTCGGCGGTGGCATTCCGTTCTTTCCCCGGCGCGAGCGCCGGGTGGATCTCGAACTTGTCGAGACCCGCAGCTTCAGTTCGGGAGTCGTCCACCTTCGCTACCGCGTGGCGCGCTCGTAGCGCTTGGGCCGAAGACCTCCTGGCCGCCGGTCCCGGTGCCCATCGCGGGGAGGAGCAACCGCCGGGCCGGCCATGTGTCAGCGCCGACCAGGGCACGCATCCGGGGCTCGGAGCCGGTCTGGGCAGCGAGCGCGGTCCGGCCCGCTCGGTGCCGCGCCTCGGCCGGGTCCGAGGCGGCATTGCCGAGGACGGCGAACACCTCGCCCAGCCGGCGCCCCCGGCCGTGAGAACTCATCCGATGGATCGGGTGAGGATCCGGCTCCGCATGCAGGAGGTTCGCCGTAGCGTCGCTGTCGAGGCGGTGACGGAAGGGCGGGGACATGGTGGAAGCAGCGGAGCGCACGGGGGTACCTCGGCGCGCGGTGCTGGCCGGCGGGGCGGCGGCCGGCGCGGCCGGTCTGGGCCTGGTCCGCACTCGGAAGGCGGCGGCCGCGGGACGCGGCGGCGGGCGACGGGTGGCGGTCTTCGGCGCGGGGGTCGCCGGGCTGACCGCGGCGCAGGAACTGGCCGAGCGGGGCTTCGAGGTGACGGTCTACGAGCGCCGCTCGGTCCCCGGTGGCAAGGCACGTTCGCTGCCCGTCCCGCACAGCGGCACCGGCGGCCGCCGGGACCTGCCCGGAGAGCACGGCCACCGCGCGGTCTTCGGCTTCTACCACAACCTCCCGGACACTCTCCGGCGCATCCCGCTCCCCGGCGGCGGTACGGTGCACGACAACCTCACCACCGTGACCCGCGTCGAGTTCGCCCGCGCCGGAGGGCGCGGCTCCATCCCGCTGCCCCTGCGCCCGTGGGCGTCATCCCTCTCCGATCCCGGGCTGCTGATCGCCTCGCTCGCCGGGGTACTGCACGAGAGCCTCAAGCTCCCGCCCGCGGAAACCGTCTTCTACGCACGGCAGCTGGTGATCGCCTTCACCAGCTGCCGCGAGCGCCACTTCGGGCAGTGGGAATACGTCCCCTGGTGGGACTACATCCAGGCGGGCCGGATGTCGCAGGAGTACCAGCGGCTGCTGGGTGGCAACGTCCAGATCCTCCAGGCGCTGCGCCCGACCACCGCCAGCACCCGCACCTGCGGCCAGGGCTACGAGGCCCTGCTCTACAACGCGCTCGGGCGCGGCACCGACGGCCCAGCCGACGCCATCTTCGACGGCCCCACCAGCGAAGCGTGGATCGACCCCTGGGTCGCCCACTTGCGCACGCTCGGCGTGCGCTTCGCCTACGGCCGCAGCGTGGAGCGGCTGGAAACGGGCCAGGGCCGCATCGCATGGGCGCTCGCGCGCACCGCGCGGGGCGAGACCGAACGCATCGACGCGGACTGGTTCGTGGTGGCCGTACCGTCCGACCGCGCCGTCCGGCTGTGGAACGGTGCGCTGCGCGCGGCCGACCCGCGGCTGGCGGCGATGGACGGGCTCCAGCAGACCTGGTGCAACGGTATCCAGTTCTTCCTGCGCCGCCCCGCCGCCGTCATCGAGGGCCACATCGCCCACGTCGACTCGCCCTGGCAACTGGTCTCGATCAACCAGTCCAAGCTCTGGCGCGCCCCCTTCGCCCGCACCTGGGGCGACGGCCAGGCCCAGGAGTCGCTGTCCGTGGAAATCTCCGACTGGGACACCCCGGGCATCCTCTACGGCAGACCTGCCCGGCAGTGCACCCGCGCCGAGGTAGCCCGTGAGGTGTGGGCCCAGATGCAGGCCCACCTCGGGACCTCCGTTCTCGGCGACTCCCTGCTGCACTCCTGGTACCTGGACGAAGCGATCACCCAGGGCGCCAACGCGCTGCGCAACGACGACCCGTATCTGCTGAACACCACCGGATCCTGGGACCTGCGCCCCGAAGCGGTGACCGCCGTGGGCAACCTCTTCCTGGCCGGCGACTGGGTCCGCACCTACAGCAACATCGACTTCGTGACGATGGAGACGGCGAACGAGGCGGGCCGCCGGGCCGCCGCCGGCGTCCTGGCGGCCGCAGGTGTCCGGGGCCGTGCCGGGGTGCGCACCTTCAAGGGGTACGAGGCACCGGAGTTCGCCCTGGCCAGACAGGTGGACAAGCAGCGGTGGCGGCTGGGCCTGCCGCACCTCCTGGACACCGGCCGATGATCCTTGTCGATCAGGACACGATCGACGGACAACCGCGGCGCGATCGGTACGGTGCCGTGGGACATGGCCCGTTCCGGGAGGCGTGGCGGGCGTGTCCGACGGCTCGGCGGGGCATGCGGTTGCCGGCGCTCAAGAGGGATGGTCGCCGGGAGGCGGGTGCGCGGGATTACCGGTCGGGTCGTGATGTTGCTGCGCGGGGATTTGGTGACTTCGGCGTTCCAGCAGGACTGCCTTGGCTTCCATGGGACCGGCCATGTACGCGAGGAGGCAGGCCGAGAGGATGAAGGCCATGTGGATGATCGTGCCCCACAGCAGTTCCTGGCGCGGGGTGTGGTGGATGTTGACGAACATCTGCAGGAGGTGGATGGAGGAGATGCCGACGATCGCCATGGCGAGTTTGACCTTGAGCACGTTGGAGTTGACGTGCGAAAGCCATTCCGGCTGGTCCTTGTGGCCCTGGAGCCCGATGCGGGAGACGAACGTCTCGTAGCCGCCGACGATCACCATGATCAGCAGGTTGGCGATCATGACGACGTCGACCAGTTTCAGAACGCCGAGCATCACCATGTTCTCGTCCGAGACCCCGGTGATCACACCCTGGACCAGGGTACGCAGCTCGCCGAAGAACTCCCACACGTAGACGGCCTGCGCCGTCACGAGCCCGAAGTACAAGGGCGCCTGGAGCCAGCGGGTCGCGAACAGCGCGTAGCCCAGTGACGGCACGGGGCCGTTCGCCGGAGGCAGGACAGCCCCGCATTTACCGGCCATTCACATCCGCCCCCTGCGGCATGCCGCCCGCTCGCCCACCCACCGCCTGTCAGCCCACCCCTTCCCAGCGGCAGACGGGGTTATGAGTGACCGACGGTGACTTCCCTCGTGTAGGGGAAAGACCGAACGACCTGGTCGCATCACCATGAGTTCACGCGTGATGTGCGGGCGAGGCCGCGTGCGGTTCCGCTGGAGGAGCGGCCGCTCACGGTAGCGGCTCGACGAGTTGCCTCCGCATCAGGCCAAAGCCCTGGCAGTATGGCTGGAGAGAGCCGGGTCGCCGGGTTGGGGCGGGGCGTGATGGCTCTTTTGTTGCCACGGGGTTGGGGGGGTCCTGTGATGTCACATCGAGACCGGGCAGCGGTGCTGGCGCTGGCGCGTCCGGCCGTGGACGCGGTGGCTCCGGAGGAGCTGCCGTTGCTGGAGGCCACAGCCGCAGCGTGGCCGCGCCGGGCCGGCCGCGACGAGGACGAGTTGCTGGGTTTCGGTCTGGAGACTGTCGTTGCCGTGGCGTCCATCGCCGCGGTGACCGCAGCGCAGGCCGTGGTGCAGTTGTTCGGTTCGGCCGTCGTCGATGCCGTGACCGGCGAGGCTTCCTCCGGAATACGGAGGTGGATCGGCAGGAGGTCCCGCCGGCGGCGCGGTGTGCTGACGGACGGCACTCCGGCCGGCGATGGCACGCCCAACGGCGACGGCACACCGGCCGTCGAGCCGTTGTCCTGCGAGCAGTTGCGGGTGGTCCGGCAGGTTGCCCGTGACCGGGCCCGGGCCGCGGGGGTGAGCGCTGAGCAGGCGGAGCTGATAGCCGACGCGATCGTCGGCCGCCTGTTGGCGTGATGCCGGGCGCAGTAGCGCCGTCTGCCGTCGACCGTCCACCGGTGGTCT
This sequence comes from Streptomyces sp. NPDC044063, assembly GCF_056434285.1. Taxonomy (NCBI): domain Bacteria; kingdom Bacillati; phylum Actinomycetota; class Actinomycetes; order Kitasatosporales; family Streptomycetaceae; genus Streptomyces; species Streptomyces sp. NPDC044063. The sequence continues at coordinate 544,024 of NZ_JBWKFM010000001.1, forward strand.
CGTCGGGTTTGTGGCTGCGGTTCGTCGTGACGGTCACGGCGGTGACGAGTAGCGTCAGCGATCTGGTGGCGATCTGGTTCCAGACGTTGCCCAAGCCGATCGACAAGGCGTTGCCCGGCACCGTGTGCTGGAACCTCTTCCACGGTCGCTTTCCCGACCCCCGGTCGCCGACCTGGCTCGATGAGTACTTCCGGGCCATGCGGGAGCGTCCGGAGTGCTTCCGCCCGGGGAACCCGCTGCCTGTGCCGGTGGAGCTGTTCGCCGTCCTGGTGCTGCTCGGCGTCTGCCTGACCGCCTATGTCGTCAGCCCGTACGTGAGGATGCGGCTGCGGCGTCTGGTCCGGGCCGAACCCCTGCCCGGCATCGGCTCGGAGCTGGAGAGCCTGCGCCGCCGGGCGGGCGTCCGTGTGCGGTTCCTCGTCGATCCGGTGCACCCCCGGGCGGGCGGCATGGCGTTCGGCCACGCCGGCCGGCGGTACGTCGTGCTCGAGCGCGGGCTCGTGCGGCTCTTCCACACCGACCGCGCCGCCTTCCGGGCCATCGTTCTGCACGAGCTGGCCCATGTGCGGAACAAGGACGTGGACGTCGCCCACATGACAGTGATCATGTGGCGGGTCTACCTCGCCATGTTCGTCATCCCGGCCCTGCTGCTCGTCTCCAACGACCTCAAGCCGAGGAATGGCTACGGCCCGTGGATCCAGCTCGGCAGCCTGGCGGTGCTGATCTTCCTCAACCATCATGCCATCGTGCGCGAACGGGAACTGCTGGCCGACGCACGCTGTGCGCAGTGGGGAGCCGCAGAGGATCTGGCGCGGGTTCTCGCCGAGCGGGACAAGCCGGCCGAGCGGGACAGGCCCGTCCACACCGTGACCGGATGGCGGCTCCGCCGCTTCGTCGCCTTGCACCCGTCGGCGGCCTACCGTGCCCGGGTGCTTGCCGAGCCGGCGGTGTTGCTGCGGCAGAAGCCGCTGACGGAGCTCGGTAGCGGGCTGGTCGTGGGGCTCTCCCTCACCCCGATGACATCGATGACGACCAATCTGCTCAAGACCGCGCATCTCGTACCGACCAGCCTCCACCTGCCGGCCCTGGCGGTTCCCGCCCTGGCCATCGTCACCGTTCCCCTGGGATTCACGCTGGCCTACACGCTGTGGCGCAAGCTGTCCGCCACCTGGGGACCCCCTGCCCTGCGCCGGACCCTCGCGGCCGGCTGGTCCTGCGGCGCGGGACTGGCCGCGGGCGAACTCATCGTCCCCCAGGAGGCATCCCAGGAATGGCTCGGCCGGCTGCCTTCCGGCCTGCGCTTCGGCTACGCCGGTGTGCTCGTCCTGGGCGTCGGGCTGCTGACACTCTGGCTCCTGTTGTGCGCCTTCGCCTGGCCGCCCGGCAGGACCGGGCCGTACGTCGGCGCGGCCGCCGCCGCCGTGCTGCTGACGGCGTGGCTGCCGCTCACCGCCGCCCGCCGCGTCCTGTACTGGTCCCTGGCCGAGCACCCGTCAACGACGGGCCCGACCGAGGCATTGCGGCAGTACATGACGGCGGTGTGGCCGAGAGGCGGTGTGGCCATCGCCCTCGGGGCCCTCATCGCCGGGGTCCCGCTGACTGGCGCGGTACTACGGGCTGGACGGGGACGGGCAGCATCAGGCACATCGAACCGAGAACGGAGTCGGTGAAGTAACCCCGGTAGAGGCGGGCCCTGCCGGCGAGATCCGCCACGGTCCGCGGCCATTGCTCGTCCTTCACGCCCACCACGACCATATTGTTCCGCCCGAACCAGCAGCTCCCGCTCCTCTTGCCTGTCGTACGGCCGCCGGGTACGGACGACGGCGTCGGCCATATCGAGATCTGGACCACCGACCAGCCCCAGATGTCGACCGGAGGATGCTCGGCGTTGCCACCCGGCGTGTTGCACTCGTGCGGGCTGGGGCAGTAGGCGAAGTGGACGGCGCTCAGCGTCACATGCACGTAATCCCCTTCATCCGCCCGTACTCGCTGATACCCAAAACGCGCCATATAGCGCTCGAGAGCCGCAGGCGAGGTCTCGGCCTTGTCACGCCGCTCAGCCCTGTCACGTACCTCCGAGCCAATGACCCCGGCGGAAACCGCCGTCACCAGGGCCAACGCGGCTATCCACCACAAGTGACGTCGCACAGACCAACGGTAGCCCTTGTGCTCGCGGACCGACCTCGTCCGTGTAGGGGGCCGTCACGGGGGTGCTCGCTCCCGCGCAGATCGCCCCCGCGGCAATCGGCGTGGGGGGCGTCGACAGGGGAATCAGCCGTAGCCGTCGGCGAGTGCATCATCCCGGGCCGGGCGAGAGATGCCGCCCGTGGTGCCGGTCCGGGTGCGCATCCGGCATGCCTGTTTGGGGGAGTCAGGAGTTGTATGGACTGAGTCATCCGTCCGGAAGTGCTTTCGTTCCTCCCCCCGTACGGAGGCAGCCTTCCCCGTTCAGTCTCCGGGGCCCGACCGTGGTGGATAGCGTCGGCTGCTCTGAACAACGGTACGGGGAGCGTGTATGTCCGGCATTGAACTCGCAGTCGGTTTCCTGGGCGCCTGGGCGGTCCAGCAGGTCAGGCGTGTGGCCGAGCAGGCCGATACGGAGGTCGACCGAGCGCTGGACGACCTGCATGAGATTGTCAGCGCGCGGTTGGGCGATGAGCCCGCGCTGCGGGAATTGACGGCCAGGGCCCAAGAAACCGGGAGCGAAGCCGCTGTCCTCAGCGGCCCCGTCCGCCAGCAGATCGAACACGCTCTGCGGGAGGCAGCCGAGCGGAACCCGAGCTTCGACGCGGCCCTGGAACGGGCCATCGAGCGTGCACAGGCTGCGCGGGAACGTGCCGACGACCCGGCGGCTACGACGGCACACGGCTCGGGAAGCATCGCTCTCCGCGGCGACGTGAACGTCAACGTCCGCAACGGCACAGGGGTCGGGATCGTCGGAGTCATGAGGCCGGCAAACCCTCCCCGGCCGGGCGCGCACCAGGGCTGAGCGCACTCTGTGACCCGCCAGCCCCTGAGGGATGCCCAGCCGGCAGAAACCCTGCGCACCGACGACGCCGTGTACGTCGTCACCGGCACGCACGGCAGCACGGTGGTCGGGCGTGTCGGCACCTTCATCCAGAAGATCGTCCGGGAGCGCCGCACGCGCGTCCTGCTCGTTGTCCTGCCTGTCGTCCTGACCGGTGGCGCCTTCCTGACCAGCACGCTCACACCACACCAGTCCACCCCGGAAAGACGACCGCAGGCACCAGCCACACCATCCGCCGAGGCGTCTTCTTCTGCGTCTCCCGCAGTACCTTCCTCCGCGCCCTCAGCGGCAGTCGTGGCCCCCCTGTCTTCCGCGCTCCCCTCGGCGACGCGTACGCCGGACCCGCGCTCGCACGATGCCGGTAGACCGCCACCGGCCCCGGAGAAGAATCCTGGGCCCACGGCGCGGACCGGCCCGCGAAATACGCAGGCTCCCCCGGCCGGGACGCTCTCTCCAGGCTCCCGATCTCATCTGGAGAACATCGCCAACCACCAGTGCGTGTCCGGCGACGAATTCTTCCCCTCCTACGGCCCCTGCAACGCCGCCTACAGCGACACCTGGACCCTTCGCCCCGCCGAGGGCAACACCTTCGCCCTGGTCAACCGCGCCAGCGGCAACTGCCTGGCGGCACCGGCCAACAACGACTACCAAGCCGGCCTCAAGCCCTGCGGCTCGGGCAATGACCACTGGCGCGTCGGGAACAGGACCACAGCAGGCGAGACCCTGGAGAACAGCGATACCGGTCACTGCCTGGCGATCGCCCCCCAGCCGGTCAGCGGCGCCGACCAAGTGCTGGTGACCACCTGCAACAGCGACGACCCCCGCCAACTATGGAAAGGCGGTGGAGCCGCTTAAAAGCCGGCACGGCGCCGCACATCGGCCGGAACCTCTCCTGATCCCGTGCCGGTCAGCCGGAGGCGGCGGACAGGATCACCTCCGCGAACGTGTCGGCCGCGTCCGGCCGCCTGTGGGGCCGGGCCCCGCTGCGCCATCGGTGAAGAGCGGGCGAGCAGGTGCGACAGTGGCCTCGAACTCCTCCGGATGGCGGGCATTGCGCGCCTGCTCGCTTCCCGCCGGAGTAGCGAGCTGGATGAAAGCGGCTGGCTTGCCGAGAGCGGTGAGCTCGGCCGGCGTCCCGGCGTCGGGGAGCTCCGGATCCAAAGCGCCTGGTGAGGATGGCGGAGAGCCCATGTGTAATCCAGAATGATCGGATGGTCACGCTGGAGACTCCCCGTTTGATCCTGCGTCGCTGGCCCGAGGAGGACATCGCGCCCATGGCTTGGGGATGCGTCCGGTCCGTGAGAACGTCAATCCCAACTACCGTCGGCGAGTACGGGTGTTCGAGTTGCGGTCGGACCAGTACGTCACCACCACTCGTTGATGCCGGCAACGGGGACGGCAGCTTCGTAGCGGACCGCGAGTCTCTTGTGCCCGGTGGCCACGGCTCGATGTCGTGATGGGCGCGGACTGCCGTGGATTCCACGCCCCCGGCGAACGGATTCGGAGGTCAGACCTTCCAGCAGCGCGGTGAAGACGCGGGCGTCCCACCATAGTCACACAGGTCCTAGCGCAGGATCGCCGTGACCACCCCGCCGCCGACCGCCTTGCCCGCCTCCCGGATGGAGAACCGCAGGCCCTTCTCCATGGCGATCTGTTCGGCCAGCCGAACCGTCAGGAAGGCCGGGCCGCCCCGGGACGCGTCGATGTCCTGGCCGGCCTGCCGGAGGACCGTGATCCGCCCGGTGATGTCCGTCGTGCGGAAGTAGAACTGGGCTTCGCGTCGCGCGAAGGTCACCTCGCGACCGCCGTCGTCCTCGGGGAGGATGTACACCTCTGCTTCGAAGCGCTGTGCGCCGTTGCCGTGCCGGGGGCGGCGAGGACTTGGCCGCGTTCGATGTTCCGGCGCGTGAGACCGCGCAGCTCGAGGCCGATGTTCTCCCCGGCCTCAGCCCGCTCGGTGCGCTCGCCGCGGTACCGTTCGATGGCGGTGACGGTGGCGGTGCCCGAGGTGCTCAGGCCGACGTACTCCACCTCGTCGCCCACCCGGAGGGCGCCGCGTTCGATCCGGCCGGTGAGGACCGTGCGCGGGCGGGGCGTGGTGAGGGTGAAGACGTCCTCGACCGGCATGAGGAAGGGCATGTCGCGCTCGCGGGGTGGAGCCGGGAAGCGGGCGCCGTGACGGCCAGCAGCTCCTCGACGGCCGAGGTCTGGTGTGCCGAGCCGAAGACGATCGGCACGTCGTCGGCCGGGTACGCGTGCCGCCGCAGCAGCTCGCGGATCTCCAGTGCCAGGACCTGCTGGAGCTCGCGGTCCGGCAGCAGGTCGGTCTTGTTCACGAACACGGCCACGTGCTCCACGCCGACCGCCCTGACGAGCCGCAGCAGCTCCCCGGTGGCGGGGGTCGGCCCGTCGGTCGCCGACATCACGAGCACCACGGCGTGGTGTTGACCCCGGGTCAGCTTCATGGCGCCGCTCGTGCGGGGCGGCCAGTCGAGTGTCGTGAAGTGCCGCGTCCTGGGGACGTGGCCCGTGGCCCGGGCGACCGCGTCGATCAACGTGGTCGTGCCGCTGCCCGGTATACCGACGTACCCCACCTGCTGGCCTGATCTGATCATTGACTCGTCCATCGGCCCATTGTCGACGGCCGGTCGTTCGACGAGCCAATCGAAATAATCACGGATGGCGGGAAACCTGGCTAGTGGGCGGCGAACTCGCCGATGAGTGGCGCGTGGGGACGGGTGACAGGTGGTGGCCGCGGTGGTCGGCGGCGATGGCGCTAGGACGGCATGCGGCGCTCACCAGGCCACCGCGCGGCCGGCACGTCGTACGGACGCTCGAATATTCGCTCGGGCATCGTCTGCCTGGCCGCCTGAAGGTCACGGCCGGTTCTGCAGATGACGGCAACCCATCACATGACCTCGCTGGGCACGCTCGAAACCGGTACCGTGGGAGCGCGATGTCCACCCGGTCGACAACCGGGGGCCGGGCCAGCCAGGCACGGCCGATGGACGTAGCGGAGCCCACCACCGCGGGCACGGTGGCGGGACTCCTGGAAGGAACCACACAGCTGGTGGTCCCTCGCTAGTATGTTTGGCGAGGGGCTACAGCCTGTGCCTCACCTCCAGCCACCACCGGAACACCGCGACGATGACGGCGCCCACGAGGGGAGCTGTCCAGCGGTAGATCTGGTAGAGCCGGGCCCGCAGGCGAGACCGGTCCTTCTTCTTGCGATGGCGCACGTGCTGCGCCTTTCTCCCGGGGTGGGCAATCGCCCGCCGGTCGTCCCTCTCGACGGAGGGCTGACCATGGGCGCGGCCACCCGGAGGCTCCCGGGGTGGCCGCGCCCCAAACAGCCCCCCGTACGGGTGGCTGACCGTTGCGGGCGCCCCGGAAAGACCGGCACGTCACGTCGTCATCACGCGGCAGCTTAGCCGTATTGCGCCCAGCGCAGTAACGGAATGCGGGAACTCCAAATCTCTAATTTCGCAAGCTCGTTGGGCCGAGCATGGCGCCCTCCCCCCTCACCGAGACCGACACGCAGCAACTGGTACCCCCCGGCGGTTGTGCACGGTCGGCCGCCGCCGTGTCGCCCATGTCAGCCTGAGGCTTCTCGACCACGCCGCGCCCGATCTCGAGAGCTGCCGGCAGTGGCCCGACCCCGGCCGTTCGCTCCGGGGCCGGAACCCGTGATCGGCGTCGTCTTTATGTGAGCTGACGGGCCGAGACGGTCACGATGGACAACTGGACGGGGCAGAGAATCGATGACGCACACCCCGCCGCGCGGCGTCGGCTTGCTGAACGAGTCCGAGCTCGCAGCGGAGAGCGTGTCACCATCCGCAAGGCCGCATTCCGACGCTGGATGCCCATGGCAAGGCCAGTGTTCAGACTCAACCACTACGTCGCCATGCGAGGTGGTCAACGTGCTCTGACGGCCTTGGCACAGTGACCGGCCGCCGACGTCCCGCACACCGCCCAGGCACTCGAACCCGTCGGCTCGTGACCGGCACGAGTCGGGCGGACGTCCTACTGGCCGCCGGGGGAGAGGAGCTCTTCCCCGGCGGCTCCGCGGCAGCCCGGCCCGTGCCAGTGGGCAGCCTGCACGGCATCCTCGGCCTCGGTCACAGAACCGAGCAACTGGTGAGCGCGGCCGGCCCCGGCAAGCCCAAGGTGACCAATCGGAGGCACTGTCCAGCAGGTGTACGCGCCTACCCAGCCACCTCCGACTGACCCATACGGAACGGCATGCACCCAGTCGGATCCCAGGCAGCAGGCCCAGCCGGTTGGACGGGGACTAGCGTACGGGGCTCGGGCCCGGCACCCGAAAGGTCGCGGAGGTCCGGAGGTCCTGGGCATCACCGAAGCCGGTACCAAAGGGGCGCGGCAGTGAGAGCCCGGGGTGCGATCCGGAGCTGCTTCGGGTGGCTGGCCGATCGATGGCCGATCTGCTGCGCGCGGCGATCAAGCGAGCCACGAGGGCTGCTGACCTCCGACGGACCCAAAGCGCCTGAACGCGGCTCCGGTGACGGCGCCGGCAGCGGACCACCGACTTGCCGAGCGACGCCCGCGGTTACGCCGCTGCGCGTACGGTGAGGACCAGACCCGCTGGGAGGATTCCATGAGCGCTCAGCCCGGGCACGCGGCCGTCCCGCCGCCTGCCCCCGCTTCCACCGCGGCCGCGCAGCTGCTCGCGCGGATCCGCACCGACCGCTGCGCCGCGCGCTGGGCGTCGGCCGTGAGCCTCTTCCCCGCCGCGGGCAGGGACGACCCCGAGGGCATCGCCCTTGACGATGTGTTCGGAGACCGTCCGTGAGTGACGCGGCCTGGCAGGTGCGCCTGTCGCCCAAAGCTCTGGACGTCCTGGACGCTCTTCCTGACCACGCCCGCGAGATACTCCGGGGCGTGCTGACCATCGCTTCCCGCGACCCGTGGTCCTTCCCGGCCTTCGACCGTGGCGACCCCGAAGGCGAAGACATACGCGCCGCCTCGATCGGACAGCTCAGCGCCGTCTACTTCATCAACCGCGCGGCCGCGCGTCTCTACGTCATCGACATCGTCTGGCTCGGCTGATTGCCCACCAGCGACGCCCTGATCCCGGCGTGGCACTGCCTGAGCAGCGCCCACGACCTACCCCGCGTCCGCGGCCGGAGGGCCCCGGAACCGGTCGCCCCCGGAAACCACACGGCCACCAGCAGGCCGAATGCGACGGAGATCAGCCGACAGTCGAATCAGGCGAGCCCATCAGCGCCGAGGGTCTGATACTCTGTGGCCCAAGTAGCCCTGAATTCCACGGCGTCGACAGGCATGGCCAAGACATATGTCCGGCGGATGACGGTCGCCTCCGCCGTGCGGCGGAGGCGACCGCGCCCCAGGAACGATGTGGTGCCGGTGGGCCCGCCCATAGCGTCGAGCCATGGAAAACAACCAGTCCCGGAAGCCCACGCGCCGCCGCGCTGCCGGCCTGATCGGCCTTGCCCTGCTGGCTCCCGCCGTGGCGGCCGGCACCGCGCGGGCGGCGACCACCCCGAGGCTTCGGGTGAGAGGCCGCGCGCCTCTCACCCCGGCTCTGCCGGCGCCCACCGGCCCGTACCGCGTCGGTACGACGTCGATGCATCTGGTCGACAGGTCGCGCCGCGACCCCTGGGTGCCCTCGGGGCGTTCGCGGGAGCTGATGGTCAGCCTCTGGTACCCGGCCCGGCCGGAGCAGGGGAGGGGCGTGGCAGCTCAGTTGCCCGCCGGGACGGCGGCGCGGTTCGGGGCGCTGGCGGAGAAGGAGTTCTCCATCGGGGCGGGCGCCGTCGACTGGGCGGCCACCCGTACGCACAGCGCCGTCGGCGCGCCGGCGTTGCGGCGGCGCGGTGGTCTGCCCGTGGTGTTGTACTCGCCGGGCAAGGACGTGCCGCGCGGCTTCGGCACGGTCCTGGCGGAGGACCTCGCGAGCCGGGGCTACGTCGTGGTGGCCGTGGACCACACCTACGAGTCGCTCGCGGTGGAGTTCCCCGGCGGCCGGCTGGAGGAGAAGCAGCCGGCGACGGAGACGCGGGGACTGCGCGCGCTGGTGGACGTCCGCGTGGCCGACATGCGGTTCGTACTCGACTGCCTGGAGGCGCTGAACGCGGGCGGCTCCCCGGATGCGTCCCGGCGTCCGCTGCCGCCGGGGCTGGCCCGTAACCTGGACCTGTCCGCGATCGGCATGTTCGGCCACTCGCTCGGCGGGGCCACCACCGCGCAGGTGATGCACGACGACCCCCGGGTCGTCGCCGGAGCGAACCTCGACGGGGGAATGGGCTCGGGCCCCGATTCCGTGGGCACTGTCGTCGATGACGGCCTCGACCGCCCGTTCCTGCTGGTGAGCAGTGTTCTGGGGAACAGCCGTCACCCCGTCCACGCCACGTTCTGGCAACACCTGCGCGGCTGGCACCGCAACATCCAGATGCTCTCGGCGGCCCACTACTCCTACACGGACCTGCAAGCCCAGCTCCCCCGGATCGCGGAGGCGGGCGCGATGCCGACGGGCAGACTCGTCGACGCCGTCGGCACGGTGGCCCCCACCCGCAGCCTGCACGTCCAACGCACCTACCTCAGCGCTTTCCTCGACGCGCACCTGCTGCACCGGCCGGATCACGGCCTCTTCGACGGCCCCTCGCCGGCCTTCCCGGAGGTGCGGTTCATCGACTAGATCCAGCGACTGCGCCGGGCATCGACGCCCGACGCCCGACGCCCGGCGCCCGGCGTCGGCCAGGCCTCCGTCAGCCGGCCCGGTGCTGAAAGGCGCGACGATACGTGGTGGGAGTGACACCGAGGGTGTCACGGAAGCGCGCACGCATGTTGGCGCCGCTGCCGAGGCCGCAGCGGGTGGCGATCTGTTCCACCTGGAGGTCGGTGGCCTCCAGGAGTTCTCGCGCACGGGCGATGCGGGCGGTCAAGAGCCATTGGTGGGGGCTGACGCCGGTTTCCTGGCGCCACAGGCGGGTCAGGGTGCGTGGAGAGACACCGGCGTGCCTGGCGAGCCGGGGGATGGTGAGGTCTTCGCCGAGGCTGTGCAGGGCCCACTCGCGGGTGTCGCGGAGGGTGGTGGCCCGGGAGGTGGGGAGACTCCTCGCGATGTACTGGGCCTGCCCACCGTCACGGTGCGGGGCGGCGACGATTTCCCTGGCGATGTCGTTCGCGACGGCCGCGCCGAGGTCCTTGCGGACGATGTGCAGACATAGATCGATGCCCGCCGTCACGCCCGCGGAGGTCAGGATGGTGTCGTCGTCCATGTAGAGCACGTTCCGGTCGACGCGCACTCTGGGGTAGAGCTCCTCGAGGTCGTCCGCGCTGGCCCAATGGGTGGTGACCGTGCGGTCGTCGAGCAGTCCGGCCGCCGCGACGGCGAAGGCGCCGGTGCAGATGGAGGCGATACGGATCCCCGCACGGCCGGCGAGCTTGAGAGCGGCCCGCACCCGTGGCAGCGGGGGACGCCTGAAGTCCTCGAAGCCCGGGACGATGATCGTGTCGGCCTCCGCCAGCGCGTCGAGTCCCGCGGCCAGCCCGAGGGTGAAACCGGCGCTGGTGGTCACGGCCTCCTCGGTATCCCCGCACACGGTGAGCTCATAGGGGATGTCCGGCCTGCCCTTGAAGATCTGAGTGGGGATCCCCAGATCGATGGGCAGCACGCCGTCGAGAGCCAGAACGGCGACCCGGTGTTTGTCCATGGCCGCAATGTTACGGACGGCGCGTGTCGCGCAGGGAGGCCGGTCACGTCCCTGAGCGTCGGGTTCACGGGAATCCTCGACGGATTCCCTGTTTCATCCCGCGGCTTGTGTCGGCGGAAGAACGACGACCCACCTCACTTTCATGGCCCAAAAAATGCGAACAGTGGCAGATGAGCCGTGGCTCGGAGACGGCGTACCGGGAAGGATCGATACCGAGCTCGGGACAACCGGCTCCACACCGGTGGAGCGGTTCGAAGCTGCCGGTCACGAACAAAGAACAAGGAACAAGGAACTGACCATGACTCCGCAGAATGTGAGGGGCCGCTTCTTCGACGTACAGGGCGGCCAGGTGTACGCCCATGTACGCGAAAGCGACGGCCCGTCACTGATCTTCCTGCACTACTGGGGAGGCTCACGGCGCACCTGGACCCCGGTGCTGGAGCGTCTGGCCCCCGGCCAGGGTTTCGTGGCCTACGACCAGCGCGGATGGGGCGAGTCCACGAGCCTGCCGGGGCCCTACGGCCTGGAGCAGCTCGTGGACGACGCGCAACGGGTCGTCGAGGCGCTCGGACACCCCCGCCATGTGCTCGTCGGGCACTCGATGGGGGGCAAGGTGGCCCAGATGCTGGCTGCGGCCAAGCCCGAGGGGCTGGCCGGAGTAGTTCTCGTGGCGCCCGCGCCGCCCGCGCCGGTCGGGATGACCGAGCAGGTGCGGGAAGGGGTTTCCCACGCCTACGACAATGAGGAGACGGTTCTCCGTAGCATCGACCTGATGCTGACCCACGGCGGGCTGGCCCCCGAGTTGCGCCGACAAGTGGTCGAGGACAGTCTGCGCGGCGTTGACCGGGCCCGACTCGCCTGGCCGTGTCAGGGCATCGTCCAGGACGTGTCGGCCGGCGTAGGAGCCATCGAGGTGCCGGTGCTGGTTCTCGCGGGCAGTCACGACAAGGTTGACCCGCCCACCGTGCTCGCCGACCACCTGCTGCCGCTGATCCCGACCGCCTCGCTGACCGTCCTGAAGGACACCGGCCACCTCTCGCCGCTCGAGGTACCGGACCAGGTGGCTGCACACATCGGCGCGTTCGTCGCCCGGCTGTGAGCCGGACGCCGCATGCATGTGTACCGCAACCGACCTGGGTGAACGCATGGGCATCAAGCCGGATGTGCCCCGAGCCGTGATCGGCAGGGCCCGCCCACGCAGTGACCATCGGTTCGGCTGACCGTCTCGGGGCAGCCTACGCACGGACGTATCGGTGGTCCGCGAGACCACTCACGTTCGCCATGCGGTTCGGTTCGGAACCAGCCGGGTCCCACCGGTGTCTGGCTTTCTATGAAATATGATGACGCCGCCGCGGTCGCGCATGTGCCGCGGTGCCCGGAGGCGGGGCACGGCCGAGGCAGCTCCGGGGGCGGTGCGGTCGAGGGCCTGGCCGAGGGTGGTGGCGGCGGGGAAGATCAGTCCGACGCCGAGGGGGCGACGAAGAGGCCTGCCCAGGTGCCGGCGAGGGTTCACCGGCTGTGCCGAGGATGACCAGCTGGGCCGGTCACCCCGAGGCCGCATAGTGCGACGCCTGTGGTCAGCACGGTGTTGAGGCCGACCCTCCGGGAGAGTCTGCTGAAGGCGAAGCCCGCGATCAGCATGCCGACGGCGTTGGTGGCGAAGATCAGGGAGTAGGCCGTGGACGAGACACCGTTCAGGTGCTCGAAGACGAAGCTGGACCCGCTGATGCAGGCGAACAGTGCGGCCGAGGTGAGGCCGATTACGAGTGGTCACGCCCCCTCGCCCTCGAAGACGACCCGGCCGTTCCGGATCACCTGGTGGATGCGGCCGACGGCCGTGATGTCCTGGGCCGGGTTGCCAGAGACGATCAGCAGGTCGGCGAGCTTGCCCGGCGCGACGGTACCGAGGCGGTCGGCGATGCCGAGCAACTCGGCATTGGTCCTGGTCGCCATGGACAGGGCCGCGAGGGCCGGGATGCCCTGGTCGTGGACCATCATCACCAGCTCGTCGCGCAGCTTCCAGCCGTGCAGCCCGGGGGAGTGGGCGTCCGAGCCGACCCCGAGCCGTACGCCCGCCTCGTAGGCGCGGCGGACCAGGTGGTTGCCGTAGCGCAGGGTACGGGCGTCCCCGTCGGCGGTCGCCTCGAACTGGTGCGCCACCATCGTGGGTACGAGGTAGGTTCCGCGGTCGGCCATGAGGGCGAACAGCTCCTCGGCGGCCGCCTCTTCCTGCGGTTCCTCCGCGCGCAGCACCAGGTGCTCGATGTCGTCGACGCCCCGCTCGACCGCGGCCCTGGCGTCCTCGACGGTCTCCGTGTGGGCGGCGACCCGCAGCCCGTTGGCGTGGGCGGCGCCGGTGATGGCCTCGGTGAGGTGCCAGGGCATCTTCAGTTCGGGACGGGCCGGCCCGAAGATCGCGTTGTTCGAGATGATGATCTTGACGAGGTCGACGCCCGCGACGGCGAGCTCGTCGACCATCCGGGCGGCCTCCTCGGCCGTCTTCGGCATGCGGGCGCCTTCCCGGACGGCCGCCGGCTCGCTGCCCCAGACGGTGGCGTTGGGGTGGCCGCCCTCGACCTGGAAGCTCGGCCCGCTGGTCACGATGCGGGCCCCGGCCAGGGCGCCGTTCTCGACGCCGTCCCGCACGGCGATGCTGTCGTGGAGGAAGTCGCCCAGGCTGCGCTGAGTGGTGACCCCGTACCGCAAGGCCCCCTCGCGGGCCGCGGCGTAGTCGTCGGTGGCGGCCCGGCCGCCGAACGGGGGCATGCTGCGGAACCCCAGTCCTCCCAGGTGCACGTGGGCGTCGATCAGCCCTGGAAGGACCGCTTTGCCCGCCAGGTCGACCATCGTCGCGTGGGGAGGGACCGGTACGCCGGTCCCGGCGGCGGCGATCCGGCTGCCGGAGACGACGACGGTCGCGCCGTCGACCGCGGGTCCACCGGTGCCGTCGATCAGCATGGCGTTGGTGAGCGCGAGGCTCGGTTCGTGCTGGTTCATGCCCTCGAGTCTTCTGCCGCGCCAGGCATAAGGGAAATCGATGATCAGTATGTGTCTATCAGTCCAACTGATAGTGTTGAGGATGTGACCCGTCCTGACCTCAACCTGCTCATCGCCCTGCAGGCCCTGCTCGAAGAGCGGCACGTCAGCCGCGCGGCCGAGCGGATCGGGGTCAGCCAGCCGGCGGCCAGCGCGATGCTCGCGCGCCTGCGTCGGCACTTCGGCGACGACCTGCTCGTACGCGAGGGCAACCGCTACCGCCTCACCCCGCTCGGGCAGCAGCTGCAGGAACAGACCGGCAGCGTCCTGCAGCTCTCCGACCGGCTCTTCGCCACCAAATCCCACTTCGCCCCCGCCACCACCGAGCGGGAGTTCACCCTCCACGTTTCCGACTACGCCATGGCCGTCCTCGGCCCCCGGCTCCTGACCGCCTTCCAGGAGCGGGCACCGCACGCCCGGCTGCGGTTCCGCCAGTTCGGCACTCCCGAAGCCATGCACAGTGAAGCCGGCTCCTCCTCGACGGACGGGATGATCGCGCCCCGGGACAGCGGCGTGAGCGGACTGCCGAGCCTGGCGCTCTTCGCCGACGAATGGGTCCTCATCGCCGACCAGCACCACCCCCTCACCAGCACCGCCCCCGAGGCGGACGACATCGGTGAACTTCGCTGGGTGCTGGGGCAGTTCGAGCCGCGCGACTCCCGCTTCATGCTGCACCGCCTCGCTGAAAGCGGCCTTCAGCTGAAGCCCGAAGCCGTCACCGACAGCTTCCTGGCCCTGCCCCTGTACGTGGCCGGCACCGACCGCGTCGCCGTCATTCAACGACGCCTGACCAGGGCCGTACCCCTCCCACCGACCGTGCGCGTGCTCCCCTGCCCCTTCGACGCCGGGCCGATCAACGAGGCCCTGTGGTGGCACCCCGTCCACACCCACGACACCGGCCACCGCTGGTTCCGCACCCTCATCCACGACACCGCCCGCCGACTCGAAGCGGAAGAGCCCCTCGTCGGCTAGGCGGGTCGGGGTCGGCGCCAGCCCTTGGGCGTGAAGGGGGCTGCGTAGCGGTTGCCGAAGACGTCGCTCGACAGGATTTCCTTGATCCGCGCGAGGTCGTGGCCGGTGAGCGTGACGTCGGTGGCGCCGACGTCCTCGCCAGGCGCTCGGGGTTGCGCGTGCCGGGGATGAGGACGATGTCGTCCCCTTGCGTGAGCAGCCAGGCGAGGGCGAGCTGGGCGATGGTGATGCCCTTGGAAGCGACCAGCTCGGTGAGGGTGGCGGCGGCCTGGACGTTGGCGTCGAAGTTCTCGCCCTGCCAGCGAGAGGACGTCGATGTGATCGGTGCCGAGGTAGCGCAGGCTGTTGTCGGCGACCTTGCGGATGTTGTCCGGCCGGCTGTTGAGACCGCCCGGGTCGGCGAGGTCGTAGCCGAATTTGGTGGGCGGCACCACCTCGTCGCGGAAGCCCCTGACGGCCTCACCGAGCAGCCGCTCGTTCGAACCGGTGTCGCCACCGTAGACCTTGTTGGGTGCGACGGCATCGGGCCGTGGTCAGCGGAAGGGGTAACGGACCCGGGTGAGCTGCTCGGAGACCGACCACAGGCGTCGGGCGACGTTCAGGTCCTGGGCGGCCTTGTCGGGCTGGACGACGGTGGGGTGGCCCCGGTACTCGCCGAAGCCGTCCGGGCCGATGAACTGGCCGCTCTTCACCTCGGGGGCGGTGGCCGCGTAGAGCTGGTTCCAGGCGCCCTTCTCGACGGGCTGGGCCATCAGCGGATTGGCGATCTTGGAGAAGAAGAACCGCAGGAAGCCGGTCGGGCCGCTGGACTGCAGGTTGGTGCTGGCGTAGCCCGGATGGGCCAGGGCGCTGGTCACCGTCGATCCGGCCGCGCGCAGCCGCCGGTCGAGTTCCAGGCCGAACAGGGTGTTGGCGAGCTTGGACTGGGAGTAGTAGGCGCGCGGGGCGTAGTCGCGTTCGCCGTGCAGGTCGTCGAAGAAGATGGTGCCGCCGCGGTGCTCGACGGAGCTGACCGTCACCACGCGGGCGTCGCGGCCCTGGGCGGCGGACTCCGCCAGCCGGCCCAGCAGCAGGCCGGTGAGTGCGAAGTGGCCGAGGTGGTTGGTGGCGAACTGCAGCTCGTAGCCCTGCCGCGTGAGCCGGTGCGGGGGCCACATGACGCCCGCGTTGTTCACCAGGACGTCCACCGGCAGGCCGCCGTCCAAGATCTGCTGCGCGAAGGCGGCCACCGATTCCAGGTCGGACAGGTCCAGCAGGCGCAGCTCGATGCTCGCCCCCGGCTGCTCGGCCAGGAGCCGGTCCACGGCGGCGGTGCCGCGGCTACGGTCCCGGGCGGTCATCACGACGTGGGCGCCGTGGCGGGCCAGCTCGCGGGCCGTCTGGAAGCCCAGGCCGCTGTTGGCCCCGGTCACGACAGCCGTGCGGCCTTTCTGGTCGGGGATGCGGGCGCTGGTCCACTTGGCCATGGGAGAGGCTCCTCAGCAGTGCTCGACGGCTGCCTTCGAGGCGCCGTCTACGTGCGAAAACACCGGTCCGGGAGGAGGTCTCCCGGCGGCTGTCTCCCAGCCTGCCGCGGGCACGAGCATGTATCCACGGTGCGTCTATCGTCGGTCCGGCAGTACGTGGATAACCGGAGGCGGACGTATCAAGCTGGTCATATCAGCGCCTGCAAGCCGGCCCCGCCCCGATCTGCTCGCAGCGCCCGCCGTACCGCCAGGGAGCACCGATCATGACCGACCGCCGAGAGCTGGGCCGCTTCCTGCGCGCCCGCCGCGAGGCCCTGCGCCCCGCCGACGTCGGCCTCATCCCCGGCGGACGGCGCCGCACTCCCGGCCTGCGCCGCGAGGAAGTGGCCATGCTGGCGAACATCTCCACCGACTACTACGAACGCCTCGAACAGGCACGCGGAGTCAACCCCTCCGAAGCCCTGATCGGCTCCCTCGCCCGCGCCCTGCGCCTGTCCACCGACGAACGCGACCACCTCTACGCCGTCGCCGGCTACCAGACCCCGCGACACCGCTCCGCCGACGGCTACGCCGACCCCGGGCTGATGCACATCGTCGACGCCCTCACCGAGACCCCCGCGCAGATCGTCGACGAGCTCGGAACGGTGATCGTGCAGAACGCCGCGGCCGTCGCTCTGCTGGGACCGCTGGCCAACCGCCCGGGCCGGGAGGGCAACGGCGCCTGGCTCTGGTTCACCCACCCCCAAGGCCGCCGGCTCTACCCGCGGGAGGATCACGAGGCGCTCGGCCGCGTCATCGTCGCCGACCTGCGCGCGGCCGTGTTCCGACACGGCCCCCACCCGGCAGGCGAGCAGCTTGTCGACGACCTGCTCGAGCGCAGCGAGGAGTTCTCAACCATCTGGGAACTGGGCGAGGTCGCCGCCGTCCGTTCCGCCCGCAAGACCCTCCTCCACCCGCACGTCGGCCGCCTCGACCTGCAATGCGACGTCGTCCTGAGCCCCAGCACCGGCAACCGCCTCTTCCTCTACCGGCCCCAGCCCGGCACCGGCGCCGCCGAACGCCTGGAATTCCTCCGCGTCCTCGGCCACCAGACCTTCACTACCTGACACCACCCGCCCCGTGACCAGCGTGGCGGCGAAGCCCGAGCGCGCGTCGGCGCCTGACGCCGGAACGCACCGTTGACACCTCACCGGGCCTATGTCCTTCCGGCGGTGGAAGCTGTCCACGGGGGCAGCCTGGCGGGATCTGCCGGAACGGTATGGGCCGTGGAAAACGGTCTACGAACGCTTCTCTCGCTGGTCGGCGGACGGCACCCGGTCGTATGCGTTGACTTCACCGTGGTGCGGGCTCATCGGCATGCCTCGGGTGCCCGAAAAGGGGTCCGTTGACAGGCGAGGCACTCGGTCGGTCCCGTGGCGGGCTGAATACGAAGATCCACCTGGCCTGCGACGAGCAGGGTCGGCCGCCGGCCTCTACCGTCACCGGCGGCAATGTCAACGACTGCCCCAGCTCGAGCCCGTCATGGCGGCCCACGGCGCGGACCAGGCAGGCCACGGACCAGGCAGGCCACGGACCAGGCCCGTGCGGGTGGTGGCCGACAAGGCTACTCGTCCAGGCAGCTTCGGGCCTACCTGCGACAGCGCGGTATCGCCGTCACGATCCCCGAACGCATCGACCAGGTGGCAGGGCGCCGCCGCAGAGGCGAACGCCTCTGCGGCTTCGACCCCGGCGTCTACCGGCGCCGCAACGTCATTGAACGCTGCTTCAACCGCCTCAAGCAGAACAAAGCCCTGGTCACCCGCTATGAGAAGCGCGCGAGCCACTACCAGGCCATGGCCACCCTTGCCTGCCTACGACTCTGGCTCCCCTGACTTTGCGGACACGCCCTAGGAATCAGGCCTTTGCGTGTCCGTATCGGGCGCTGAGCGATGTGAGGTCCGGTTCGCCGAACCGGCTGCGCAGGGTGTGGAAGGCGGCGACCTTCTCCGTGCCGAAGCGGCTGACGTGTGTGGCGTAGGTGTCGAAGGAGAGGAAGGCCGGGGGAGTGGTCTTGGTGTGGAACTTGTCCGCGTACATCACGAGCTGTTCCTCGCCGGTCTCCGCCAGGTAGTCGGCCATCGGGAGCGGCAGCTGCTGCTGTGCGATGTCGTGCCGTGTGAGGCCGACGCCGGTGTGGCAGGAACAGAAGCGACACAGCCGCTCGGGGAAGCCTTCCTGGCGGAGGGTCTCGTGCCCGAGGATTCCGTGGCGGATGTAGTCGCCGGGACGGATCCGGCCGGCGTCGTCGTAGAGCCGGTAGACGCCGATGTCGTGCAGAAGGGCACCCGCACGGACGAGGTCGGCGTCGAGGTGGTGGCCGTCGGCGGACAGCAGCTGCTCGGCGACCTGCCAGACGATTTCGCAGTGCGTGTACACGACGTCGAACACCTCACGCGTCGGCGCGTACTTCTCGTGCAGCGCACGGATGTCATCGATCGTCGGCAGTATCACGACGGGAGCGTAGCAACCCCCCGGCGGGAGCCTCTCGCCCACTGGGGTGGCCATGGTGCTGGCACCCGGTTACTGACGTTCGCTCATCGAGTGCAGCTGTGTGAACTCGTCAGCACTTATGCCCATGACGAGCAACTATTCCCATCACGACCAGATCACGGTGGGGTGGCGTTGGTGCAGTGGTCCTTGCTGTCGTCGTGGTGTCGACTGCTGACGCGTGGGCGGTAGGTGCTGGGACCGGGGATCGCGAGAGTGGGGCTTCGTGCGGTGTATGCGGCAGTGGCGCCTCTTTGGCCCGCGCCAGGGGCCAGAGAGGCGCCGCCCATTGCTGTCACGCACGCCAGGGCGGCCGGCGACGCATGACAGGCGTATTCCCGGCCGACTCGTTCCGCCGTTCCCCTGTGACGGCGGAAAGGGGTCAGGCCGGTGCTCGTACTGCCCGCTCCTCCGCGTCCGCGAGCCAGAAGTACAACGGCGGCAGCCCGAGTTCGAGCGCCATCAGCACCATCTGGAACCCGTCCGGCCGTCCCTCCAGCGCGATGGACAGCACCCGGCTGAGTCCGCCCAGTAGGAAGACTCCGGCCAGCAGGCGCACGGTCACCGCCGGGATGGGCCTTTGTCGTGCGGCCCGCAGCCAGGCCAGCCCGTACCCGGCGAAGATCGCGCCCATGAACCGGCCGAAGCTGTCGAACGTCGCACCTACGTCTCGGGTGCCCGGAATCGCCGTGTTTCCGGCGGCTATGTGGAACAGCCCGATCACCACACAGGCGATTCCCATCGTCCATGTGAGTGCCCGCAGAGCCCTGGCCATAGCCCGCCCCACCCCCCGCTTAGTTGACACGTGCCTACTAAGGTAGCGCTCGTTAGTAGACGGCTGTCAAGTAACCTTCGTCCATGCCGCCCCGTCAACGCCTCACTCCCGCCGGCCGCCGCGCCCAGCTCCTCGCCGTCGGCGCGCAGCTCTTCGCAGCCCGCCCGTATGAGGAGGTGCTGATGGAAGACGTCGCTGGGCAGGCCGGCGTGTCCCGTGCGCTGCTCTACCGTCATTTCCCGAGCAAGCGCGACCTCTTCGCGGCTGTCTACCGGCAAGCGGCCGACCAACTGCTCGTCAAGAGCCGGTTCGACCCCGCTCACAGCCTGGTCGAGCAGCTTGTCGAGGGCATGGACGCTCACCTCGACTACTTCATCGCGAACCGCAACGCCGTCCTCGCTGGCAACCGCATCCTCGCGGGCGACCCCGTCGTTCAGACGATCATCGCGAACGAGCTCGACACCCTCCGCACCCGCCTGCTGGACGTGCTCCCCCTCGCCGATGACGCCGCCCGCGAGGCCACGTCCCAGGTGCTCGCGAGCTGGCTGGTGTTTGTCCGGGTACTCGTCGTCGATTGGCTCACCAAGGAAACCTGCACTCGCGTCGAACTTCGCGACGTGTGCATCGGCGGCCTACTCGGCGCCATTCGCCCGCTCCTGCTTACCGACCCCGCGCCCGACTGGCCACGCTGACCCCTGGCTAGGCCAATATCGAGGGCGAAGAAGACCATGACGTAGTAGCAGACGTGTACTTGTCCTCCCGGTGTGGGCGGGCCATGTCGTTCAGGCTGATGGGCCCATCGAGCTGGGAGCTGAAGAGGTACGAGGAGGGGCCAGCGAGCAGGTGTTGGCCAGCGGGGCAATCACACTGGGCGGTTTCCGGCCCAAGGGCGTGCTGTTCGACCGTGCGTGATTCGGTCAGGTGGCTTTGAGTTGCCAGGCGATCGCGAGGACGTAGCAGACCAATGCCTCAAATTCGGCGACGGCGGCTGTATGGCGAAGATTGAACGGCAAGAGGCGAGCGCCGGGTAGGTCACAACGATGACGGCCGCCGCCGTATCGGCGTAGTACAGACCCAATGAAGCGGCGTGGTGATGGGTGGTGGGGTCCTCCCAGTGCCCAGCCGGCCGCGACGAGGAAGCCCCTGAGGAGCACGAACACAGTCAGGACCCCTGAGCCCACGGGGACAGCGCACGGTGCGTGGTGGTGTCGTCGGGAGCGCGGCGGGCAGCGAGTGCGACGACCGCGAGGATGGCGCCGGCAGTCGCCGCCAGCACGGGGATCGTGGTGACGCTCAAGGACTTCTCCTCCACGAGGTGAGGGCTGCGGCGAGGACGGCAGGCGCCAGGACCCGAGGAGGAGCAGCAGGACGAACTGCGCCGTGCCCTGTGGTGACGGTCTGCGCCTGCCGGGGAGAGGCGGTCTGCGGCGTGCGGTGGTTGAGTCCTGCGCGCGCAGGGAGGGGCCGGCAGCAAGGCCATCGCGCTGGTGTGCGGTGAGGCACCGGCTGGCGGCAGGTGTGGGCGGGTGTGGTGAGTGGTCGTGACTCTGGACTGGTGTGCGCGGTCGGCGGGCGGGGGCGGGGGCTTGATGAGGCGTGCGGGGCCGGTGTGTCTTGGACACGATCGGGCCGGTCGCAGCGGTGGGCGGACCGACGGCGAAGGTGCGGGCGGTGTCGGGACCGGGGTGCAGGGTGGCTGCGGGACGCAGGCACAGCACCGGCAGCAGAAGTCGCCGTTCAGCTTGACCGCCCGTCCCCGGGCTGCGGGCGGAGCCCGAGTTGCGTGACCGCGCGGCAGGCTGACTCGAGGGCGCCTTCGATGCAGGCCCGTCCGGCGGTCGAGGTCGAGCAGTCGGCGAACACCAGGCGGCCGTTCGGCCTCGGTGGTGCGGGTGTCCGGGCCGAGGGCGACGGCCTGGCCGGGCGGGTAGATCGCGGCCTTGCTCGCGCTGTACGGGTTCTCAAGCCACGACTGGGATGCGTAGCGGCCCGTGTAGATGCGCTTGACGATCGGTCCGTGGAGGTCGGTGAGCGGGCCGAGGGCGCGCTTGGCTCGTTGTTCTTCGGGGAGTGCGTCCCACAGCTCAGCGTCGTCGCCCCATGTGTAGGAGGCGAGGATGATGCCGCCGCGGGCCGTGGGATGGGAGGAGTAGGCGGTGGTGCGCAGCGGCGAGTCGGTGACGTCCGCGCCTCCGGAGCCGGCGGCGCGGTCTTCCCAGCTCACCAGGCGCAGGCCGTGCCGCACCGCGACTGTGTGCTGGGCGAGGGCGGCAGGCGGTCCATGCCCCCGGTGATCTCGTAAAGACTCACCCCTGGCGCGCCAGCGCCGTGGCGGTGAGGTAGGAGTGCAGGAACGCCGTGGGCGTGCGGGTGCTGATGCTGATGCCTTCGAGGGTGCCGACGAGTTCGCAGGTGTTCTCCGTCCATTGCTAGCCTTCGATCAGCCACCGGCGCAGGGACCATTCCTCGGACGCGTCGAGGAAGTCCGTCCAGCCGTCCACGCCTCTGGCGGCGGTATCGCGTAGGGGGCTGAGGGCGTGGCTGAGCAGGGCGTGTGAGGTCAGGGGGTTCGCGTACCTGGATGGCTGCGAGCCGGGCGGTCGTGGACCTCGCCTGGAACCCGTCACCAACTGGTGCGGGGCGCGGTGCACATGCCCCCGCGCCCTTGCGCCATTCCGCAAGCGCGGTGTTCGCGTCGTCACCGAACTCGGCAACGGGGTCGCCGCTTTCTGCAGTAGCCTGCGCCGAACCGTCACCCGGCGGCCATCGCTCCTCGGCGGCCCCTGGCTGCCGAACTCCGCCACCTGCCGGTACACCCCTGCCGAAACTGCGCCGATTGCGGACAGAATCGGTGACCGTGCAGCCCCTTTAGCCGAGCTGCGCGGTTCTGCTGGCGACGAGTCGGCTGTCGGCGAAACCCTCCACGCGGGCCGATCGAGCGGTGGAGGCGTCGGGGATGGTGATGTCGGCCTGGCCGTCGGTGACGTCGACGGAGTTGCGTGGGCGCTGGTCGACATAGACGTCCAACCGGTCGATGTTGGTGGTTTTGACCTTGAGCCGCAGAGCACCGTCGGTCATGGTCGCTTCCGTGATGGCCACAGGGTGTGGCGGCAGGCTCTTGAGGATCTGCCCAGCACGCTCGAAGAGGTCGGAGTTGGCCTCCAGCAGGTCCCGGCGGGTCATTTGGTAGGGCACGTCAGGGGTGATGCCGAGGTCCTCCACCGGCGTGCCGGAGTTGGCGCCGACCCGCAGTGTACGGCGGATCGCCACTCGCATGCCGGCTCCCTTCGGCAGCCGTACGTACGGAGTGTCGGGTTCGTCCGCGAGGAGTGCTACGAGGCGCTCGTGGTCCCAGACGTTGGCGCCGCCGGCACCGGTGTTTTCGTCGGTGCCGAGGACAGGGCCGATCTGATGGTCCTGGAAGCCGGCGGCGAAGATGTCGGTGGCCGAGTAGCAGCGGGCGTTGGTGATGAGGACGACCGGGCCGAAGTACTGCTGGCCGATCGCGTTGGCGCGTTGCTCGGGTGTGATGGGGACAGCGCTGGAGAAGGTGGAGCCGATCTCGACGGCCTGCTCCATGGAGGGCACCCAGGCGCCCAGCTCATCCTGGTGCTTGCGGCAGATCCGCAGGTTGAGCGGGGAGTTGATGAACTGTGTCGGCTCGGGGGTGATGGGGTGCGGGGTGAGCGTCTGCAGGGCGAACTCGGCGTTGAAGATGATGCCGCCGCCGTTGTCCCGGACGTCCAGGATCAGTCCTCGGTCCGGCATCAGGCCGAGCAGGCGGACGAACTCACTGACGAACCCTTCCACATCGCGCTCGAGGAAGGTGAAGATCCGGATATAGCCGAAGGTACCGGAGGAAGTCCGCACCTCCTGCGCCCGGAACACACCCGGCATCGAGGTGACCGTCTCACCAGCGCGTACCTCGGGGGCGGCCTCGCCTGCCTCGAGAGCCTTCTTCTGGGCGACGACGTGCGGCGCGAACAGCATCACCTTGGCACGGTTCGCTTCGTCCATGTCGAGGTCCAAGCCCTCGGCCAACGCGGTGCCCATCGGCGCCTGCTCCTTGACGAAGGGTGGGAGGTTCTCCACGATGCGCCAGATCTCCCGCAGCTCGCGCTGGGTGCCGGAGCCGTCGATGTAGCTGACGGTCACCCACTCCTCGAACGGGGGAAGATGCGTGACGAGCGACCGCACGGTCAGCGACTGAGTACCTCGGCTGCGGCGGGCGGCGGTGTTGCTGCCCGCGAAACGGGCGGCGTTGAGATCAACGGCCTTGGCGATGGGGATGCCGCTCCAGTGGGTAATCTCGACGCCGGGTTCGAAGCCCGGAGCGGAGAATCCCTGGGTCACATGAGTGACCATGAAATGCTCGCCCCGGTCGTCTTCGTACCGCTCGACGAGGAACGGCAAAAAGGCGACCTTGCGAGCGTAGGGCTCGGGGAGCAGATAGTTGGTGTGAAGGTCCCTGACCGAGTGGAAGATCTCCGACATCTCGGCGTGGAACACCCATTCCGGGGGCTTTGTCGTCTCGGTCTGCCGCTCCAGCCGGCGGCGCAGTACCCGTAGACGCTGCACCGGGTTGACAGCGTGCATCGCCGTTTTGAGCGGCAGGTGGACGTAGTTCTGCTCCAGCATGAGCTTTGCCTGGTCCACAATCAGTCGGCGTTCGTCCAGCGTCAGGGTGCCGGCGCCGGCGAGGAAGTCGGCCAGGCCGGTGGAGGCGGCCAGGTGTTCCCGGACAGGATCGGCGGCCTGCGAGACGAAATCCGGGGCAGAATGGTCGGCTGGGTGGGCCATCGTGTCTCCGAAGGTGTTGGAACGGGTCTCTGGATCTTTCGATCTCAGTTATCGTCCGACGTCCGCGGGAAAGTGAGTGTCGCAACCATCATTCGCCTGAAAAGACGTCGCGACGCCGGAGTGCGCATGGCTGACGGGGGGATGTCAGCGATGACCGTACGCAAGAAGGCCGCCGTGGTGGGCCTGGGCCATCAGGCCACCAGCGACCACCTGCCCGGCCTGCCCCAGTGCCACCTCGCCGAGCTCGTCGGCGTGTGCGATGTGGACGCCGACCGGGTCGCTGCCGTGGCCGACGTGCACCGGGTGCCGGGCCTCACCGACGTCGAGCAGCTGCTTCAGCGGGTGCGGCCGGACTTCGTCATCGTCGCGGTGCCGCACCACGCCGGGCGAGAAGTGGTCGCCGCGTGCGCCGAGGCGGGGGTGTACGCGATGAAAGAGAAGCCGTTCGCCACCGATGCGCACGAGGCCGCCGAGATCGCGGCCCTGTGCGACAAGGCGGAGATCGAGCTGATGGTCACCGTCCAGCGCCGCTTCCACCCCGTCCACCCCCGCCGGCCTTTCAGCTGCTGGAACGGATCGGCGACCCCTACCTCGTCGAGGGCCGGTACACCTTCCACTGCCGCGACCCGGCCGCCGGCCGGCGCGGCCGCGCGAAGCTCGCGGGCGGCGGGTGCCTGGCCGACATGGGCTATCACCTCATCGACCTGCTGATCTGGTACCTCGGCCTGCCCGACCGCATCCTCGCCACCGTCTCGGCCAGCGCGGCACCGGGCGCTGAGTACGACGCGGAGGACACCGCGCTCGTGCACCTCCCCTACGACACCGGCCTGTACGGCTCGCTACTGGTTTCCCGCTCCGCCGGCCCCGAGCGATCATAGCGACGTGTCCTTCACCGTGATCGCCGGTGGCGATGTCCTGATCCATCCTCCGCTGATCGAGCAGGCCGCCCGGGATGCCGAGGCAGCCGGCGGCCAGGGGCTCGACTTCGGGCCGATGCTGGCCGGGCTGAGGCCGGCAGTGTCCCGGGCCGATCTGGCGATCTGCCACCTAGAGACACCTCTCGCGTCGGCAGAGGGACCGTTCTCCGGCTTCCCGATTTTCGCCGCCCCGCCGCAGATCGCCACAGCCCTGGCGGATGTGGGATTCCATAGCTGCTCGACAGCGTCCAACCACACGCTCGACCAAGGCGAGGCCGGTGTGCGGCGGACCCTGGACGCCCTGGACTTGGCCGGCCTGCGGCACACTGGCTCGGCACGGAGCCGGGCGGAGGCGGACCGGCCGAACATCCTCGAGGTCAGAGGCGTCCCGGTCGCGCACCTGTCCTACAGCTACGGCTTCGGCAGCACACTCCGGCCGGCGGACAAGCCATGGCTGGCCAACCCGATTAGCGAACGCGTATTCGACGAGGCCCTCCAGGCTCGCCGCGCGGGTGCCGAAGTGGTACTCCTCAGCATGCACTGGGGGCGGGAGCACCAGCATGAACCCAGCCCGCGCCAGCTTGCCCGGGCGGTGGAACTGACGGCCGGTTCGTCGATCGACGTGATCCTCGGCCACCACGCCCACGCGGTCCAGCCGCTTGAACGGATCAACGGCACCTGGGTGGTCTACGGTCACGGCAATCTCCTTGCCCGCCACCGCATTTCACGAGGCACTACTGAGGAGGGCTTGCTGTCCTGGTTCCGGTTCGCCCGGGCTGACGGCTCCTGGCGGGTCCGGCGCCTGGGCTTCATCCCGACGCTCATCGACCTGACCGAGCCCGTCCGCGTCGTCACCCTGCCCGCCGCGTTGGCCGACCCCGACCTCCCGTCCGAGCACCGGAACCGCTACGAGCTGGCATACCACCGGACCCGGACCGTCGCCCTGAGCCGCGTCGCGGGCTCGCGCGGTCAGACGGCCGGGCGACGCCGCCGCTGACAGGCGGCTGCTCCTCGGGTTGTTCCTGCGCGTGTCGGCTGACGCCGGCTCGGCCGCGTAGCCGGTCGAGGGCGCCGGTGATCCATCGAGTCCCGCCGCCCCCGGGTCCAGCCGTCGAGCACGCGGCACGGCCACGGGGGCGGGGCCCTGTCGAGCACCGCTCCGAATGGACACAGCGGGTCCCGTCCCCACAGCGGCCCACCGCTACGAGATCACGGAACAGAGTTCCTCCCACCATCGGCGGGTATCGGGCAGTCGGGGGAAATTCCCTACCGAGCACCCTCTTCGGGCGTCACCCCATTGTCTTGATCGACCCATGAGACGCCCGGCGCGTCAGCCACGTCTGGCGTCGCATGGTGAGCAGCCCGACGAGATCGAGGTTCTTCAGCGCGAAATCGATGGCGACCTGAGCAGCGACGTGCCGCGGGGGAAGATCATGCCTGCGTACGAACTTGGCTGCCATGCCAACCTGGCGGAGGACGTACCACGCCGCCACGGCAGCCGGCACGAACACATGCCCGATGACGGCCAGAACGACGAGGTAGATCTCGCACAGCCAGAACCCTGCGCGGCTGATGACATCGGTGAGCGTGCCGAGAGCAAGGTAGGGATACCGCCAGACCCAGCCGGTGATCAGGGCCGTGAGCCTCACCCGCCAGAAGTTACGGGCGTTCCTCAGCCGCTGCCCGAAGAAGTCCCTGCCGGTTCCCGGGTATCGAGACCACACCGTGGCAGTGCGCTGGAAGACGGTGCGGTAACCGGCCCGCAAGGTCAGCTCGGTGAGCCGGGTGTCGTCCCCGACGACGCACCGGCGCCCGAGGAAGGACTCGTTGGCAAAGGCATCGGCGACCGCCGCGCACACGGTCCGCCGATAGACCGCCGTGCGCCCGATGAGACACATCATGGCCCGGCCCGCCACCGTGAACGCGGGCAACCGGCCCTGCCCTTTGAAACGTTCTCCCGCGAACTCCCAGACGCCGTCCGGGTCCAGGGCGTGCTGGGCGGTCGCGACGCCGCCCACCCGGGGGTCGGCGAACGGGGCGCGAACCGCGTCCGCCACGCCGGGCGCCCAGACGACGTCGGAATCGACGAGCGCGACCAGTTCCGCGGAAACAGCCTGCCATCCCTTCCGTACGGCCTCGCGCTTGTCCGCCCTGTCAGTCGTGAGGACACGGACGGGAAAGCGGCGCGCCACGTCCAGGCAGGCGCGGTCGTCCTCGTGGATCACACAGACGATTTCGGAAACGTCGTTGGACAGCCACGACTCCAGAGCCCGCTGGAAGAGCAGCGGATCCTCGCGGTAGACGGGCGAGACAATGGCGAGCGGCCGGCGGTACACGGTCGTGACAGGCCGGTAGCGTCGGCCCACCCGTCGGTGGGCCGCGTTCACCGCCCACCCGAGGGCGGCGAGGGCGGCAGGCGGTGCGCCGGCCAGGAGGTACGGTACGAGCGATGGCACGGGATGGACCTCCGGCGCTCCGGTTGACAAGGACGCAGGACATGATCGGCTGACGTCCTTCGCCGTCAGCGTTTCCCGTTCCTCTGCCGCTTCAACGCCCCACCCGCCCTCATGGCCGGTTCTTGCCGGTCCGCCGACCGGCAGGAGGACGGGCATCCGAGGCCCCGGTGTACACCGCCCGGCGGTCTGCCATGCTGACGGCCATGGTCGGCAATTCCCCCTCGCCGGGGCCCGATGCGCAGAGCCCCTCCCGCCCACAGGAACCACAGCCACCGGCCCGTATCGTGCTTCACGCCATCAACGGCGTCGGAGCCGGTCACCTGGCCCGGCAGACCGCGCTGGCGCGACATCTGCGGTCGCGGCGGCCGGAGCTGGACCCGGTCATTCTCGGTTCCGGCCCCGCCGTGGACGAGATCTGTGGCGAGATGCCAGTGATCGAACTGCCGTCGATGGGACGGGCGGGACGGTACCGCGACGAGCCGGCCCACCCCGACATGCTGGCCGCCATCACGGCGATGACACACGCCGCGCTGGCAGGCCTGCGGCCCCGGGTCGTGGTGCACGACACCCTGGTGTGGCCGACGGTCCAGCGCGCCGCGTCGCTGGTCGGCGCGCGCCAGGCGATCTGTCTGCGACCGCGCCGGGATCTCGCCGACCAGCTCGCCCGGCCTGACTGCCCGCTGCGGCAGATGGACTTCGTCTTCGTTCCGGACGATCCGGCCCGCCACCCGCAGTTCAAGCACCAGCTCGAAGCCGCCGGAATCCAGGCGGTCTGGACCGGGCCGGTGTTCCGGGCCGCCACGGCCGATGCGGCGGAGACCCGCGAAAAGCTGGGCGCTTCCCCCGAGGCGCGACTGGTGGTGGTGATGTCCGGCGGTGGCCGCGGCATCGCAAACGAGGCGCGCGAGCACTTCGCCTACAGCCTCGCCGCCCTCTCCCGGGTGACCGAACCGGAGCTGGCGGTGCTGCTGGTGCTCGGTCCGATGTTTCGTTCCCGGGTCGATATCCCCTCCGCGTTCCCGCACCATCTCACCGTGCTGCGCGGCTCCCGTGAGCTGCCGGACATCCTGAACGCGGCTGACCTTGT
The DNA here is from genome assembly GCF_056434285.1 of Streptomyces sp. NPDC044063. Taxonomy (NCBI): domain Bacteria; kingdom Bacillati; phylum Actinomycetota; class Actinomycetes; order Kitasatosporales; family Streptomycetaceae; genus Streptomyces; species Streptomyces sp. NPDC044063. The sequence goes on from NZ_JBWKFM010000001.1 coordinate 572,781, forward strand.
GATCTGCCGCGGCGGTTATGGGTCATTGCACGAGGCCACAGCGGGCGGCGCCCGGGTCCTCGCCAGTCCTGCCCAGCGGAATTTCGACAATCAGCGCGCCCGGATCGAACAGTTCGCAGCCGACAGTGCCTGTGAGCTGGTGGAGAGCACCGTTCCGGAGGAGTTCGCGCTACAGATCGGCCGTGCGCTCAAGGTCGGAACGGTCCGGAGTGGGAGGACGGCCCCGTGGCGGGAGGTGCTCGACCACGTGGGGGAGCGCCTATTGCGCCTGTCGCGCCAGGATGGGGCTGTTCCTCAGGGCCTGGCCGAGCAGTTCATGTACCGCTGAACCACAGGGCGCGTAAGGACAGGGGAGATGCCGGGTTCCACAGGGAAGATCTCTTACTGCACGACGTGCAAGAACCGCCTCTGGCAACTCTCCGAGACGCTGCCCGACAATCTGCAGCGCGTCACGGGCGCGGGAAACTGTGAAATCGTCCTTGTCAACTACAACTCGGATGATGAGCTCGATATCTGGGTGCGTCAATTCCGGTCTCATATGGAGACCGGCATCCTCCGCTACCTGCACGAACAGACCGAACCCCACTTCCACGCCTCCAAAGCCAAGAATCTCGCCCACTTCGCCGCCACCGGCCACTACCTCGTCAACCTGGACGCCGACAACTACATCGGCGACACCATCCCCACCTGGCGCACCCTCTGGGAGTCACAACAGAACACGTTGATCCACGGCTTCAGCCCCGACAAGAACCGCAAGCAACGCTCCGAGAAGGAGTCGGCCCGGTCCCGTCCGGACAGTGGCAACGGGACATACGGGCGGATCGGGCTGCCACTCACCAGCTTCCTCGCACTCGGCGGCTACGACGAGCACCTCCTGCCGTCGGCGCACGAAGACCAGGACCTGATGGACCGGGCCGCCGCGACCGGACTGCCCATCGTGCGCAGCCCTCAGCCCGGGCGGGCCGCGATCCGCAACAGCCATCGGGAAACCATGCGGTACTCGGGGATTCCCTTGGACTGGTGGGACGCAAGGGAGCTGAACAAGGCGAGATCGGCCGAGAACCTCCGGCTCGGCAGACTCACCGCCAACCCTGGCCGCTCTCCGGTGAAGGTGCTGCTGAACTTCATCGAGGAGACAGAATTCTGATGTCGAACGCGCCGTCCTCGCAAGGGAAGATCTCTTACTGCACGACGTGCAAGAACCGCCTCTGGCAACTCTCCGAGACGCTGCCCGGCAACCTGGAACGTGTCACAGAGGCGGGAAATTGTGAGATCGTTCTCGTCAACTACAACTCGGATGATGAGCTCGATATCTGGGTGCGTCAATTCCGGTCTCATATGGAGACCGGCATCCTCCGCTACCTGCACGAACAGACCGAACTCTATTTCCACGCCTCCAAAGCCAAGAATCTCGCCCACTTCGCCGCCACCGGCCGCTACCTCGTCAACCTGGACGCCGACAACTACATCGGCGACACCATCCCCACCTGGCGCACCCTCTGGACGGATGATCCGGACCTGATGATCCGGGGCTTCAGTCCCAACGAGGACGGTAGACTCGACCCTGGCAACGGTTCGTACGGGCGCATCGGCCTGCCCCGTGCACACTTCGACGCGCTCGGTGGATACGACGAACAGCTGCTTCCAATGGGGTGCCAGGACAGCGACCTGGTGGACCGGGCCAAGGCCTACGGTATGCGCGTCGTCCGTATTTCCCAGCAGGTTCCGTTCGCCATCCGCAACAGCAAGGCCGAGAAGATGAAATACACTGGCAGCCCGTTGAGCTGGCACGAGATGTGGCATCAGAACATCGACCGTGCCCAGGAAAACCTGCGCCTAGGCCGACTAGCGGTGAACCACGACCGCACGCCGATCAAGGTCCTGCTGAACTTCACCCAGCAGGTAGAAATCTGACTCGAGGACGGGAAGGGCCACCAACGGGGGCTGCCGCCTCCCGGGCTTCGATCCTCTCCAGCAGCTGTCGTATGTGCGCCTTCGCTCACACGCCCCAAAGGCCGTCAAGGCCGTCCCGGCGTCCCGGGCCAGGCCGGCCACTGAGACTCGCCCCGGATACCGTCCGCTCCAGGCCCTTCACATCGGGCAGCGCGACCGCGGTTCGCGCGATACGAGCCGTTGCGGCCGTCCTGCTCCTTGATCAAGGGGAGGGCAGATCGCGTCCTGCCACTCAGGGGCCAGGGGGACGCGGAGCTCATTGGCCTGATGATTTCCGTTGGCAGTATCGGGTGTCACACTCGCGCCCCAGAGCTGCTGAAGAACCCGCTGGTATCTGCGCACGTTCCATCCTTCAACTGCATGCCGAAATTTGTAGGCGCCGCGTCACATATGCCCCGGCCTGCACACCGGGCAGAAGAGCAGATCAACCAGGCCTGGTCACCCAGGGGCATTTCGAATGACAGTCCAAAAGTACAAGCCTGCGCGTCGGCCTTCCAAGGAGGTCGCAGAGCGCTGCCGGACAAACTCTTTGGCTGATTCTGTGCCGACTTCTGAGACGGCCGGTTCCCCACTGACGCGCCGAAACGTCCACGGGTAGTTTGGTGGGACCCGGAAACCGCACAACGACGAACGGGAACACGTCACCCTCGGGGCAGCCACGGCTTCGCTCACGGCATGAAGTCTGGCGTCCGACTATCGGAGACGTCTCATGCCCATCAGACCGGAGTGCCGGCCTGCTCGGTATGGATAATCCAGGATCCGACCGCACGCAGGAAACCGTATTCACGGATGGCTCGGTGACGTCGAGGAGTTACAGGCCGCCCCACGAGTGAGCGGACCTGTTCGGGCGCTAGGCCGCGGCGGCGGGGTGAAGGTGCCGGCTGTCGGTTCGGCGGCGCTGCCCGAGGAGTGAGCGGTAGAGGACTACCCGGATCGAGCTGAGGAGAAGCCGATGGGGAATCCGTCCAGGTGGCGCTACGTCGTGATGGAAGGTGAGGCGAAAACGCGCGGCGTGGCACACGGCGAGGCGCTGGCCGACCGGATCGTGGAGTCGTTGAAGCGTGCCGATTTCATGTCCAGGCAGGACACCGGCCAGCCCTTCGAGTTCTTCGTCTCGAAGGTGCACGAGGCGTTCGACCTCAAGGGTCTGCACGAAGAGGTCCAGCGTGAGCTGGAGGGCATCGTCGAAGGCTGTCACAACAAGGGGAAGACCGAGGTCACGTTCGACCGGCTTGTCGCGCTCAACGGCGCTGAGGAGTTGATCGACTCCTGGTGGCCGTGGCACCTGGAGAAGCACCACAAACGTGGCGCACGGAGGCGTCGGGAGGCCCGGCCGCGGTGCTCGGCGTTCATGGCCATCGGTTCGGCGACCACCGACGGTCGGATCGTGGCCGCGCACAACTCGTGGGACAGGTTCGCCAGCGGTGATGCCTACAACGTGGTCCTGGACATCAGGCCACCCATGGGCAAGGGACACCGGGTGCTGATGCAGGCCGCGCCGGGCTGGGTGAGCTCGAACACGGACTGGATGCTCACCGGCGCCGGCCTGATCGTGACGGAGACCACGATCGGGTCGTTCGACGGCGACTACATCCCTGGCGGCAATCCCGAGTTCGTGCGATCCCGCGTCGCCACCCAGTTCGCCGACTCCATCATGGACTGGACATCCCGGTTCGCCGAGAACAACAACGCGGGCTACGTGAACACCTGGTTGTTGGGCGGTCCGTCCGGGCGAAACCACGGCGAGACCGCGATCGCCTGCTACGAGCTGGGCAGCGACCCGAAGCTCGCGCACCTGGAGTTCAAGACCGACGGATACTTCGCCGGCTACAACGTCGCGCAGTCCCAGGAGATCCGGCTGCGTGAGTGCAAAGACCCGATGCAGCACTACGACATCCGGGGCAACGGAGCGCGGCGTATCACCCTCGACCGGCTCATCAAGCAGGAGAGGGTGGACCTGGACCGCGCCAAAACAATCATCTCCGACCACACCGATGTCTACACCGGTGACAAGGACACCGGCAGCTCCCGCTCGGTGTGCGGGCACCTCGACCGCGACGACGGCAAGTACGGCAACCACGGCCAGCCACCGTTCTTCCCGTGGGGCGCCAACGACGGCAAGGTCTACCATGCCGGCGCCGACCCCACGAACCCGACATTCCAGGGTATCTGGGGCAACTCGTGTGGCCAGGAGTTCAACCCGGACACCTTCTGCGACCAATACCCGCAGTACGAGGAGTTCCGCGTCCACATGAACCACCGCCCGCCCGGCGCGACCTGGGAGACCTTCCCACCCGGAACGTAGCCGGCATCACCGACGGAAGTACCGCGACGGATCCCGCAGGCGCGGCCACTGCGGCCGACAGGGCGGGAAATCCCCTCGACCACAGGAGCTTGACCATGACTGCCTCGTTCGCCTCAGCCGACGTGATCAAAGACCTCAAGGAAAAGCTGGACCAGGACAAGGTTTTGTCCGACCTGCTGACGGGTTCGCTCGAGCAGGCGTACTCGAACGCAGAGGGAAAGCTCAAAGGCGTGTTGTTCGAAGCGTTGGAATGGCCGCGGGAGGTCCCCGCCTATCTCGACTACCTGGCCACATTCGCCAGGTGGGCGCCGAGGCAGGACCCCGGCGATGCCTGGTCCGCCGATGAGAACGGGCAGCAGGAGGTCTACGACCGGCTGTGTCACTTCTACTACCTCGTCGATCAGGAGATCGACGGCAAGATCGTGCAGAACGATCCGTGGTTCAAGGACTGGCTGGGGCGATACGCCGATGCGTGGGGGAGCTTCCTCGACACGACGGCGTCGTTCAGTGACGAGCAACTCGAGTCGTTCAAGAGTCTCGCGCCGCGCTACCGCGTCGAGGACTCGATGATCGGCGACAAGCCCAACGAGCCGAGCGGCTGGCTCACCTTCAACCAGTTCTTCGCCCGCGAGCTCAACCCCGGCCTGCGGCCGATCGCCGACCCAGCGGACAACAGCACGGTGACCATGCCCGCCGACTGCATCTACAAGATGCAGTACCCCATCGAAGACGACTCCACCATCGACCCGACCGCCGGTCCGCTACGACTCAAGCTCACGCACGAGGTCACCTCGATCCCACAACTCCTCAGTGCCCAAAGCGCGTACGGCAAAAGCTTCGCGGGCGGCACGTTCGTGCACTACTTCCTCACTCCGTACTCGTACCACCGCTTCCACACCCCCGTGGCCGGGGAAGTGAAAGAGTGCTTCCCCATCCACGGAAAGGTGTACCTGGACGTCCACATCGACCCTGACGGGCAGTTCGACGCCCCGGACAGCAGCCGCGACGGCTACGAATTCACCCAGGCACGCGGAGTCATCGTGATTGACACCGCCAACTCCCCGTACGGTGACGTCGGGCTGGTCGCGGTCATCCCGGTGGGCATGGCACAGGTCTCGTCGGTCCACATGACGATGACCAAGGATGCCCAGGCGCCGAAGGGTGAAGAGTTCGGCTACTTCCTCTTCGGCGGCTCCGACATCATCCTCCTGTTCCAGAAGGACAAGGCGCCGAACATCAACATGGACGACGGGTACCGCCACTACGGCACATCGATCGCCGAACCCCCGGCCCTGACCGAGCTCTGACCTCCAGCATTCACGAGGGCCCGTCAGCGTGCTGACGGGCCCTTCGTGGTGGGCAGTGATGGGGATTCCCGAAGTCCGGGCGGACCGAGCGCCCGGCTGACACGTCGGGTGTGCGCCGGGTTCCACGGTCACGGCTGCGCCGGCCGGGGTGGCCGGCCCTTGACGAGCTGATGGAGGCCGTCCAGGAAGGCGATGCAGTCGGGCTCGCTCATGCCGCGTCGTGTGCCCTTGCCCGCGGGATGAGTGAGCCGGCGGTGGCACAGCCGGGTGCGGCAAGAGCAGGCAGCCAGGCGATCAGCCCGGCTACCGACAGGCTTCCCGAGCGCCGTGTTCTGACGGCCACGACCGGGGTGGGGCCGCGCCGGCCTCAAGTAGGCCCTGCGGGCGGCCACTACGCCCCCTACTCGCACACGGTGGAGATCAACGGCGTTGAGTGGCTGCCTGAGCAGCAGCCGGACGGCAGCGTCCGTTGCACGACCTCCAAGCGCACGGTTTGGGTGGAGGTGACACTGCCGCGGCAGTACGTCAGCAATGGCGGCGAATTCAGCGTGTTCGCCGGCCTCTCCGATGCAGTCGCGAAGACCATCCCATTCGGCTTCATCTGACTGCAGCAAGGTATGAGACGTAAGCCCTCGTCCCGATGGATGAGGGCAATTTTCGCTCTCGGGGCCGTGGCACCTACCCCTTGTCCGAGCAGAGGACCGTACGGCTCAGCTGAGTCATCGCGCCTGATCAACACCCGTCGGCGTCGAGTCAGGAAATCTTCGCCCGGTCCCCATTCTCTGATGGGGGAGTGGCTGTGGTCAGCCGGTTGGTGATCTCTTCGGCGGTCAGTACGAGCGCGAAGCCTTTGCGCAGGACGGCGAGCTCTGGTTCCTGCCGCGACGGGTCGTCGGTGGCTGTGACGTCGGATCCGAAGACGACCTTGTAGCCGCGTTCGTATGCCTGGCGGGCCGTGGTGCCGCAGCAGTAGTTGGTGAGCGTTCCCGTGACGATGACCGTGTCGCGGCCGAGGTTGCGCAGCATCGTGTCGAGCGGGGTGTCGTAGAACGCGCCGTAGGAGGGCTTGCGGATCAGGGGCTCGTCGGGACGGTAGCCCATCTCGTCCCATACTGCGGCGGGGCCCGGCCGGCGCCAGTCGGTGTCGGCGTGCGGGAGGTGGCGCAGGGCGTGTGGCCGGTCCAGTCCCAGATGGGTGTCGTCGAAGATGGTCCAGATCACGGGGATGGTGGCGGTCCGGCACTCGTCGACCAGCTGCCGCAGCCGGGGTGCCATCCGTGTTGCCGCAGGCACCCAGTAGGGGCTCCAGCCGGGGCGGACGAACTCGTCCTGCATGTCGATGACCAGCAGCGCAGTCCGTTCGGGCTGTATGTCGAACGATGCCTGGCCGTGCTCGTAGGCGTTGCGCGCCCGCTCGGTTACCCATTCCTCGGTGTACATCATCCCCGCCTCTCACATCGGTACATCGATTCGATGTACCTCGCTTCGATGTGCGAGAGTAGCAGCATGCTCGAACTCGCCATCCTGGGATTCCTCGCCGAGGGGCCACTGCACGGCTACCAACTGCGCTGCCGCATCGCGCACCTGTCCGGCCACACCCGGCCCGTCAGCGACGGCAGCCTCTACCCGGCCATCAACCGCCTGGTCAAGGCCGCGCTGCTGGACCGGCAAACCGAACCGGGTGCCTCGGCCGCCCAGCGGCACACCCTGAGCTTGACCGCCACCGGCCGCACCGAGCTCCTGCGCCGGCTACGAGAAGCCGACGGCCTGGACATCAGCGACAGCACCCGATACTTCACCATCCTGGCTTTCCTCTCCCGGCTCCCCGACGTCACCGACCAGCACGCGGTACTGCGCCGGCGACTGGCCTTCCTCGAACAGCCCGCGAGCTTCTTCCACGACGGCGACCGCCCACTCAGCGCCGAAGAAACCGGCGACCCCTACCGCCGCGGCATGCTCACCATCGCCCGCGCCACCAGCCGCGCGGAACGGTCCTGGCTACGCGAAATCCTGGCCTGACACCACATAGGGCAGACCCTTGGGTGGTCAGGCCGGACCTTCACTCTCCCTGCGAGGATGCGCGGGTGACAGAGGCGGCAGGTGGACTATGCCTGCTGCCGAACCGCTGGCAGAGCCACCGGTTCGGCAGCGACCTGGCGGCAAGGTCAGCCAGCTCCGGACCATGGGCTCGGTGCATGCCGACCAATTACGGGCCCCGGGCCACCGCTAAGCACTGGCAGGATGTGGAGCAGATCCGCAAGGTGCGGGATCTGCTGGAGTTCGAGGCCGCTGGCGCCGGCCTCCTGGGCGTCGAAGAGGCGGGCGGCATGGCGACGGTGGGTCGTCATTGCGGTCGGCGATAACCGGACGGGTGAGGATCGTGACGTGGCCGAAGCTGTTTCCGCGGGGGGGGGGGCGATCACGCGTCGGCGGTGGGTGTTCGACCGGGCGGGGAAGTCGACGGCTTCCCCGCCGGCGAACTGGCCAGAGGGACTCTGGTCAATGGGCGCAATACTCAGAGCGAGGTGAGGCCGCCCTGGGTACCGTCACCAGACGAAACCGCGGGTCGGTCCGTCACTGTCTCGCCGGTTGGGCTGCGCACTGAGTTCCTGAACCTTTGCCGCAACGCCTGCGAGGGCGTTTGCGGTCACGTCCTTCCGCTTCTCGGGGTCGGCCTGGTCGTACACCCGCCATGGACCTTCCGGGTGGTCAGGGTCGTCCGGCGCCACCACACCGGGGATTCCCAGGCGCCTTAGCGTGGCATCTACTTGGCGAGCGTCTTCGGCGTTCGTGCCTTCACCCTTCTGCCGTGTGTGCGGGCAGACTAGCTGCCCTCCCCTTCGCCACCCCCGCCGTGCGTGGCGCAGTTTCCGGGGTCGATCGGTCCACAGCCTCCGGGCCCGCCCGGAGTGTGCTGGCAGTTCGCCGCGACCGCGATCCGGGGACTGTTCGGGGCGGTCCAGAGTTCGTGGTCCACGCGGTGCCCGGTTTGCTCGATGAGCGCCATGGTCCTGGTCACCCTGAATGGATCGTAGCGGGTGGGGTCGGGCCGCTCGGGGTAGTGATGGATGAAGCGCCCCAGCTGCCTGCACAGGTCGGCGTAGAGCGCGGTGTGCAGGATCAAGGCGTGCCATCCCTCATCGACGACGCGGGACGGAGCGATCCTCGCGTCCGGGAACCGCGCGGCGGCGGTCACGAACTTGATCGCTTCCTTCACGATGCGGGCCGTCGTAGCCTCGTCCATGCCGGCGTTGTCGTCCGTCACCGTGGCGACGACTCCAGCAAACCCGCCGGGGGTGAGTGAACCTCTTTCATCCTGAATAGTCGCAGGTCAAGAGCGTGTGGATGGCCTGGACGGTGCGGCTGATGCGGTTGGTGGAGCATCTGGCCCGGCGGAGGATTCGCCAGGACTTGAGGCGGGCGAAGGCGCGTTCGCCGGGGGCGTGCGGGCGGGTGTGGTCCCGGTTGAATTCCTGGTAGTGCTCGGGTTGTTCACGGTGACGGTAGTAGGGGGTGCGGACGGTGGCGCCGGCGCCCTGGTAGGCCCGGTCGGCCAGGACGAGGATTTCCCTGGTGGGGCAGGCCTGGACGATGCCGTGGGCGCGGGCCGCGGTCAGGTCGTGGGTCCGGCCGTCTCGCGGGAGAACCAGAGCGGAGTGCCGTCCGGTCTTGCGATGACCTGCACGTGCATGCCATGCCGCCGGTGTTTTTGGCTGTAGTACGGCTCGTCCGCCTTGATGCGGTCGGTGGGGACCAAGGTGCCGTCAGCGACAACGAAGTCTCCTTCACCCAGCCCGACGAGCGTCTCGCGCAGACCCGGTGCCCACGCCGCGAGGATCTCGAGGGTCTCGTCGACGTACCGCCAGGCCGTGGACTGCGACACCGCGAAACCGGCACCTACCTGCGCGGACGTCTCGTTCTTCCGTAGTTGTGCCAACACGAGCAGGGCCTGCTTGAAGCAGCCCAGCCTCCTCCATGGTGACCTCAGCTCATGCCTGCGGGCGTGGATCAGCCAGGAGACATGCTCGACCAGCTCGTGCGGGACATCGAGCACGGCAGGATACGGAACCAACAGAGCCCCTTGGCGCCGGTGTCGAGTGAGATCAACACCCCAACGACAAGGGGCTCTGCCATGTCACCAACACCCCAGCCGACACGGATATCCGAACCTGCGGGATGGGTTCCCACGGCGGATGAAGAGCGCCTTGGCTGCACTCCGGTGCGTGCGCGGGGGCGCATGAAGTGTGGGTCGCTTCGTTGTGCACTTCGAGCGCCATTTCGCGTGCCCTGGCGGGAAACGGTGCCCGGGAGCTCACTAAAAGCGCGGGTCGCTTTTCAGCCTGCTTCCCGGGTCCGCGGGAGCTGTTGTTCGCCGCGGCATCGGAGGAGGTGTGCCTCATGGCCGACAACCACGTGACTGATACGGACAGGCTGGCGGTGCTGTTGGGTGGGCCGTCTGGTCTGCCGAGTCTGTACCGGCTGCCGCTGGGATGTGCTTCAGGATCAGCCCGGCTGACCGTGGCGTATTACGGGCGACATCAGCACTTTGAAAGTACAGGCGAGATGTGTCTGGTTCAGGGGCGGCTGATACCGGTGTTCCGGTTCAGCTACAGCACGGCGATCGCCGAGTAGGGGCTGGGGGAGCGATGTCAGCACGGCGTGGCTCTGCGGTGGCGGTGATCGGTGTGGGATGCCGGTTCCCTGGAGGGGTGCAGTCCGCCCAGGGCTTGTGGGAGCTGCTCCTTGAGGGGCGGGACACGGTGGGAACGGTTCCCCCGGGCCGGTGGGACGCGCAGTGGTTGAAGGAGTTTCAGCATCCTGATGATGCGGAGCGTTACGACCGGGGCTGCTTCATCGAGGGAGATGTCTGGGCGTGGGAGCCGGCCGCGTTGTCGGTGGCGCCGCGTGAGGGCATGTTGATGGATCCGCAGCACCGCCTTGCTGTGGAGGTGGCGTGGGAGGCGGTCGAGCACGCGGGGATTCCCGTAGGCCGGATCCGTGGGTCGCGTACCGGGGTGTATCTGGGGTTGTACGCGCCGGATGGTCTGCTGCGTTCGGCCCGGCCGGTGCGGGACTGGGTCGACGGCATGTATCTGTTCGGGAACCTGGCGGGGAACGCCCCGGGGCGGATCACGTTCGCGCTGGATCTGCGGGGTCCGGCGATGGCGATCGAGACGATGTGCTCCTCGGGGCTGGTGGCCGTCCATCAGGCATGCCAGGCACTGGCCGGTGGCGAGTGCGAGATGGCGCTGGCGGGCGCGGTGCTGCTGATGGTGTCGCCGGAGACACTGCACTACGAGGCGAAGTGGCTGACTTCGGCGCGCGGCCGGTGCTTTGCTTTCGATGGGCGTGCCGACGGCTATGTGCGTGGCGAGGGCGCGGGCATGCTGTTGCTGAAGCGGTTGGAGGACGCGCTCGCTGATGGGGACCGGGTGCTGGCGGTGGTGCGCGGGTCGGCGGTCACGGCGGATGGCCAGTCGGAGCGGATGACCGCACCGTCGTCGTTGATGCAGCAGGAGACTTTCCGTCTGGCCTTGAAGGGTGCTGGGGTCGATGCGGGGGATGTCGGTTTCGTGGAGGCCCACGGGCCGGGCACCTTTCACGGGGACCCGATCGAGTACACGTCCATCAACGCGGTCTACGGGCGCGGCCGGGGGCGGTGTGCGCTGGGGTCGGTCAAGACGAATGTCGGACACAGCGAGCCCACCTCCGGAGTGGCGGGCCTGATCAAAGCGATCCTGGCTGTCCAGCACGGGGTCATCCCGCCGAACCTGCACTTCACGGGGTGGAATCCGTCGATCCCGGTGGATCCGAAGTCGCGGCTGTTCGTGCCGACGGAGACGGTTACCGACTGGCCGGTACACGACGTGCCGCGGCTGGCAGGCGTCTGCTCGTACGGCATTGCCGGAACCAACGCGCACCTCCTCGTCGAAGAACCCCCGGCACCCGCACCGCGTCGGCGGAGTTCGGCCCGGAGGCGTGAGCGCGGGTACCGGGTGTTCCCGGTGTCGGCGTTCTCTCCTCAGGCGCTGCCTGAGACGGCGCGGCGCCTGGCGGACTGGGTTGATGCCCACCCAGGGGCTGCGCTGCGGGATGTGGCGCACACGCTGGCGGTGCGCCGCTCTGCCAGTAATGAGCGGTTGGCGGTCATTGCCCGCGACAGGAGCGAGCTGGCTGGCCGGTTGTGGGCCTTTGCCGACGGCCGCAACGAGGAGGGAACGGTCCTGGGCCGCCCGGTGCTGGGGCCGGGGCAGCCGGGTCCGGTGCTGGTGTTCACCGGGCAGGGATCGCAGTGGCCGGGCATGTGCCGGCAGCTGCTGGACCGGGATCCGGTGTTCACGGCGGTAATTGATGAGATCGAGCCGCTGATGGCCGCCGAAGGGAAGTTTTCCCTGCGAGCGGTGCTGCAGGATCCGGACCAGCTGAGCGGGGTGGAGCGGATCCAACCGGTGCTGTTCGCCGTGCAGGTCGCGCTCGCCGCCCTGTGGCGCGCATGGGGCATCGAACCGGCGGCGGTGATCGGTCATTCCCTGGGCGAGGTCGCGGCGTCTGTGGTGGCCGGAGGGTTGTCGACGCGCGATGGGGTGAGGGTGATCTGCCGCCGGGCGCGGTTGCTGCGGGATGCCACCGGCGGGCTGATGGCCTCGGTGACCTGTGACGCGCGAACCGTCGCCGCGGACCTTGCCGCGGCTGGTGCGGACCGGGTGAACATCGCGGTATTCACCTCTCCCTCCTCAGTAGTCGTCGCCGGTGACCGGGATCAAGTGGAGGACCTGGTGTGCCGGTGGCAGAAGCGTGGGGAGGGCACGGGCCTGGTGAGGGTCGACTACGCCTCGCACAGCCCACACATGGAAAAGCTCGTGGCCCCCATCACCGATGCCCTGACCGATCTCAACCCGCAACAGCCGCAGGGACGGTTCTACACCACTGTCGGTGACGATCCCCGGGCACAGGTACGGCTGGACGGCGCCTACTGGGCGGCGAACCTGCGGGCCCCGGTACGGTTCGAGCAGGCTGTCGCTGCGGCCCTGTCTAACGGGCACCGGCTGTTCATCGAATGCACCAGCCACCCCCTGGCCGTGCGCGCCATCCAGGACACCGCCCGGACCGCCGGCATCGATGACGTGATCGCGATCGGCACCCTGCGCCGTGATACGGACGACGAGCTTGCGTTTGCGGAAAGCGTGGGCGCTGCCCACTGCGCGGGCGCCGCCGTGGACTGGGCCGCCCAGTACCGGGGGGAACTGGTCGATGTACCGACCGCCACCTGGCACCGTGTTCATCAGCGCTTCGATCCGCCGTATGAGCTCATCGCTCCCCAGCTGGTCGGCGCCACGCAACATGCCCTGCTGGGCGGCCATGTTCACGACCCCGAACACCCCGGCCGTCACCTGTGGCAGACCCCCCTCAGCCCCAAGCGCTTGCCGTGGCTGGACGACCACCGGGTGGCCGGTGCCCCTGTCATGGCCGGGGCCGGACTGTGCGAGATGATGCTCGCGGCCGCCACCACCGTCTTCAGCACCGATCACGTTGCCGTCACCGGGCTGCGGCTGCTCGCCCCCTTGTTCCTCGAACCCGAACCCGTCGTGAGCGTGCGCGCCGAAGCCGACACCGAAGGCGTCGTCCAGATCGAGGTGCTCTCCCAGGCCGGGAACGATCACATCGTCCATGGCCGGGCAACCATCGCCGCACCCGACGGAGCAGCGCCCCCATGCCCGCACCCTGATGTGCGGGCATGGGAGCCGTTAGCACCGTCAGACCTCTACGCGTACTTCCGCGACCGGCACCAAGTCGTACACGGTCCCGCCTTCCGTGGTCTGGAATCCCTCCACATCCATCGCGAAGAAGACCGAGCCCGGGTGCGGCTGCGCATCCCCGACCCGGCACGGGTCTCGTCGTGGATGACGAGCATCCACCCCGCGCTGCTGGACTCCGCCGTGCAGGCCGCCATCGCCGTCTGGCGCCACCACTACCAGCTGACCCGCGGCCCGATCGTCGTGACCGGCTTCGACCACGTGGAGATCTACGGGTCCACCTGGGCGGTGCGCACCTGCCACGCTGAGCTCACCGGGGCTGATGATCTGGGTTGCACCGCGAACTTGCTGCTGGCCACGGACGACGGCACCGTGGCGGCCCGCGTCGAGGGACTGCGGGTCGCCAACATCACCACGCCAGACGAACGGTTCGCCTCGCGGCTGGCCCACCTGACCTGGAGTGAACACCAGCCCATTCAGATCACGGGTGCCCCAGGCCTGTTCGTGCTGCTGACCGAGGACCACATGAGGGCCCAAGCCCTCGCCGACGCGCTGATCGGCAAGGGCGCCGCCTGCCACCTGCTGCCCATGCCCGACGCTGATCCGTCGACGCTGGAGAAGCTACTGACAGCACGGAAGAATCCGACGGTGGTCCACGTCCCCGGCGGCGGGGCTCCGGGGCAGGCCGAACGCACCGCCCGTGCCCGGGTAGGCCGGTTGTGCGCCCTGCTGCGACAGCTCGCCTCCCTCCCCGCACCTCCACGACTGTGGCTGGCCACCCTCACCCCACGCGCTGGGCTGGGCATCGCCGGACTGCGCGGGGTACTGCGCACCGCCGCCTTCGAATACCCCCAGCTCGCCACCAGTCTCCTCGAAGCCGACGAACCGGAGAAGGCCGCACTGGAACTCCTGGCCGACGATCCCGACATCCGCGAAGTACGGCTCCACGGCGGACAGCGGCAACTGCGCACACTGACCCTGGCATCACCCCCACCAGCACAGGACCACGCAGCCGGCATACGGGCAGACGGCGCCTACCTGATCAGCGGCGGTCTGGGCGGTCTCGGACTGCTGACCGCCCGGTACCTCGCCGACAAGGGTGCCGGCCGAGTCGTGCTGTGCTCACGTCACGCTCCGGCTCCTGGAGCCACTGCCCAGGTCGAGGCCCTGCGCAAGCAGGGGTGCGATGTGCACGTAGTGCTGGGCGACATCGCCGAGCCCAAGGCGACAATGGAGGCCATCACGACCGCGACCAGCAACGATATGCCCTTGCGAGGAATCGTCCACAGTGCCGGCGTGGTCGAAGACGCCCTCCTTGACAACCTCGACGAGGCCCTGTTGGACCGGGTCTGGCGAGGCAAGGTCACCGGGGCGTGGGAGCTCCATCGGGCCACTCTCGACCACGAACTGGACTTCTTCGTCCTCTACTCCTCCCTCGCCGCACTGATCGGATCTCCCGGCCAGGCCGCCTACGCCGCCGCCAACGCCTTCCTCGACGACCTCACCGCCCACCGGCAAGCCCAAGGCCTGCCCGCCACCGCCATCCAGTGGGGGGCCTGGTCCCATGTCGGAGCCGGACAGGGCATGGAACGCCGCGGCTTCGCCATGATCAATCCGGCCGACGGAATCGACGCCCTCGACCGCATCCTCTCCGCCGGCTACACCCACATCAGCTACTCGCCCATCGACCCCGCCCAGTGGCTCGCCCCCTACCCCCAGGCCGCGGCGTCTGCCCTCTTCGCCGACAGCACCATCAGCTCGACCTCCGGTGACCAGACCCCGGACCGCCTGGCCGACCTGCTGGCTGCTCCCGATGACGCCCACCGCAGGCCACTGCTGCACGCACACGTCATCGACACCTTGCGGGACATCCTCAACGCACCCAGGCAGCACATCACACCGACCACCTCCATGGTGATGCTCGGCCTCGACTCGCTGGCCGCCATGCAGCTACGCCAGCGCCTGCAGCACACACTCGGCCTGGCCATCGACACCGCCGTGCTGTGGACCAAGCCCACCGCCGCCGGCATCACCGACTGGATCCTGGAACAGATGGGCCACAACCCTGCTGATGAGCCCGTGCCCGGAGACGGTGAACCGCTCGATTCCTGAACGCCGCCACATCAAGCTGGAGGCAACGCCATGAACGCCATGAACGCCATCAGCACGTCCTCAGCACACGAACCGGACCTCTTCGCCCGCAAGTTCCGGCTGTGGGCCGGCTGCTTCGACGCCGACCGCGACTTCCACCTCACCCGCGATGACTTCGCGCGCACCGCCGATCGCTGGAGCGTCGCCGTCGGCCTGCCCGGCGACGCCGAACTCACCGTGCGGATGAGGGACACTCTGCGAAAGGTCTGGGACACCGCGGTGTCGCCCGACAGCCGCTACGACAACAGCGGCGCCGACATCGACGAAGTCGTCGACAGCATGCGCCAGGTACTGGCCACGCCTGACCACCCGGCCACGGGCACGTTCATCGAATTCGTCAACCTGTCCTTCCTGATGTGCGACAGGGACGGCGACGGCTACATCAGCGAAGCCGAATTCGTCACGCCCTGGCACCGTGGGCTCCTCGTGGCCCGCGAGCCGGCCATCGCGGCCTTCCGCTATGCCGACACCAAGGGTGATGGACGCATCACCGCAGGGGACCTGCTGCGAGTCTCGCTCGAATTCCTCTCCACCAACGACCCCACCTCGCCGGCCGCCTCCCTCGTAGGCCGGGTGCACAACCACTAGCCCCGCCTCCCGCACACAACCGGCCGCCACCCACGGAGGGAACCCATGGCCGAGAACCGCTACCTGCGATGGGCGGGGATGATGGGGTTTCTCCCCCTGGCCATCATCCCGTGTGTTGCTCTGGGCAACGGGTTCCCCTACCCGGACGACAACCTCGACGGACGAACGTACGTGGACTACGCCGTCCCCCGAGGAGAGATCCAGTCCATCCTCGCGCTCGTCTTCGAGCTGTCCATCACGCTGTTCCTCTGGCTCCTCGCCCTGGCCATCATCTCCAGGAAGGGAAAGATCTGCCTTCCGTCCCTCACCATGATCGGCGGTGGCATGGCTTTCGCCATCACGTGCATCGTGTGGGTTGGCTCTTACCTGAACATCGTCATGATGGGTCAGTCGTATCCAGGATTCCGTGAGGATCACGCAGGACTTCTGATCGCGACCAGCTCCTGGAACTCCCTTCAGCTGACCTACGCCATCAGCCTGGTGCCCCTCGGATTCGCCTGGGCAGCCATCGCAGTCACGAATCGAGAACACCGCATTCTGCCACCCTGGCTCGGCAGCTGGGGATCCTCCATCGTCGCCGTCATCAACGTCAGCGAGATCGCCTTCATCTTCGTCCACAAAGGACCATGGTCCCCGACCTCAGTGGGGTCATTTCTCCTTCAAGTCGTGCCCACGTGCGCATGGACAACCGCGGCCAGCATCATCCTTCTTCGGCGAAAGGGCCAGTAAATGGACACGCACCGGAACACCGCCGATCCATCAGTGCAGCAGGCGGGCTTTTTCGCGCGCAAGATCCAGCAGTGGTTCGGCTGCTTTGACGCCGACCGCGACTTCCTCATCACCCGCAACGACTTCGCCCTGGCCGCCGATCGCTGGAGCGCAGCCGTCAGCCTCGCCGGTGATCACGAGCTCGCCATCCGGCTGCGCGCCACGCTCCGCGAGGTATGGGACAAAGTCATCTCGCCCCAGGGCCTCTACGACGAGACCGGCGCGACACCCGCCAACGTGATCCACAGCTGGCACAAGATGCTGGCCACTCCCGACCACCCCGGACTCGCGGCTGTTCTGCGCACCGGTGAGCTCGCCTGCACGCTCATGGACCGCGACCAGGACGGGCTGATCAGCGAGGCCGAGTACGCCCACGGCATGCTGTGCGGCTTCCTCGTGCCCGAGGCCACCTCCCATGAGGTGTTCCGCTACCTCGACACCGACGGCGACCACCACATCACCCACGACGACTTCCTGCGCGGCGCCACCGAGTACATGGCCGGCGACGACCCGTCTTCGCCGGCCGCGTGGATCGTCGGCAAGGTGCACTGACGACAGTACAGCCAGGTCAGGGACAGATGGCACCTCGCCGACGGCATGAATCGGTGGGCGGGAGCGCCGCAGCAGCTGTCCACAACACAGCCCGCGGCCGGAAGGACCCCATGACCGCTCCGCCTCAAGGACCGCTCGTGCCTTCATCGGCCTATTACGTCGTCACCGCGATCCTGACGGTGACCGCCCTGGCCTTTATCATTCGGGCACTGCTGGTCCTGATCAAGAAACGATCGGGACTCCACCTCTGGATGGTGGCATCCGCGCTCGTCGGCGCGTTCACCGAAGTCATCTACGACGCGCTCACGTCCGTTCAATTCTTCCCCGCTGCGGGCACCTCAAAGGTCTACGTGTTCTGGGGGCACAACGAATTGCCGTTCTTGTTTCCCGCGTGGATCGCGTGGTTCTGCTCCATGGGCTTCACCGTTTTCGCGGTCACCGGTGGGAGGAGCCCCAGGGCCCGTATGTGGAAGCTGCTCGCGGCATCCTCGGCTGCCGACATCATCGGCGAGCTCCTCCTCATGCACGCCGGCATCTACACCTACTACGAGCCCTGGCCGTTCAGGGTGTTCGGCCGCATCCCGTTCCACCTGACGGTGTACATGGCGGCAGCATGCCTCGCGACTGCTCTGATCCTGTCTTACCTGCACGCGCGCCTCAAGGGATACCAGAAGATGTTCCTTCTGCCCATGGCAGGAGGTATCACCCTGGCAGGGCTGGTGTTCTCGTCGTGGCCAGTCGTGCTCGCGGTGGCAGTAGCTCTCCCGCCGGTGGTCACGAATCTGCTCGGTGTGCTGAGCATGGCCCTCACCTTGGGGATGTTCTCGGTCGTCGTCCGGCTGCTGCCCAACACAGCCACCAAGGAGGGCCCTACCTGATCCTCAATCGCCCTTCAGGTTGGCCACACCGACCCGCTTGAAAGGTGATATGAATGACTCGTGCTGATGCTCCTGTCGCCCGTGGCCACGCCGCCGTACTGGGCGCGGGAATTGCAGGACTGTGCGCCGCCGCCGTACTCACCCGCCATTTCGACCGAGTGACACTGGTGGAACGCGACCAGATCAGCGGGGAGATCACAGACAGACAAGGCCGACGCGGGGTACCGCAGAGTCCGCACATCCATCTTGTCCTGCTCCGTGCCGCGCAGCAGATGGAACAGCTGTTTCCCGGACTGATCCACCAGTGCCAGGCCGATGGCGCCCTGAGCTCCGAACTGGGGAGCCAGAGCCGCATCACCTATCACGGCCACACGTTCCACCGGGCTCCAGCGGGAGTGCACGCGATCTTCGCCTCACGGCCATTCCTGGAAGCCCAGCTCCGGGCACGCATTTTGCAGCTTCCATCCCTCACTCTCCGCGAGGACGTAGAGGTCACAGGATTACTCACCGAAGGTCGCAAAGGAGAAAAGACCGTACGAGGGGTGCGCCTGCATCCACGTGGTGCAACAGCCGACGGCAACGCACTGGAGGCTGACCTCGTGGTCGACGCCATGGGCGCCGTGGCGCACGCAGCGGAGCCTGGCTGGAACACATGGGCTACCAGCGGGCCCCGGAAGAGCGCCCACGGACCAACGTCACATATACCAGCCGTCACTTCACGCTCCCACCCGATGCACTCGGCGGCGACCATATCGTCCTGATCGGCGCCACACCATCACAGGGAGATCGAGCGCAAGTACAACGTGTCGTGGCGGACCGTCAGGAAGGCCGTCGACTCTGTCTGGCCGGAGCCGAGGAAGAAGCTTCCGCCGAGGCCGACGGCCTTGGATCCGTACAAGCCGGTGATCGACGGGATGCTCCGGGCGGATCTGGACACGCCGCGCAAGCAGCGTCACACGATCACGCGAATCTTCCACCGCCTGCTCGAGGAACACGCGGCGGACGTCTCCTACCAGATGGTCCGGCGCTACGTCGTGGACCGGAAGCCGCAGATCCTCGTCGAGTCGGGGAAGGCGCCGGTCGAAGCGTTCGTGCCGCAGACCCACCAGCCCGGTATGGAAGCCGAGGTCGACTTCGGCGACGTGACCGTCCGGCTCGCCGGCGAGCTTGTGACCTGCTACTTGTTCTCCTTCCGGCTGTCCTACTCAGGCAAGGCCGTCCACCGGGTCTTCGCGTCCTGCGGCCAGGAAGCCTTCTTCGAAGGGCACGTGCACGCACTTCGCACTCTGGGCGGGGTCCCACGAGCAAGGTCCGCTACGACAACCTGAAGGCCGCCGTCGCCCGGGTTCTGGGGCTGAGCCGGGCGAGGGTGGAGGCCGACCGGTGGATCGCCTTCAGGTCGCACTTCGGGATCGAGAGCTTCTACTGCCGGCCCGGCATCGAAGGCGCCCACGAGAAGGGCGGAGTGGAAGGACAGATCGGCTACTTCCGCCGCAACCACTTCACCCCGGTGCCCGAGGTCGACTCGCTGGCCGAGCTGAACGAACTCGTTGACCAGTGGGATCTTCATGACGGGCGGCGTCGGATCGGTTCGCGGCCGCGGACCATCGACGAGTACTTCGAAGCCGAGCGGCCGCTGCTGATGCCGCTGCCAGAAGAGTCGTTCGAGACGGGCCGGCTGTTCGCTCCGAGGGTCGACCGCTACAGCCAGATCGCTGTCCGCACGAACCGGTACTCGGTGCCGGTCCGGCTGATCGGGAAGCGGGTTCGGGTCATGCTGCACGCTTCTCACCTGGTGGTTTATGACAGGAACGTGGAAGTGGCCCGGCATGAGCGGCTGATCGCGAAGGGCGGCTGCCGCCTGGATCTGGACCACTACCTGGAGGCCCTGATCCGCAAGCCGGGGGCCTTCCCCGGCGCGACCGCCTTGGAGCAGGCCCGCTCCGCCGGCAAGTTCACCCCGGTCCATGACGCCTGGTGGGCGGCCGCGGTCAAGGCTCACGGTGACACCGCCGGGACGAGGGCGCTGATCGAGGTGCTGCTGCTTGGGCGCCACGTCTCTCACGAGCACCTGGTCGCCGGCCTCGCGATGGCTCTGCGGGCCGGGGCCCTGACCGCGGACGCGGTCGCGCTGGAGGCACGCAAGGTCGCCCAGGCCGAGGACGAGCCGCCCGGCCATGCTTCGCCGACAGGGGCGGCCGGTGAGGCGACGGTGACGTTTCTGCACGAGTGGCGGCTCGCTCACCTTCCCCCGGACACCAGGCCACTGCCCTCAGTGACGCACTACGACCAATTGCTCCGACGTCGTCGCGCCAGCGGCGGTGAACACCGCGAGGGAGAAGCACAGTGACCCTGCCACGCCAGCGAGGATTGACCGAGCAGGCCGCCACCACGGCCATCGACACCGCCTGCCGCCTGCTGCGGCTTCCGTCGATCAGGAACGAGTTCTCCGACATCGCCGACCGGGCGATGAAGGGCCAGATGACCTACCGCGGCTTCCTCGCCGAGCTGCTGATGGCCGAGTGCGACGACCGGGCCGGGCGCCGTTCGGAACGGCGGATCAAAGCGGCCGGATTCCCACGGGACAAGTCCTGCGGACCTTCGACTTCGACGCCAACCCCAACATCGACGCGGCCACCATTCACACGCTCGCCAGCTGCGAGTGGATCAAGAAGAGTCAGCCGCTCTGCCTGATCGGCGACTCCGGGACCGGCAAGTCGCACATGCTCATCGCGCTGGGAACCGAGGCGGCGATGGCTGGCTACCGGGTCACGTACGTGCTGGCGACGAAGCTGGTCAACGAGCTCGTCGAAGCCTCCGACGAGAAGCAGCTCTCCAAGACGATCGCCCGCTGCGGACGTGTTGATCTTTTGTGCATCGACGAGCTCGGCTACATGGAACTCGACCGCCGCGGCGCTGAACTCCTCTTCCAGGTCCTGACCGAGCGCGAGGAGAAGAACAGCATGGCCATCGCCTCGAACGAGTCGTTCGGCGGCTGGACCAAGACGTTCACCGATCCCCGCCTCTGCGCGGCCATCGTCGACCGCCTCACCTTCAACGGCACCATCATCGAGACTGGCACCGACTCCTACCGCCTCGCCAGCACCCGAGCCCGAGCCGAGGAACCGGCCAAGGCCGGCTGACACCTGCGGCTTCCCACTCGATGGCCTGCCGCCCGGAGGGCGGCAGGCCATCCCCCGCAACGAAGGGCAGACCTGACGGCTTCTGACCTATGCAGATCCCTCCACCGACGGCGCTGGGGCATACGGCTCGATCTCATGCCACGCCGGCGGACCACCAAGCTGCCATTCGAGCGGCGACTGCGATCCGTCCAGCGAACCGCGGGCCGCATTGACAAAACGCATCTGGCCCTCAACCAGGACGGCGTGGATCCCCCGCAGGTCCTCGCGCGTCTTGGGCGAGCTGTCGACCAGTTCACAGAAGCGTCCCACGGCCCCCGTGAGCTCCGAAGCAGCCGCCGCCACTTCACGCGGCGCAACCAGACTGATCGTGGTCAACGCCGAGTGCCACGGCACCCAGTCAGCCGTGTGGGGCCGATCCTCGAGGAACGCCTCTCGAAGTTCCATCTCCAGCGTGGCGAACGCCTGCAAGAAGTCCGCATACGCTTTCGTCCGGTTGTCCCTGATCCACTGCTCATTCTGGCCACGCCGTCCGACAACACCACCAGCGACAACACCTACGACCGTGGCGGCAACACCCCCCGCGGTCGAGATCACCAGCTCCCACGGAACAGCCAAGACAACCTCCCCCAAACCGAACGGGCCACTCAACCGAACGAGGCTCAGCCCAGAACCCCAGACCCTAGCTGATCAAGGCGGCCCCTCAGCCCGACGTCGTCGAGATGACCGACCGACGATTCACTGAGTCCCACAGGGCAACCACACACTGACGTCATTTCTCATGAACATCCCCGCCACTTCCGATCGGCAGCTGCTGTTCAAACCAGCAGACAATCGCTGCTGCTGAACGTGAACAAAGCCAGGCGTCCCGAGGCTACGGCACGGTGAGTTGCCCTTGCCGGAAATCCCGCTACGACAAGACCCCCGAACGCTACCTCGCCGGCCTACATCTACGCGCCTCGATGATCTGGATCAGCGACTCCTACAGACCGGTTGATCACAACCTCAGACAGTCGCTAGTGGGGGGGTGTTGTCGCCGTCACCGCCCAGGTGCGGTGGGGGATCGCCAGCACCTCGCCGGGGTACTGCTCGCGCAGGACACGGTGGAGATCCTCAGTGAAGCGGGCGATGTCCTCCGACGGCAGGCTCGCCCCCACCCCGGCGCTGGCCCGGATGCGGCCCACCCAGTCCTGCCGGGTGTACGGGACGGCCAGGTCGAAGGAGAAGGTCTCGATGCCGGTGAACCCGGCGGTCGCCAGGTCGGTCAGCCACCGCGGGTACAGACCCGTGCCGCCGCTCATCGTCCACGCCGGGTTGTAGGCGGTGATCAGGGACTCGGTGGCCTCGACCATGTTGCCGGGCAGGGGCAGCCAGTCGAAGTGGGCGATGACGACGTGTCCGCCGGGGCGCAGCAGCCGGCTCACCTCGGCCGCCGCCTTGGGGGCGTCGAACCAGTGCCAGCACTGCCCGGCTGACACCACGTCGAACGACGCCTCCGGCAGACCGGTGGCCTCCGCGGTCGCCATCCGGTAGTCGATCTTCACGCCCGCCGCGCGGTCCAGCTCCTTCGCCTGCTCCAGCAGCGCCGCGGCTGGGTCGAGGCCGGTCACCGTGGCTCCCGCCTGTGCGAACAGTCGCGCCAGGCTGCCGGTTCCCGTGCCGATGTCGAGCACGTCCTTGCCGGGCAGCTCGAGTCCGGCGGCGACGAGCCGTTCGACCAGCTGGGGCGGGAACCCGGCACGGTGGCGGCTGTAGTCCTGCGCGGTGAGTCCGAAATCGGGGTCGAGCTGCTTCGTCATGCGGTGCCTCCGAAGGAAAACGGTGGTGCGGTTGCTGTTGTGCGGAAGGCGTCGCGGGACGCCTGCCGCGAAGTGGGTACGGGGTGATTCGGCGTCGTCAGAGCGTAGTTGATGGGGTGTCGCCGCCGTTCGGACGCGCGTGTGAGGTGATGAGCGTTTCGGTCAGGTACGGAAGGATCCCGCCTTTACGCAGATAGGCCACCTCACGGGCGGTCTCCACCTCGGCGACCGTATCGAAGGCGAGAACGGAACCGTCGGCGCGCCGCAACTGAACGGTGACCGGACCGTGGGGACGCAGGCCGTCCAGACCGGCCAGATCGATCTCCTCCGATCCGTCGATGCCGCAGGTGGCCGCGTCCTGCCCGTCAGGGAATCGCAACGGCAGGACTCCCGTCCCCACCAGGTTGGCTCGCCAGGCGGTGAAAACTGGTTCGATCAAGGCCCAGCGGGCGTCGGAGACATCACTGCGGTACGGACGACGAGCATTCACATGCCATGCAGCGACCATCAACGCCACCAGTCGCAAACACCCCTCACTACCCGCCATCTAGATCGTTGCCCTCTAACTCGGACGGCGCGGGCTGCGCAGGAGGGTCGCGGTGACGGCGGCGGCGGTCAGGAGCAGGCCGGCGCCGACCGCGAAGGCCAGGTGGTAGCCGCCCGTCAGAGCGGCGGCCGCGGTGTGGCCGGTTGACTCCAGGGTCTCCGTGCGCGAGGCCGCCAGCGTGGAGAGGACGGCGACGCCGACCGCCATGCCGATCTGCTGAGTGGTGTTGAACAGGCCGGAGGCGAGCCCCGCGTCCTGCTCGTCGGCGCCGGACATGCCCAGTGTGGTGAGTGCAGGCAGGGCCAGGCCGAAGCCGGCGGCCAGCAGCATCACCGGCAGCAGGTCGGTGACGTAGTCGGCGTGCACCGGCAGCCGGGTCAACAGGCCGAGCGCCAGGACCAGCAGGGTAAGACCGGCCAGCAGGACACGGCGCTCGCCGAAGCGGGCGTTGAGCCGGGCCGAAGCCCCCAGCGAGACCGCACCGATGACGGCGGCGGCCGGGAGCATGGCCAGGCCCGTTGCGGCGGCGCTGTAGCCCAGGACGTTCTGGAGGTAGAGGGCGACCAGGATCTGGAAGGAGAAGAGCGCGGCCACCATCAGCATCTGGACGAGGTTCGCGCCGACCACGGTGCGCGAGCGGAAGATCCGCAGCGGCATCAGCGGAGTGCGGGTCCTGGCCTGACGCAGGGTGAAGGCGGCCAGCAAGGCGAGGGAGAGCGTCCCGAGGCCGAGGGTGTGCGCGGAGATCCAGCCGTACTGCTCCACCTCGACCACCGTGTAGATGCCCAGACTGAGTCCGGCGGTGACCAGGAGCGCGCCGACTACATCGGCCCCCGAGCGCAGCCCCAGGCCCCGGTCGGCGGGAAGTGCGGGCGCGGCCAGCAGCAGCGCGGCGAGCCCGATGGGCAGATTGATGAAGAAGATCCAGTGCCAGTCGAGGGCGTCGGTGAGGATGCCGCCGAGCACCTGACCCAGGGAGGCTCCGACCGCGCCGGTGAAAGAGAAGACGGCAATCGCCCTGGCGCGCTCGCGGGGGTCGGTGAACAGGGTGATCAGAATGCCGAGACTGACCGCCGAGGCCATCGCGCTGCCGACGCCCTGGAGGAAGCGGGCCGCTATGAGCACCGCGGGGGAGGCGGCGAAGCCGGCGAGTACCGAGGCAGCGGTGAAGACGGCGGTCCCGGCCAGGAACATGCGCTTGCGACCGATCAGATCGCCCAGGCGACCGGCGAGCAGCAGCAGACTGCCGAAGGCGATCAGGTAGGCGTTGACCACCCAGCTGAGGCCGCCGGGGGTGAAGCCCAGGTCGTTCTGGATGGCGGGCATCGCAACGGTGACGATGCTGCCGTCGAGGACCGTCATCAGCATGCCGGTGGAGAGCACGGCGAGCGCCGTCCAGCGGGAGCGCAGCCGTTGCGTTGCCGCCGGGGCGGTGGGGCGGGTGGTGACGAGGGGGGCAGGGGCATCCGTAGCCACAGGCATGGGCTTCTCCAGTCAGTGAGGACCATTGACCGTAGCAGATAGTTTTGTTGCAGACGATTTATTGCGGATCGAATTGCTAGGCTGGGAGCATGACTGCGATGGCGCCCACTCGGACCGAACCCGACCTGTCCTTCCTCCTGGACCACACCAGCCACGTCCTGCGCACCCGCATGGCCGCCGCCCTCGCCGAGATCGGCCTCACCGCCCGCATGCACTGCGTTCTCGTGCACGCCCTGGAGGAGGAGCGGACCCAGATCCAGCTCGCCGAGATCGGCGACATGGACAAGACGACGATGGTCGTCACCGTCGACGCCCTGGAGAAGGCAGGGTTGGCCGAGCGGCGGCCTTCCGCCAAGGACCGCCGGGCCCGCATCATCGCCGTCACCGACCAGGGCGCCGCCGTCGCCGTCCAGAGCCAGCGCATCGTCGACCAGGTCCACGCCGACGCCCTCGCCTCCCTCGCGGCCACCGACCGCCAGGACCTTCTGCGCGTCCTGAAGCAACTCGTCGAAGGTGACCTGGAGTCCCCCTCCGAAAGCCCCCGCCCGGCGCGCCGCGCCCGGATGTGACCGGCGCGCGTACGCGAGGGGCTGCATCGAACTGCTCCGGCGGCCAAGGGGTGAAGATCGCACGGCACTCCGGCCGTAGGGTCGGGTGCGCCGGTGACGGCCGGGCTGCCGTTCGGACCTACTGGGCGTGGCGGGCGCGGGCGCGCTCGGGGTAGCGGGCCATGAAGGCAGCGGGGAGGGCGAAGCTGGCAACCTGGATCGCTATGGAGGGCCCGGTGCCGAGATCCGCAGCGTCGGCGATGGCCAGTGCGGTGGCGGTCAGGGTGAAGGCGAGTGCCCAGGCTGCGGTGATCACGACGTTGATGCGGTGGAAGAGGGGGCTCCCACACCTCCCGCGGCACCTGACCCTCGTTACACGAGGGGGGGGCTGGCTTCCGTCTGTCGCACCGCGGAAGTGCGCACCCTCGTCGCCGAATGGCTTCAGCGCGGTTCGATTCTGCGCGAGCTCGATGATGGCCGCTATCCGCGAGGCCCCTATCGCCTCTGCCTCGGACCCGGAGCCCGCCGACGTGGTCGAGGACCAGGAGCTGGTGCTCGAGGAGCTCACCCGCGAGCAGGTGCTGGACTGGCACAACCGCGCCAGTGAACGGCCCCCAGTGGCGCGACGTGCCACACGGGTTCGGGTGGGGCGGATTGTGCGGCCCCGGACAGGCCCGGCGCCGCCGGGTTTTCGGTGGTCAGGGCGTCGAGCAGGACGGTCAGCTGCGCGGGCTGCTCGACGATGAGCCAGGGCCGGTGCGCGGCCAGCACCTTGCGCCGACCGGTGCCCCACAGCACCGCGACCGGATGTGCCCCGGCCGCCTGACCGGCCTGGAGATCGGCGACCGCGTCCCCGACCAGCACCGTCCGTCGGACATGGGCTCGGAACTGGTCGCACAACCACAGCACCCCGTCGGGCGACGGCTTGGCCGCCGGTGGGTCGCTCGGGGTGACCACCGCGCCGACCAGATCGGCGATACATAGCTGCTCGAGCAGCGCGGTTGTGCGCGCCCGCTCCTTGCCGGTGATCACCCCAACGGGTACCCGCCGTGAGCGCAGCATGGTCAGCCACGTCAGGGCCCCGTCGAACGACCGCGCCCGGCCGGTCAGCGTGGCGGCCTCCTGCCGGTAGAGCTCGGCGAGATGCTCGGGAATCCCCAGATGGGCGAGGATGGTCTCCAGAGGCTGGCCGGACATCGCCAAGAACCGCTCCACCGGCACGGGCCCTGCCTGTCCCGTGCAGGCCCAGGCCCCGCGCAGCGCGGCGGCGGTGATCGCCTCGGTGTTGGCCAGCGTGCCGTCCAGGTCGAACAGCGCCGCCTGCACCGCCCCGGTCACGCGGCACGCTCCAAGCCCGTGGCCCCCAGCAGGCTCGATCGCCCCGGGTGCTCCGGCACCAGGGGAATGAGGCCGAGCGAGTTGAGCCGGGCGACCGTCTCGTAGCGCAGGACCGGGCGCTCCATCGGCCCGCCGGTCAGCACAACCTGTACGTCCGTCAGCCGGGCCAGGTCGACCACGAAGTCGGTCAGGCGCTGACCGTCCGGCCACGCGGCCAGCCGTGGACCCAGGCCGTCATCGTGTGGCAGCGACCGCAACGCCGTCTGCGCACAGCCCGTCCCCCCCGCACACGCACCCGTTGCTGTCCAGGATGCGTACGTGCCCCAAGGTGCGGGGGATCACCCGCTGCCCCGGCCCGGACGGTCATCGATGGCCACCGCGCCCCCGATATCCGTGCCCAGGACGACGACCATCACGTCCCTGCGCCCGGCCGTGAAGCCCTGCCGGCATTCGCCCAGCGCTGCGGCGTCGCCCGTCGTCGCGGATCACGACCGCGGAGACGAGCTGCCCGAGCTCTTCGCCGAGCGGGAATCCGTCCCAGGCCGGACGGTTGGGCCACGACGTCACCCGCTCGTGACCGTCCAGCCCGCCGGGAACGCCCCCCAGCCCGTCGAGCCGGCGCGGAAGCTGCGAGCGAAGTCACGGGAGCAGCCCCTCCGGCGACAGCGGCGTGGCTACTGTCGCCCGCACCTGCGCCCCGGATTCGGCCAGAGTTCCCAGAGCGACCTTCGTCGCCCCGATGTCCAGGCCCTCGTCCACGCCCGCGGCGGACTCGCCCACGCCGCCGCCGGCGACATCGGAGCCTTCCGCCACACCCGCGATGACACCCTCACCCAGCTCGACACCATCGCCCGCCACCCCACCGAACCCGGACCACGCTGGGGCCTACTACGTCAGCCCCGCCGAGCTCGACGCCATCGCCGGCCGCAGCCTGGTCATCCTCGCCCGCCGCGTCCCCGCCCGCCAGGACCGCCTCCTCCCTCAAGCCGAAGAGCTGCTGCACGCCCGTGCCCTGGAGGACGACCCGGCCTTCCAGCGCTCAGCCCTGCGCCACAGTGCCTGGCTCGCTCTGGCCCACACCCAGCGCGGCCAATTCGAGCAGGCCATCACCTTCGGCGAACGCGCCCTCGACCGGTTCCCCTCCGTCACCTCCTCCCGGGCCACCGGACTCCTGTGGCGCCTGCGCGGAGACCTCGAAGAACACGCTCCGCGCGCCACCGGCGTCCGGTCCTTCCTCGCCCAGCTCGATCGACAGCTCAGTACTGTGCAGTAGCTCGTCGGCAGCCGCGAGCACGGCCTCCCGGTCGCCAATGGCGTCCTTGCGAGACGACTGGCGTCCGGGCATGCCGCTCCCTCCACTTGTAAAACGGACCCGTGGTCCATATCGTTGAATCGGACCCAGGGTCCGGATTCTGTGACTGGAGGATACTCATGTCCGCACCGATCTCCCCGGCGGATCTCTACCGCCACAGCCTGCGACTGCTGCTGGACAAGGACATTCCCGCGTGGGTCGCTCTGTGGGCCGAGGACGGCCTCATGCAGTTCCCCTTCGCCCCCGAGGGCTGGCCCCGGCGTCTGGAGGGCAAGGAGGCCGTCGCCGCCTACATGCGCCATTACCCCGACCGCATCGATCTGCACGACTTCCCCGACCTACGGATCCACCAGACCGCCGATCCACAGACCATCGTGGTCGAGATGCGCGGCGTCGGCCGCCTGGTGGAGACTGACGCTCCCTTCGATATGACCTACATCGCCGTCGTGACCGTTCGAGACGGGCGCATCACCTCCTACCGCGACTACTGGAACCCCCTCGCCGTCCAGGAGCCCGGCGCCCACTTCACCGGGAGCAGCCGATGACCACCGCCGGCACCACTCTGGTCATCGGTGCCACCGGCACCACCGGAAGCCGCAGACGGATGCGTTTCGGTCGTGCCGCCGTACGCGGCGTGCGCGATGTCGGCGGCGGAGCATCCTTGGCGCCATGGACGACGCATTGGAGTTCCCTGTTGCATGTGGTGCCCTGAGCAGGCCTGCGTAGCGTGCCGCGTACCGGTTCCCGTGGCGGCTGCGCCGGGAGCAGTAAGCGCAGCTGGCCGCGGTGCAGGTCGAGCGGAGTTGAGGGCGATGAAGAGCTGGTACGGATCACGGCACGGACGCATGGCGAGGTTCCGGCCGTTTGCCCGGGATACGGGCTGGCGTCGAGCTGGGAACACAGGCGGTACGTGCGGCATATCGCGGACGAGGCCGTCGGCAGCTGTCCGGTCGTGATCGATCTGTCGGTGCGGCGACTGTACGGTGAGAACCCGGCCTGCGCGAAGCAGACGTTCGTCGAGCAGGTCGAGGGCCTGACGGTGCGCTATCAACGCCGGACACCTGCTCTGCAGAACATCGCTGAGGTGGCGGGACGGCGTTGGCGGGCAAGGCCGTCCCGCTTGCTGCTGCATCTGCATCAGGTAATCAGCTGGGCCACCGTACTGACCTGCCTGCTACGGATCCCCCTGCCACAGCGGCCGGTGCCGCGGATGCTGAGGATCGACGAATTCGCCCTGCTCAGGGGCCACCGCTACGCGATGATTCTGATCGACGCGGAGAGCGGGAAGCGCGTAGAGGTCTAACCCGACCGGAGGATGGAGACGGTCACCGCCTGGCTGCGGGAGTATCGCGGAGCCAAGGTTGTCTGCCGAGACGGAGCGTTTGTTCGTGGCTACCGGTCTGTCGTGGACGTGAGGACGGGTTATCTGGCGGACTCGGTGCACCGGCTGTGGTGGAAGCGCATGTGCGATTTCTGGCACCTGGTGTTCCACTATGACCGGAGTGACCATTCATGCGATCACTTGTCCGTCCCGGCGTCCCGGCGTCCCGGCGTCCCGGCGTCCCGGCTTCTCGACTGGTGGACGAGGCATCTCGACGAGGTCCAAGGCGCCTTCACCGACGCCTGGAAGGTGATCACGGTTCGTGCGCCCTGGCGGGTCTGGGCGTGGCGGATCGCTTCGCTGATGTCCTTGAGCGGCAGCGATGCGGTGATCAGTGGGGCGGTGTGGAGCTGGCCGCATGCGCCGGCTGCAGCATCTGGGCGTAGCCGGGGACATCGGCGCGGGTGCGGACGGAGCCCATCACGGTGCCGGTGAGGGCACGCCCTTGGCAGATATGGCGGCCGGGCAGGGGGATGTCGATGCCGGGGGCATCATGCCGATGCCAGGGTCTGATCGGCCGTTGCGAAGTGGTGCTTCGTCGGCTTCAGCACTTCGTAGAGGTAGCCGAAGTAGTCCGTCTTCGCCGTTCCCGTGAGCACCGCGGACAGGAAGGCCAGGCACCCCATGTCATGGTGCTCCCACAGGGGTCCGCGCCCCTCGTTGTAGAGCACGGTCCACTCGTCGGGGTGCTGACCGGGCCGCGCCAGCCAGTACAGGAACGCCCCCGTGCCCTCCTCGAATGCCCACGGCAAGATCTTCGCTCCTGCCTCCTGGAGGCCGGCGGGCTTGTCCTCGAACTCCCACAGGTCGCGCAGGATCTCATCGCGTTCCGTCGTCTGCGCGTGCAGGTCGCAGTCGGCGTAGGCGGAGCCGGGGACGAGCAGCCAGATCGTCTCGTCGAAGATGCCGTCGCCGTATGTCTCGACGAGCTGCTTGTAGTCGGCGGGCAGTGCCGTACCGAGGGCGCGCTCGGCCCGGGCCCAGTCCACTGCGGGTGGCGGATCGGCGGGCGGCGGGCAGAGACGGACGAGCGCATCGAGGGTGATCATGGAACGGACGTTACTGGAGAGCCGGCCGGGGCTCGTAGGCGAGTGGGCAGGCTGGGCGAAGGCACGTAGCGGAACCCGGCCCACGTGGCCGCTCGCCGGTGTCACGACCTCGGTACGCCGAGAGCTGCGTCTGCCGAGCGGTCGATGAGCGTGTGCCTGCCCGCCGGGGTCACCTACGGCGCTCAGCCACCACGGGGTCTGCACGGAGGGGGTGTGGTCGGGTGGCCGGAGCCCATTGCTGGTCCCCGGCTACCCGGCTGTGACCGAGGGCGGCAGTTCGCGAATCGTGCCCCATCAGGTTCCGTTCAGGGGCTCGCAGGCGTTGTCCGCGAGAAGCGACAGCACCGGCTCCGTGTCAGGCAGGGTCAGCGGGCGAAGACCGTGCTGGCCAGGATCACGTGGGTGGCGGTGCCGCCGAGGATGCTCAGCAGTGCGTTGTGGCGCCACAGGTGCAGGCCGGTGGTGACGGCCAGGGCGGCGAGCGGGGCCGCGGCGCGGGCCTCGGTCACCGGTAGGTCGCGCAGGCAGTAGACGAGCAGGATCACCATGACGCCGGTGGGCATGCGGGTGCTGAGGTACTGGACGGTGCCGCTTTCGCGCAGGGGGGTGAGGGCGGCGAAGGGCAGGACGCGCAGGCCCCAGGTGACGGCGGCGGCCACGAGGACGGCGGCGATGGTGTAGCCGGTGTCAGGCATGGTGGGGCTTCCTGGAGGTGGTGAGGTGGCGGGCCAGGAGGGCAGCGGTGAACAGGGTGAAGGCGGCCATGAGCATCTGGCCGGGGAAGAGGAGTCGGGCGGCCAGGGCGCTGAGCACGGCCAGGACGGGGGTGGGCAGGTCGCCCCGCAGGTCTCGGACGGCGTCGAGGGCGAGGACGGCGAAGAGGGCGGTCAGGGCGAAGTCCAGGCCGGTGACGCTGTCGGGGATGAGGGAGCCGAGCAGCGCTCCGGCGGTCGAGCTGCCCACCCAGTACAGCTGCAGGAAGAGCTGGAGCCACAGGATGCGGCGGCCGGACCAGGTGCGGGCCTGCTCACCGGTGATCAGCGCGTAGGCCTCGTCGCACATCGTGTAGGTGCTGTACATCTTGCCGAGACGGCCACTCACGCGGTGCAGAGGGAAGGACAGCGCGTAGAAGACGTGCCGGACGTTCACCAGGAGCGCGGAGACCGCGATCGCCGCGAGCGGGGCGGAAGCGGTGACCATGCCGATGAGCAGGAACTCCAACGATCCGGCGAAGATGAGCGCCGCGGACAGCCCCGCCCACCACCAGTCCAGGCCCGACTGCGTCACGAGCGCCCCGTAGGCGAGCCCGAGCGGGAGGAATCCCAGGCCCACGCCGGCGGAGTCCTTCAACGCCGCGCGTGCCTCGGACCGTGACGGGGGCGGAAGGGCGGGGGCGGGACGGGGCCGGCCCGCCGTGACGGCAGAGGTTATTTCCATGGGGAAATCTTAGAAAGGATCTCACCTCATATGGTTGCCACTTGGCGCCGTATGATCGGGGTATGCGCAATGAAATCACCCTCGATGCCGTCGATCGCGAAATTCTGTTTCATCTGCGTCAGGACGGGCGGCTGACCAACGTCGAGCTGGCCAAGCGGATCGGCCTGACCCCGCCGCCCTGCCTGCGGCGGGTCAAGCGCCTGGAAGATGCCGGCGTCATCACCGGGTACCGGGCCGACATCAGCCCAGAGGCCCTGGGCCGCGGCCTGGAGGTGCTCATCGACGTGGAGATCTACGCTCAGGACCGCAAGAGCTTCCAGGAGTTCGAGGACACCGTGGCCTCCTACGAGGAGGTCATCGAGTTCCGCCGCATGTACGGGCGCCCCGACTACTTCATCCGCGTCGCGGTCGCCGACCACGCCGCGTACGAAGCCTTCCTCACCGGGAAGCTCAGCGGCCTGCCCGCTGTACTCCGCCTTGAATCCCACCTGACGATGAAGAAGATCAAGATCAACGAGTAGGGCGGCATCAAGCGCCGGTCGGGGCAGAGCCCAGCCCGTGCCCTGGAACATTGCCGGAACGCACCGAAGAAGGGCAGGTGCCGGGGCGGTTTGAGAGGCGCGGATCCGAACCGCGCGTGGCTTCGCCGTACGCAGCCCTGCGTCTCCACGCCAGCCCAACGGCACCGCGTGCGCGGCGTGCGCGTCCAGGCGCTCCAGCGGGACCGGGTATCCCACCGTCCCGTCGGCGGCCTCACATGGCGTGAGCCCTTCGGGTGCCGGGGCGGCCGGGTGCGGGTAGCGGCTCGACGCCGGCGACCGCATCCGGGGCCCCGGTGGACCCGCGCATCGGGCTCAAACCGAACTCACCCATCCATTTCTACGCCCTGAAAGGCTGATCCGGTCAGCCGATCCGGATGCCGTCGTCGCAGCACCAGCAGTACGCCGACCCCCAGTAGCACCCACGCGCCCACGGCCGCGCCGGCGTACGAGACCGGTGGCTTGAGCTGGGTGACGAAGGAGAACACCGGCAGCCCGGCGGCGGTGAGCAGGGCCGGTACGAGGGCGGCGCTCGCCAGGGCGGGGACGAGGAGGTGGCGTACGGGCCGGAGGAGCCCCGGATGGCGCAGGAAGTATCCCGCGCAGGCGAGGTTGGCGGCGATGTACACGCCGACGACCACGATGACGACCCCCGTGGCGATCAGGTAGAAGGCCGTGACCGGGCCATACGCGAAGCCCAGCACCAGGGCCACCGCGATGGTCACGACGGTCTGTGCTGCGAGGGCCGTCACCGGGGAACGGTGCCGGGCGTGGACGGTGGCCAGGAACCGCGGGAAGAGTCCGGCACGGCCGAACGCGTAGGCCGTGCGCGTCGCCGCGTTGGCGCCGGCATTGGCGTTGGCGACGCAGGAGTTGACCACCGCCAGGAATACGGGGATCCACATCAGGCCGAAGGCTCCGCGGGCCACCCCGTCCCACGACGCGTCACCGTCCGCGCCGAAGCCCGCGAACCGGCCGGGCCCGTAGTAGACGGTCATGGCGTAAGTGGTCAGGACGTAGAACGCGCCCACGCCCAGGGCCGCGCCGACCACGGCTCGCCGTACTGTCCGCCGGGGCCGGCGGGCTTCCTCGGCCAGCGGGGCGGCGGCCTCGAACCCTGCGAAGGCGAGCATGCAGTAGACCGATCCGGCGAGCACCCCTCCGGCGGGGGACTGGCCGGGGGCGGTATGCGAAGGGGTGAAGACGGACAAGGTGTTGGCCTTCCCCGCCTGGACGATCAGCAGTGCCGCGAACACGACGAGGACGGCGACCTCGAAGGCGCCCAGAACGGTGCCGAGCCGTGCGGAGGCCCGGATGCCCCGGTACCCGGTGGCGGCGACGGCCGCCGCACCGGCCAGGATCCACGGCCACCACAGGTTCGCCGGGTATGCGGCCCACTGGCGGTGCAGCGTGCCCGCCATGGTGAATCCGAGCTGGAGCAGCACCAGCGGTGGGACGAGCACCTCGGCGAAGACGTACCCCCAGGCGACCAGGAAGCCGGCCGCGGGGTGCAGGCCCCGGGCGGTGTAGGTCGCCACCGAGCCGGCGGCCGGCAGATGCCGGGCGAGTTCGCCCAGGGCGGAGGCTGTGAGCAGCGACGCGGCGAGGGCGAGGAGGACGGACAGCGGCAGGCTGCCTCCGGCGAAGACCGCTCCGCCCGGGATCGAGGCCACCACAGCCGCCGCGGGCGCCATCGCCGTCACGCTCTGGAACAGCACCTCGGTCCCGCCCACGGCATCCCGCCGCAATCCGGCTCCCGTGTCGCTACCTTCCACGGTCGTCATCGCCGCCTCCCCGTGCGTTCAGCATTTGGTCGTAGCAGCGGTGCGATGGTGCGGAAGGTCACGGTAGTGGCGTGGCCGGCGGGGCGGAAGGAGGCCGCCGGGTGCGAGGGCCTTGTCGGCGCGGACGTGACTGGCGCGCGGCACAGTCGACCAGCGGGGCGGTCGAGGCCGGAAACGGACAACCGCATGCAAGTGCTCAGAACATGCGCGTCAGAACATACGCGGTTGACCGTTGGACGCGCTGAGCCCGCCGTCCACGGGAATGTGGGCACCGTTGACGAAGCGAGCGTCGGGGCCGGCCAGGAAGGCGATGACGTCGGCCACTTCGTCCGGCTCGGCGGGGCGCCGCATGGGGATGCGCTGCCGGAATGCGGCGATCAAGTCTGCGTTCTCGATGACGGGCGCGGCCACCGGGGTACGGGTGAGACTCGGGTGCACGGCGTTGACCCGTACTCCCTCGTGGCCGTGGTCGAGTGCCATGGCGTTGGTCAGGTTGGCCAACGCCCCCTTGGCGGCGTTGTACGCGGCCAGACCCCAGTCCCCACCCAGCCCGGACACCGAGCCGACGTTGACGATGCAGCCACCGACGCGACGCAGATGGGGCAGCGCGGCTCGCGAGGCGAAGAAGACACTGTCGACGTCGATGGCCATCACATGGCGCCACGTGGCGGTGTCGGTGTGCTCGACGGTTCCGGGCGCACCGACGCCCACATTGTTGACGAGCACGTCCAGTCGGCCGTATTCCTCGGCCACAGCCGCGATCAGCGCGTTGACCGCGGACTCGTCGGAGACGTCCGCGACCCGCGTGACCATGGTCGAACCGGCGGGTGCGGCAGCGGCAGCGTGCTTGAGTGTGTCCTCGGTCCGTCCGGCGGCGATCACCGTGGCGCCTTCACGCGCGAAGCGGTACGCGGTGGCGGCGCCGATACCGGACCCGCCGCCGGTGACGATGACGACCTTGCCGGTGAAGCGTGTCTCGTCCACAGCAACTCCCCTTGACCGGTGATGGCCGTGTCACGGCGGCGAACTTTCGGACTCCCTGCTCAAGTAAGCCCGGCATGGGGAGAAGAAGCAATGGGCGTTTACCAGCCCGGCGACCGGCCCCGCCCGTCCTGGCCAGTGCCATCGAGAGTGACGCTCCGGAGCCCGGTGCGCGACCGGCCGGGCACGGTTGACCATCCGGACGGACCGAAACCGACTCATGCAGCTGCGGTCGCGTGTCGTTCACGGCGCAGTACGATCGCCCCACCAGCGCGTAACAGCCGGGGGATTTTCGGGCGACCTCGACCCCCGTCACGCGAAGATCGGCAGTCGCACGTACGCGACCACGAGAAGTGGACCAGAGCCTGACATTTGATGTCGCCCATCAGTTTGATGGGCCCCGGATCTGAGGATGGAGGGCCGTAGGATGCGTGGGGTGACGCGGTTCGATGACATCAAGGCGACGTTCTGGGGCGAGGGCCCCTATGGAGTGCACGAGCCGTTGACCGACGTGGCTGTCGAGGATGCCGAGCGTCAGCTCGGGGTGCGTATCCCGGCCTCACTGCTGGAGATCTTGCAGCTGCAGAACGGTGGCCCGGTGGCGTCCGACTGGGACGCCTTCCCAACCGAAGCGCCGACATCGTGGAGTGAGAGCCATGTGCCGTTGGACGCACTGATGGGCATCGGCCGCTGCGAGAGCCAGTTGTCGCTGCTGGACACGCCTTATCTGGTGAAGGAGTGGGGCCTGCCATCCCTGGTCGTGCTCATCTCTGGTGATGGGCATTACTGGATCGCCCTCGATTACCGGCTGTCCGGTCGGCAGGGTGAGCCGTCGGTGACGTGGTTCGACACGGACTCGGGCACAGAGCTCACCCTGGCTGCGGACTTCAGGACGTTCATCGAGGGCCTCACGTCGACCGCGGCCTTCGATGACGACTGATCGGACCGCCTGGCCTGGCCATCAGCTTGCTGATTTGTCTGCCTGGGCTTTTCAGCCGCAACAAACCATGGTCTTGGTCGGCTGCTCTTCGTCCGCGGCCTCGACGAACTCAGCCCCGGAAACATGGTCCATGCAAGCGTGTTGACACCCGTCAAACAGGTGTCAACAACGCCTCGCTACTCTCTGTCACCACCGAATGTGGGACGGGGTCGTTCTCCTTGCAGTCCCCATTCAGGGCATCACTCAGTGATGGCCGCCCTCGTTCCCAGAACCGTTCCCGGCGATGAGCTCGAGGTCGTTCAGGATGTGCGACAGTGGGTCGTCGCCATCATTGATCGTGGAGTTGTCGGTGCACTGTTGCTGCTGCTGCGAGGTGAGTACCGGAACGTCCTGGACACCGACGTCGAGCAGCAAGCCGAGCAGGGACTGGGCGTTGATCTTCCCGACGCCGATGCACAGCTTGTCGAGCGAGCCCTGAATGGCGGTCATCTGCGGGCTCTCCTGGCCGCCCGTCTCGGTCCTGCCGTACGAGGACGTCGAGTCGTTGCCGTTGGCGGTATCCCGCTCGTTGCCGATCGCGACCGCGGGGCTGGCGACGAAACCCACTGCCGATGCCGTGAGGGCAGCTGTCGCGAGAACCTTCTTGAACACGTCCCGGCCTTTCGAATGTCCTGGAGAGAAGTCACCTGAGTAACTCGGTGCCGCCAAGGAAGTTCCGAACGCTCACTCGTTTGCCCCAACAAGGCCACCTGGCGGGCTTTAAGGCCTTCGAGTAACGGGCACCGTCGGCGCGTCGTTCCGAAGGAGCTCAGCGTGACTTTTACCCGGCGCGTTCTTCCGTACGTCAGCCCCCCGACGAAGGGATGGGCAGGCGTAGCAGCAGGCCGGCGCACCGACAGAGGCGGCCACACTGGGGGCAGGACTGCTCGCCGGTCGTTGTGGCCTGCAGCCAGTAGTCGTGGAGGATGGTGACCGGTTGCCAGCCGAGCGCCCTGAGCAGGCCTTCGCTGCGGCCCTGTCGGTTGTGCAGCCAGGAAATCGTGTACGCCTCGCTGCATCGTTCCCGCAACCATTCGGTGCGGTGTGCGGCAAAGGCACTGCCAAGGCCACGCCCGCGCATCGGCGCAGTCACGACCGAAGTGTTCAGTCGGCCGATCCGGCGGCCGCCGGCTGAGGGCAGGGTGGCGGGGAGGGTGCTGGGTGGCATGGGGGCGATGAGATCGCGGTAGCCGTCGTCGTCCAGCACACGGGCGGTCGCCACGCCCACCAGAACGGGCGGCTTTCCTGCGTATGCGGTCAGGAGGAGCAGGTCCTCGTCGCGGAGGCCTTCAAGGACTTGTTCGACGGTGAACGTGCCGCGCCCCAAAATGGCGTCGGTCAAGCGGATGGCGTCCGCTACGGCCTGCCGGTCGTGTGGCCCGAGTTCAGTGATGGCCCAAGTGGTCATACCGTCACTGTCTCGCGAGTGCCCGGCTAGCCGCCGTCACGCCGAAGGTTCCTGGCGGGAACGGTCTACGGAACGTCCCGCCGCGCCCTCGCCCTCCCTGCTCCTGCTGGTCCTGGCGGCCATTGCGGGCGGGTACGGGGTCGGTGAGCGGCTGGCCCTCCGGCAGCCGGCCCCCGGCCGACGCGCAGTCCACCCGGGCCGCCGCCTTCCTCGCGGCTCACTTCGGTGCCGGACCGCCGCACCTACTGCTACTTGCCGCGGCGAAGGAGCAGGTCGACGCCCCCGCCGCGGTCCGCGCGGGGCAGGCGCTGACGCCACTGGCCGGGGTGGACCCCGGAACTGCGCAGCCGCGACCGGCACAGCGCCCTGATCGCCCGTGCGCCTCTACGGCGACGAGCGGGCCGTGCTCATAGGCGGCAGGCTGGGGCGGCGCATAACGTCTGTCAGTTCGAGTTTGAACCTCCGTGGTATTGGCGCGGCTGGTCGAGGGTGCGTTTGGAAGGGATTCGATCACGGGAGAGCCGGGCGTCGTGTCCTTCCCACCCTCCTTCCACTCGCGTCGGTCGGCCTGACGGCCACATCACCCCGCCCACCCTTCGCCCGTGCGTCGGCGCCCGCAACTCGAGGCGGACCCGGGAAGCAGCAGGCAGGCGGCCGGGCTTCGAGATCGCCGAACAGGACTCTTGCCGCAGGTGGTGGCGCTGCCGTTTGCTCGGGGACAAGAGGCGAGTTGACGCCCGGCAGCTTGCCCGAAGCCGCCTTGGTGGCCAGGAAGGCGGGCCACAGGCCTGCATGTCCGAGGGCAACGAGGACGACCCGCCAAGGGTTCGCGACGTGACGCGATTTCACCGTTACGCGGCGCGGCCGACCGCTGTACCCTCCAGCTGATCTTGATGTGATCATGAAGGAGGAAGTTCTGATGCGAGGTATTCGTACCGGCCTGCCGTTCATCGCCGCCGTGGCCTTGGCTGTTACCGCTCTGGCGCCCGTCACGGCCTCCGCCGCCGTCCCGCCCACTGCCAAGACCACTGCCAGCACGCAGACAACAGTCGTACACGAAGCGGGCACCCCCGACGGTGTCGTCCTCAACACGGGGAACCTGTTCTCCAAGTCCGCCTGGCAAGGGATGTGGCAGTCGAAGAAGGTCAGGTATCCGGCTGTTGGGGGGTACCCCGTGCCCATCAGCCACATCAATATCGCTGACAATCTCGACAACTCCTACTCCATGGCAACCGTGGTCGAAGGTGGTGTCGGGTCCGACTTCGTGACGCTGCAGTTCTACGCCCCGCCTTTCAGCAGCTACGACTACGATGTAGAGATCCGCGGAACACAGCGATGAAGTCTGTCCTGCAAGCAACCAGCAGCTAGCTGTTGGCCTGCGAGGACACGGCAGCGGGGGCCTGGCCGGAAGCCCAGGCCCCCGGGTGCTCACCGTGCTTTGGCAGCCCGGCCGGGCCGATAGTCCGCACCGTGGCGGACGGCCCGCCACACCGGCTGGACGGCCAGGCCGGCTGAGGCAGGATCGTTCCCGTGGGGGTGGTGCTACGGCTACCCCTTACGGCATGTCGGCGGGTACGGCGAAGGCGACTGCTGATCGTCTTCGGTGCTTGGGCTCATGGCCGGGCCGAGTGGCGGGGGAGTGGCGACGCATTTCGCCGTGGTCGCCGAGCAGGTCAGCTGTTGCAGCGGACCACCAGGTCGTCAAGGCGTACGGCCCTGGGTGTCCCGTCGGAGCCGAGGATCGCCTCGACGAAGGAATCATTGCGGTACTCCGCGAGCCAAGTGACCTGGACGGTCTGGTAATTGCCGTTGGCCACGAGCCAGGGCGCGTTGGTGGCAAGCTTGGTGCCCTGGGGGTTCCAGACCCTGAGCTCGAACTGGAGGTCCTGGACGGGCTTGACGTAGATCTCGGCCGTGCACACCGTCTTGGGCCAGATGTTCGTGCCGAACGACGCCCAGGTGCCCTCGCGAGCCCATCCTCGGGTGGTGCTCAGCCAGCCGTTGACCCGGCCGGATCGGGCGGTTCCGGCGCCGATCTCAAATCCGCTCACGCCGTCACCGCCCGTCAGACGGTCCCATCTGTCGATGTCGTAGCCTTCGAAGCCGTTGGTGGTCACTTTCTCCTCGGCCTGCGCCGCCGGTGAGACGGTCAGGGCGGCCAGGGACAGCAGGGCGAGGACGGCGTATCTGGCCGTACCGCGGGTGTATTTCCGCATGGTTGCCTCCAAGGATCGCCGCAACGGGTGTCCGGCCCAGGCTCGCTCAAGCTCTCCGAGGCTGGCAATGCCAACTCAGCTGATGGCTGTATCAGGTTGCCCGTGCTCGGCGGAGGTCGCTGCAAGCCGAGGTTCGGCATCCCCGGATACTGCCCCGCAGACGGGGCTTGCTGCATTCCTTGATGAAAACCTGGGGGTGGGGCTCCCACAGTGGGGGATCAGATCGGGCTGGATCTGCTCGGCGGCTCGCTGGGACCCCCGGCGGCCCGGCGCGGGCACGTGGAGAGGGATCACTCTTGTTGCAGTGCGCCCTTTCGTGCTCTTGTACCCCTGTGGCCGCGCATATCGACGAGTAGGCGGAAGGGCAGCTTCCCCGCGAGTGCCGTCGTTGTCGTCACCTTTCCCCTGGAGCAAGTGCAGGTCATCGAGCGGACACCCAGCGGCTGGGCGCGCGCCGGAATGCTTCGTCACCATCGCGAAACAGAGTGACCCGTCCGGTCCGGGTTCCGATCAGGCCGGGCACATCACGGTCACCATTACCGAGGTGAACTACACTCCGGCCATCACCGGGGTGGCCAGCAAGCTGAACGAAACTCTCGGCCCCATGGACGCATCTCTCTTCCATGACGGACGGATCCGGGGCTCCGGCACCACGACGGACACCGACACCAACCCGGGCGGAACCACCAGGACGGGCCCGTACACGCTGAGCGGAGACATCAAGAACGGCACCACGGGCTCGCCCTCATACACCCTCACCCTGACTCTGGACGCCCAGTACAACCTCACGGGAGCGCGTTAGTACTGCAACGGTGTTCGTTCTGACTGATGGACAGGTCAAAGCCGCTCCGCCTGGTGAGAGGCGCGGCGCCGGGCGCGTTCGGGGGTTCCCGCGCCTCCTGGTAACCCCGTGCTGCCGCTGGTCGTCCGATTCCGTGGTGCCGCGGGACATGGCCCGGTCCGGGACGGGAGGATGTCGGCCGTCGGTGCGGGGTGGCTTTGCGGGGAGGGGTTGGGCAGGCATGGGCGGACGGTTTTTGTGGGGCAGGAGGCTCGGGTGCATGGTGGCGGCGTCGCTGGCCGCCCTGATGCACGCGGCGCCTGAGGCGTCGGCGCACGACTTGCCTGCTTCCGTGAGCTGTGCGGGGAGCAACACCATCTCGTTCTCGCCCGGTCTGTCGTTGACGGCACAGCCGACCCGGATCAGCGGCAGTGGCGCGTACAGCTGTCTTTCCACGGATCCGGCGCTGCGCTCGGGGACGTCCACGATCAGCGGCGGCGGGCGGAACGGCTGCTTCTTCTCCGATGCGACCACCATCGAGCGGATCACCTGGAACACGGGGGAGCGGACCACGGTCATCTACCACTTGGGGAACGTGCAGCAGGTGGCCGGGCAGGCGGTCGTCCTGGTCATGGGCCGGGTGGTGGAGGGCAGGTTCAAGGGTCGAACGGTGGCTTCGCCGGGGCTTCAAGTCACCGCCGATCCGCTGACGTGTGCGTCGAAGCGCGGGGTGGAGCTGATCACCGGACCGTCGACGCTGGTGATCGTCTGATGGGGAGGCGGCTGAG
Organism: Streptomyces sp. NPDC044063; assembly: GCF_056434285.1. Lineage (NCBI taxonomy): Bacteria > Bacillati > Actinomycetota > Actinomycetes > Kitasatosporales > Streptomycetaceae > Streptomyces > Streptomyces sp. NPDC044063. Next base: position 614,546 of record NZ_JBWKFM010000001.1, read on the forward strand.
GGTCAGGTGTCGCGGCCGTAGCGGGCGACCAGGTCCAACACGTACGCGACGTCGGCACGAGTGCTGGTGGGGTTGATGGTGCACATGCGTAGCACGGTGGCGCCCCGCACGGTGGTGGTGAGGAGGACGGCCCCGCCGTCGGCGCACACCCTCCGGCTGATGTGCGCCTGCGCCGCGTCGGCGTCCCAGGAGGCGGGCGTGTCCCGAGGCCGGTAGCGGAAGGTGAGGATGGCGAGACTGGGCGGTGTGACCAGCTCCAGCTCGGGGTGGGCCGTGATGAGTCCGGCCGCGTACTCGGCCAGGTCCGCTCCCCGCTCGATGGCCTGCCGGACGGCTCCGGCGCCGAAGGCCTTCAGGGAGAGCCAGAGCTTCAGGGCACGCAGACCGCGGCTCTGCTGAGGACCGTAGTCGGAGAGGTTGATCTCCCTGGATGCCGGGGCGGCGGGGTGGGCCGGCCGAAGGTACCCCTGGTCCAGTGCGTGGCGCGCCACGCCGAAGGTCTCCGGGAGCAGCTCGGGACGCCGTAGCAGGACACAGCCGATCTCGTAGGGCTGGAACAGCCATTTGTGCGGGTCGACGGTGAGGGAGTCGGCCCGGCCGAGGGCGCCGCGCAGATGTCGGCCGCGTGAGGTGGCGGCGACGGCCGCGCCGTGGGCACCGTCGATGTGCAGCCACAGGCCTTCCTCGCCGCACAGGCCGGCCACGCGGTCGAGGGGGTCGACGGCCCCCGTGCCGGTCGTACCGAGTGTGGCGACGACGGCGAAGGGGCGCAGTCCCGCGCGGCGGTCACGGCCGACGCGCTCGGCCAGCGCGCCGGCGTCCAGGCGCAGGTCCTCGTCCGGGGGCAGGACGGTGAGCTGTTCGCGGGCGAGGCCCAGCAGATGTGCCGCCTGGGCGACGGAGGGATGGGCCTGGGAGGAGCAGTACAGCCGGGCATGCGGCTGCGCTCCGCCGTCGAGCAGGTGGTCGCGGGCGACGGCCAGGCAGGTGAGGTTGGCCAGGGAACCGCCGCTGACGAACAGGCCGCCGTGGCTGTCCGGGAGGCCGAGGAGAGTCTTCAGCCAGCGCAGGGTGGTCAGTTCGATCTGGGTGGGGCCCGCTCCGACGAGCCAGGCGCCGGGGACGGAGAGGTACGCGGAGGCCAGAGCGTCGGCGAGGACGGCCGGAAAGTTGCCGGTGGAGGGCACGAAGGCGAAGCAGCGCGGGTGGTCCAGCCGGGTCGCCTCGGCGAGTGCCCGCTCGGTGACGTGGTCGAGGAGGCCGGGCAGGTCGTGGGTGCCGTGCTCGGGGAGGGGCTCGTCGAGGACGGCCTGGAGAGTACCGGGCGAGGGGACGTGGCAGGGCGGCCGGGAGCCGGGGGTGGTCATCCGGTCGATGATGAGATCGACGGCGTGGCGCCCGGCCTCACGCATCCGCCGCTCGTCCATCCGTAGCGGCGGCGGCTCCTCCTCGGCGTGCGAGACCGTCTCGGCCGCGTCCGGGGCGAGGGCCTCGATCCAGGCCGCCGCGCCGGGCCGCAGTCGTGGACGAGGCAGCAGCCCGGCGACGGGCCGCGGGAACTGGACGAGCGCCAGCTCCTGGCCCGCGGTGACCGCCCCGGAGCCGGCGACAGCCCACCACAAGGTCTCGTCCTCGGCCAGCCGGGACACCACGGGCGGCCCGTGAAGAGGCCCGGTCACCGTGCGACCGTCCCGGCGATAGCGCCCCGTGGGGGAGAGGCGGTGCGCCACGGCGTCGGCACGGGCGTGCACCACGAGCTGGCTGTGGCGCATCCCGGGAGGCACCGACCCGGCGGCCGACCGGGGCAGGGCGGGGAGGAGGAAGGACAGCACGTGCAGGCCCAGGGACGGCAGAAGTCCGGCCGCGCCCTCGGCGGCCTGCACCAGGGACACCACCGTCTGGAACCGCGGATTGACCTCGACGGCCAGCGGCCGGCCACCCTCCTCCACCAGGTCCAGGCCGAAGACACCGCGGAAGCCGCGCCCCCGCAGGACCTCGCCCACACGGTACGCGGCTACTCGGGCCTGCCCGTACAGCCCCTCGGGCAGGTCGTCCGGGCCGACGAGCTGGTTGCCGCAGTGCGCGCCCCAGGAGGCGGCCAGCTCGGGCAGCCCGACGAGCTGGTGGGAGACCGCCGAGACGACGGTCCGGTCCGGCCCGGCGCACGCGGTGACGGTCAGGGAGATCCCGGAAGCGAAGCGGCTGAGCCTGACGGGCTCGTCCGGCCAGGCGTCCAGGCAGGCGCGCAGCCCCGACGGCCCGTCGACGAGTACGGTCCCGCGGCCGATGAGGTTGTTGTCCGCCCGCTGGGCGACGGCCCGCCGCCACCGGCCGCTCCAGTACGCCTCCGCCCGCTCGCGACCCGTCGCGGGGATCACCAGGAAGGGCGGGACGGGAACCCCGGCCTCGGCGAACAGCCGAGTGGCGCTGATCTTGTCGGCGGCCCACGCGGTGACACCGGCGTCCGGGGCCAGGAGCCGGTAGCCGTGCGTACGAGCCCAGGTACGGGCGTTGTCCCCGTGCTCGGGAGCGAAGGAGACGCAGACGCGGCGTGGATCGGGCGGGCTCGGCTGGAGGCCGGGCGGGGGTTCCGGTACGGGCTGCCAGGCGGAGACCGGTTCGTGCCGGAGCCAGGCGGGTGCCGGCTGGAACGAGGCGCTCACGGCGGGGCAGTGGTCGAGCCACACGACCTCGTCGACCAGGCCGGCCAGCAGCCGCAGACCGGTCCCCGCGTCGATTCCCTCGATGTCCCCCAGGGCCCCTCGCGAGGCAGGGCTCAAGCGCTCACTCACCTGCCGCACTGCCGCTCCTGTGCTGATTGGTGTGCCGCCAGCAGGAGCGAGACGCCGTCCGGTACGCAGCGCACGCAGATCGCCGCGTGCGCCTTACGGTTCTGCCGCTGTGCTGCCCGTAGCAGGGCCTCCTCGCGGCGGATCGCGGCGAGGGCAGGCGCCGGCGCCGACAGGTTTCCGAGCGCCGCCCTTAGGGTGTGCGCCCGCTCGGTCATGACGCGGTGCTCCTGATTGAGGGTTCCGGAGAAGCCCGGTGCGGTGAGCGGTGGTTCCATCGTGGGGCGTACGTCGTCCGTGTAGGCGGAGGCGGGGAAGTCCGAGGCGTAGGCCATGGCGGCGGTGGCCGCGTCGTACAGCGTCCGCAGCCGCTCCAGGCCGTGGCGGACGGACGTCCACCGCGCTTCGTCGACCGCGGCCAAGGTGTCGTCGAAGGCGCTGTTCATGGTGGTCAGCAGGAGATGGAAGAGCTGATGGCCGAGCTTCCAGCGGCGCAGTGCGTCACCCGGGCTGTCATCGCTCGGTGCGGATCCCGGCGCGGACGGTAGCCACGCGGCCAGTGTGGCGTGGGAGGCGTGCAACAGGCCGGTCAGGACCGAGGCACGTTGGGAGTCGTCCAGACCGGTGTGCGGAAGATCGGCGAGGACGGCCGCCTGGAGTCGCAGCACGCCGCACGTCCAGGACGCCAGGTCCGGCGTGTGACGCTCGAGGTGGAAGTAACGGTCGTAATCGGCGGTCGTCGCACAGGCCACCGCCCGGACGGGGATGCGCGAGTCGGTGGCCAGGGGCAGCGGGGACGACGGTGCGGGCCTCGGCGGCATCCCGCTGGTCATGGACCGTACCTCCGAGGAACAGGCCACGATGCTTTGGCCAGCTGCTCCACCCGCTGGTGCAGGCGCTCCAGATTCAGCTCGCTCTCCGGCTTCATCAGCACGCTGCGCAGCACCTGCGTGGCGTCGCTGTCCGCAACAGCATTGGCGTGGCGGGCAGTGAACGCGCCGGCGGTGACACGGGCGGTGCTGAGGAAGACGGGGTCCTCCTTGGCGTTCATCCCCCGGTGCATCACCTCCTCGCTCGCCACGCCGATACGGGACAGGAACGGTGGCGAACCCCCCTGAGCAGCCGGGTAGTAGGTCACGATGTCGAGTTCGGGAGGCTGGTACAGCTCCAGATAGGGAGAGGCGCCGATCAGCTCGGCCCAGCGGACGGCGGCCCGCCGTCCGGCGGCGAGCACCGCGCCGAGCCCGTCAGGGGTGAGCGGCAGCAGTTTCAGCGTCAGCCACAGAGCTGCGGCGGCCGCGCCGGAGCGGGAGCACTCGAGGCTGATCTCGCCCAGATGAGGTCGGCGGGACGTGAAATAGGTGTAGGGCGAGTCGTGCCGGAAGAACCGGGCGACGTCAGGGTCCCCGAACAGCACCGCTCCGCAACCGTACGGCTGCAGGCCGTGCTTGTGCGGATCGATCGCCACCGAATCACACTGCGCGATCGCCCGCAGAGCATCGCCGGTCTCCGGCGCGACGGGCGCCTGTCCACCATCCGTCAGCAGCCGGAAGAAACCCCCGTAGGCGGCGTCGGCATGGACGCGCGTCCCGTACCGGCGCGCCAGCGGGACGATGCGGTGCAGCGGATCGACGGCACCCAGCGCCGTCGTGCCCAAGGTGACGACGACCGTCCCGACGGTCCCGGCGGACAGCAGCCGATCCAGCTCGCCCATGTCCATGCGTCCGCGAGCATCCATCGGCACCGTGAATACGGGCACGCCCAGCAGATGGCACATCCGGGCGTGCGTGTAGTGCGCCTCACCGCTGACGGCGACCCCCGAGCCGGGGCGGCTCTCGCGGGCGACGAACAGGGCTTCAAGGTTCGCCTGAGTGCCGCTGCTGGTCAGATGCCCCAGGTGAGCCGCGAAACCGGCCATCTCGGCGAGCTGCTCCACCACCTCCTCCTCCATGACGGAGGTCGCCGGACCGCCGTCCAGCGCGTGGTTGTTGGAGTTGACCAGCATGGCGGCCACATAGCCGGCGACCGCGACCGGGTGCGGTGGCTTGAGCATCTGCCCCGCGTAGCAGGGGTGGAAGAAGGGGTAACTGCCACGCAGCCGGGCGGTCAGCTCCTTGAACGCCACCTCATAGGCTGCTTCGTCGACCGTCATCGAGGTATGCGCTTGGAACTCGCCGTACGTGCACGCCCATTCCCGGAAGGCCTCGGCGCCCCGCCCGAGCCAGTACTCCAGGTCCATACCCACCCCCCGACCCCGGCCCCCATTGACCCGATCACCGTAGCGGCAGGAAATCACCTCATCGCGACAATCGGTGATAATCACCCGAAGGGGTCACGTGGGTCACACCCACCAGGCCATGGCCGATGGTCTGATCGCCCCGTCAACGGGCCCAGTCGATTGATGAGCAGCCGAATCCTCGGCCTGTCTCCGCAGTAGGTGACATCTTGCCCGCCCCGGTCTTCTGTTGCAGCGGGTGGCATCGTGGCCGGCTTGCCTCAGCTGGCAGGCCGCCGGTGACCCCGTTCGGGCTGGATGGGGGCGGCGATAGACCCGCCCGAGGAACTGCATCGCGGCGAGCACGAGCCCATCGTCTTGCTGTCAGAGGTCACGCAAATCCCCACGATCTCATCTTCGAACGGCCAATCAGGCCATCGGCGGCGGCCCCGCCTCGATGCGGCGAAGTACTGGCGGCAGCCGGTCCAGGTCGGGTCCGGTCTGGACCTGTCGCTCGTCCCACCACGTGGCGCCGGCGTCGTACAGCGGACCGATCACGTCCTTCGCCTTCGCCACGGCCGGAGGTGTGGCGCCGCCGAGCACGAACTCGAAGGGACGCTCGGCCCCGGCTGTGCGGTGCTTGCGTACATAGCCGACCAGATCCCGCACCTCTGCCGCATCCGGTACGTGACCATGCGGGGCTGTCTCGAAGAGCGGCACCGCGCCGTCCCACCGGGCCGCCCGCCGCATGGGCCGGCGACGCGGCCAGTACCCGCCGATCCACACCGGCGGACGGGGCCGCTGTACGGTGGCGGGCAGCAGTGTCACGTCCCGGACCTCGTAGTGCCGGCCGTGGTGGTTCACCGGCTCGCCGGACCAGAAGCGCCTCAACAGCTCCAGGCCCTCGTCCAGCCGCTCGGCCAGGAGGCGCGGCTCGGCGGCGTCGCCGAAGCTGCGGTATTCGTCCTTGATCGGACCACCCAAGCCGGCAGCGAAGATCACCCGGCCACCGCTGAGGTGGTCCAGGGTGGCCACCTGGCGGGCGAGTTGCTGTGGGTGGTAACGGGGGACCGGCGTCAGCAGGGTACCCAGTCGGATCCGGGAGGTCGCCAGCGCGGCCGCGGTCAGCAGCATCCAGGGGTCTGCGAACGGACGCCTCTGGTGTTGTCGATGCAGGACGTGGTCCCAGACGAACAACCCGTCCCAGCCGGCCTGTTCGGCGGCAGCCGCGACGATCGCGACGTTGCGGGGGTCGGCGAAATCACCGAAGTTGGGGATGTTGATGGAGAAGCGCATCCCAGCAGGATGCGCGGCTGGCCTCGGAGGGGCAATACGGCCCGTGGCGAACTGGTCATGTCGATGCGCCTGCGCTACAGCGGAACCGCCAGGACCCCTTCCAGGGTCCACAGGTCGGCCTCGAACCCGTTGGCCTGGGCACCTCGTTCCAACGCGGCCCGAACCTCTTCGACCTGGATGTAATCCAGCAAGCGGTGTCAATCCTCGACGTCGGGTTTCTCCACAGCTACCAGTGTCACGGTCCCGTCGTCTGCGACCAACCAGCCGGGGTTGTGGCACACCTCCCAGCGGTGGCCGTCGGGGTCGGCGAAGTAGCCGTGGTAGCCGCCGAACGCCGCGCGCTGCGCCTCTTTGAGGACAGTCGCTCCCGCCGCACTGGCCTGCCGCATTGCCTCGTCGACTTCGCAGGGCGAGCCGAGGTTCTGGGCGAGGGTGAAAGGAGTGCCGCCTGTTGCCGGATGTCCGATGTCGGTGCCGAGGTCAGCCAGAGGGAACAGTGCCAGGGCCAGCCCGTTGCCGATCTGGTAGAAGACGACCTCTTCCATGTCAAGCAGCGGTGTCCAGCCCAGGCCCTGGCTGTAGAACTGACGGCTCACCTTCACGTCCTGGACACCCAAGGTCACCAGGTTCACCTGTTGGTTCATGAATACCCCATGCGCCGTAGCGGATCGCTGTCCGGGTGCAACGCTACCTCCATGACCACAGGGCGGGCTGGGTCTGCTCGTAGGCGTGGCCGACCCGCAGGAGCGCGGGTTCACCGAGGGGCCGCCCGAGCAGCTGCATGCCGATGGGCATGCCTGCCGTGTCATGGCCGACCGGAACGGTCAGGGCGGGCACTCCGGTGATGTTGGCGGGGGCGCAGAGGCGCACGTAGGCGTCGGAGACGCTCTCGGTCGTGCCGTCGGGCCAGGTGACCGTCTCCTCGTCGGCCCCGGCCGCGGGCATCGGGACGCTCGGGGCGGCGATCACGTCGACCTCCTCCAGCATCCGTGCCCACTCGGCGCGCATGAGCGTGCGGGAGCGTTGAGCGCGCATGTAGTCACCCGCGCTCATCAACTCGCTTGCCTCCAGGAGGATGCGGACGTCTTCCTGGTACAGCTCGGGGACCGTGCGCAGGCTGCCTTCGTGGTAGGCGCCGGCCTCCGGGACCATCAGGCCCCACTGGGTGGCCTGGATGTAGCGGGTCATCGGGATGTCGACCTCGACGAGCCGTGCGCCCAGGGCTTCCAGCTGCTCGATGGCGTGCCGGACGGCGGTCGCCACCTGCGGGTGGACGTTGTCGAAGTAAAAGGTGCGCGGCAGGCCGATGCGCAGCCCCGTCAGGTCCGTGCCGGCACCGGGCCGGTAGTCCGTGGCGGGCACGGACAGCGAGGCGGGGTCGCGCGGATCGTGTCCGGCCAGCGCGGTCAGGACCAGGGCCGCGTCCTCGACGGTGCGGGTGATCGGGCCGACGTGGTCCAGCGACCAGGACAGGGAGGTGACGCCGTGACGGGGGACGAGACCGTAGGTCGGTTTGAGGCCGACGACCCCGTTGAGCGCGGCGGGCACCCGGATCGACCCGCCGGTGTCGGTGCCCAGGGCGAAGGTCGCGGTGCCCGACGCGACGGCGACCGCGGAGCCGCCGCTGGAGCCACCGGCGACCCGGCCGTGGTCCCAGGCGTTGCGGGTCTGCGGGGTGGTCAGGCCGAAGGCGAATTCGTGGGTGTGGGTCTTGCCGAGCAGGATCGCGCCGGCCGCGCTCAGGCGCGCGGCGACCGTGCTGTCCGCCGTCGCGCGGTGGTCGGCGCGGACCCGGGAGCTGGCCGTGGTGGCCATCCCGCGGACATCGATCAGGTCCTTGAGCCCCATCGGGATGCCGTGCAGCGGTCCCCGGTAGTGGCCTTGCGCCACTTCGTGTTCGGCTTCGGCCGCCGCCCGGCGCGCCTGCTCCGCGGTGACCGTGACGTAGGCGCCGAGGTGCGGATCCGCCTTCTCGATGCGATCGAGGACGGAGTCGACCAGTTCGACGGGGGACAGTCGCCGGGTACGAATCGCGTCCGCGGCGGCGGCGAGGGACAGCTCATACGGCCGCATCGTGCTTCTCCTCTCCGGCGCGGTAGGCGGCGGCGGGCGGGACGTCGGCGAAGTCCAGCTCGCGGAGGACGGAGACGACGCTGTGGATGTGGTTGGCGACCGCGGCGACCGCGGCGTGGCGCTCGGCAGGTAGCGCAAGTCCGGCGCGGGCGGCCCAGCGGGCGGCCTCCGGCGGTGTGAGTTCGACGGCGGACATGGATGTTCTCCCTTTCGGTGGGGCTTGGAGCATCGGAGTGGCCGAGGCTCCTAAAGGCCAAGGGTTTGCTTGAGGTGACTGCGGGCGCCGCGTCTGCTCGATGGCCGTGGGGGCGGTCGGGCGGGGCCGGTCGCGTGGTCAGGCCGCGGTGGCCGGGATCTCACTGCCGTGCTCGGCAAGCAGCCGGTAACGGCCGTTCTCCCGGCGGACGGTGCCGGCCGTGGGCTGCGGGAAGTGGGTGCCCAGGAGCAGTGCACCGGTGTCCGCCAGGGCGTCGAGCAGCCGGGAGCGGGTGCGGACGGCCTGCGCGGGGTCGATGTCGACACAGCTGTTCACGTGGGGGTGGGACAGCTGCACGGGGTGGTGGATGCTGTCGCCGGTGATCAGCGCGCGGCGGTCGCTGCCGCGCAGTTCCACGGCGACCTGCCCGGGGGTGTGGCCCGGGGCAGGGATCAGGATGACGCCCGGCGCCACCTCGTGCCCCTGCTCGGGCACGTCCACGAGGTCGTACTGTCCGGCGGCGCGGACCGGGGTGACGGAGTCGCGGAACATCTGGGTGCGGGCCTCCTCCAGGTCGGTGGCGGCCCAGTGGTCCCATTCGGTGCGGCTGGTGAGGTAGCGGGCGTTGGGGAAGGTGGGGACCCAGTCCTCACCGGCGAGGCGGGTGTTCCAGCCGACGTGGTCGGTGTGCAGGTGGGTGGTGATCACCAGGTCCACGGACTCGGGCGGGAAGCCGGCCGCCGCCAGGCGCTGCGGGAAGTCGGTGTCGAGACCGTTCCAGGCGGGGTTGGCGCGCGGCTTGTCGTTGCCGATTCCGGTGTCGACGACGATCCGCAGCCCGCCCGCCTCCACCGCGAAGCTGTGGCTCGCCAGGCGGGGGACGTCGGCGTCGGCGAAGTCGGGGCGCAGCCACGATGCCTCGTCCAGCACCTCCTTGGTGGCGTCCGGCAGCAGCCAGGGTCCGGTCTGGCGCGGTAGTTCGATCTCGTCGACGCGGCGTACGGTGATGTCGCCGAGGCTCCATCCCGTGCTGGTGGAGAAAGTGGCCTGACGGGGCGTGGCGGTGCTCATCGGTGGAACCTTTCGGATGGGGCGGGGCCGGGCGGTGCGGTGCGGGAAGGCAGGACTCGGTCAGCCGGTGTTCGGCCGCCGCACCGCGCGGGCGAGGCCGGTCAGGGCCAGCAGGATGACCGTCATGGCGTAGAGCGAGACGGCCCTCTGCAGGCCGTACAGGTTGGTCAGCAGACCGGCGAGGACCGCGGGGACGCTCATGGCCAGGTAGCTGAGGACGTAGTAGGCGGCGAGCGTGCCGGCGCGTTCGTCCGGGGCGGCCGGGGACAGCAGCAGGCGCAGGGCGCCTTGGGTGATGGCGCCGAAGCCGATGCCCGCCAGGGTGGTGCCGGCGAACAGGGCGAGCAGGCTGTGCAGGTGGGGCCCGCTCAGGGTCAGCAGGGCCCCCGGGATCAGGACCGCGGTGCCGGCGGAGCTCGCGGTGCGGGCGGGCAGTCGCCGCGAGGCGTGGACGGCGAGGCCGGCGGCGGCCGTCAGGGTGAAGAAGACCAGGCCGCCGGTGGCCCGGGACGTGTGCGGGGCGGTGAGCCGGGCGAGCGAGGGACCGAGGGAGGAGTAGAAGCCGCCCAGTGCCCAGGCGGCGACGACGCCGGGGGCGAGAAGTCTCATGGCCGGGCGGGAGGCCGGGGCGACGGCGATGCCGGGACGCAGGGAGCGCCACGCGCCGGGGTGGGGGTGTGCGGTCTCGGTGGTGAGGAGCACTGCGGCCGCCTGCGCGGCGAACAGCAGGAGCAGCAGGAGGTAGACGGTGCGGGTGGGAGCCGGGGCGTACTGCACGAGGGCAGTGGCCGCCAGCACGCCGGCCGCCATGCCGGCCACGGGGGTGATGCCGTTGGCGAGCGTCGCCCGTCCGGGGCGGTCGGGGTCCTCGAAGTCGAGCAGGGCGGCTCCGGCGGCGCTGGTGGCCACGCCGGTGGCCAGGCCCTGAAGGATCCGGGCGGCTATCAGCGCCGTCACGCCCTGAGCGGTGGCGAAGACGGCCATCGCGGCGGCCTCCACGAGCAGCGCACCGGTGAGGACCGGGCGCCGGCCCAGGTGGTCCGAGAGCGTGCCCGCCGTCAGCAGTGCCCCGAGCAGGGTGAGCGCGTAGGCGCTGAACACGACGGTGAGCGTCATCGCCGAGAAGTGCCATTCGGCCTGGTAGAGGGTGTAGAGAGGGGTCGGCGCGCTTGAGGCGGCCAACAGGGCGACGAGGACGGAGGCGTGGAGGGGGAAGGCGCTGCGGCGGCCCAGCACGGGCAGGCGGCGGGGAGGGGACGGCGGGGCTAAGACGCTGAGCATGGAGTACCTCTCATGCCTAAAGGCAAACGTTTTGCTTTAGGCAGAGTAGGCCCTACGCGAGTCAAAACGCAAACATTTAGCTTTTAGGTTCGGAGGGGGCGGGCCTCTGGCCGAGCGCCGTCGCCACGAGGCGGTCGGTGTAGGCCTCCGACAGCTCGGAGGGTCGGAACAGGATGCGATACATCAGGGGGGCGACGACCATGTCCAGCAGGGTCTCCACATCGGGCACGGCCTCCCCGCGCCCGGCCGCGCGCACACCGATGGCCTTCAACTGCTCGACGGCGTAATCGGAGCAGCGAACCGCATTGCCCTGCTCGGGGTCGCCCAGGAGGGCGTCGCGGATGTACGTGTGGCCCGCCGTCGAGGACATCTCCTCCGCGAACTGCACCGCCCACGCCTCCAGGTCCGCCCGCAGGCTGCCGTGGTCGGCCGGCGCCCCATCGGGGCGCAACCGCTCGACGGCCACGTCGGACAGCAGTTCCCGCAGGTCTCCCCAGCGCCGGTAGACGGTGGACGGCGTCACTCCCGCGCGGGCGGCGATCAGCGGCACGGTGAGCGCGTCCCGCCCCACCTCCGCCTCCAGATCGCGGACGGCCTGATGGACGGACTGCTGGACGCGGGCGCTGCGCCCGCCGGGGCGTGTGGTCGCTCGGGCACTCATGCCCACAGCTTAATGCGAAGAAGTTGCGTCTGGGTCGACCAGGCCACGGGGCTCTGTTCGTCACGGAACCTCGCAGCGCCACACGCCCCGCCGGCACGGCGCCGCGCCGGACCGGTCGCCACGCAGCGGCGGTCTTCAGCCCGGACGGCGGCGGCCGTCAGGGGTGTTCGGCGGCGAACGGGCCCTCGTCGACGAAGCGGCGCAGCTGGCGTGCGAAGGCCTGGGCCTCCGCCTGGGGCCAAGTGGCGAGTGAGGACTCGATGCCGGCCGCCAGTCGCTCGCGGGTGACCGACACGATGTCGTGCCCTTGCCCGGTGAGTGCGAGGAGGGTCGCGCGGCCGTCGGTCGGGTCGGGCTGACGCTGGAGCAGGCCGGCCTGCTCCAGTCGGTCGGCGCGGCGGGTCACGGTGGTGCGGTCCAGTCCGATCTCGCGGCCGAGGTCGGCGGCGCTGCGTGCCCCGGTCCGGGCCAGGCCGCTGAGGAGCGGGTAAGTGAGGTCGTCGACCGCTTCCCCCAGCCCCTCGGTCAGCTGGTGGTAGAGGCGTGCGCGGGTGCTCCGCCGCAGGAGCAGGCCCAGTGCGTCGGCGATGTCGTGTCCCGTCGAGTTCTTCACACCTCCAGATTAGCGTGCGCAGCGCACGCTTTTGCTGTACGGTCATAAGCGTGCTCCAGGCACGCATCTCTCGTCGACGTACGGCGGGCCATTCCCGCACCCAACCGAAGGAATCCTCATGAATCCCACTGACATCCGCGCCGCCATCACCGACCTGCTCCTCACCCCCGGGCTCGACCTCGACGAGGCCGCCGACCGGCACTTCGCCCCCGACTACCGCCAGCGCACCGACGGACGCTGGGACGACCGCACCGAGTTCCTCGCCCACATCGCCCACCTGCGCACGGTCGTCGCCGGCGGCTCGGTCGAGGTCCACGACGAGCTCTCGTCCGGCGACCACTACGCCGACCGCCACACGATGGAGGTCATCAAGACCGACGGCTCCACCGTCCGCATGGAGGTCTACCTCTTCGCCGAGTTCGCCCCCGACGGCCGCTTCCGCCGCATCGAGGAGACCACCCTCATGCTCGAAGGCGCCGACGCCGACCGGAACCTCGGCAGCGCCCGCTGAGCCACATCGCCATCGCCCACCTGACGCCACGAGGCCGCCCCGGTCCGCATGGGCGCACCATCCCGTCATGGCGCATCATCCAAAAAGTGAGCGGAAGCGGTTGTCGTGCCAGACGCGCTCATCGCCGGGGCCGGCCCGGTCACCGTCGGGGCGGTGCACCCTTCATGCTGGCGCTCTGCCAGTCCGTCACCGAGCAGCTCCTGGAGGAGCACGCGGTCGCCGCGGGCACCCGAGTGCTGCGCGGGCAGGAGGCCGTCTACCTCACCCAGGGGCCGGACGCCGTCGAGACGGTGATCCGGGACGGCGGCACCCACCGGACCGTGCGAGCCCGCTGGGTGGTGGGCTGTGACGGCACCCGCAGCGAGGTGCGCCAAGCGGCCGGCATCGACGCGGTAGCGGCCACGGGGGCCGACGGAATGCGTGTGACGTCGTGGCGATTGCCGCCGGTCAGCTCGAGGGTCAGAGGGGTTCCCCGGCGGTCTGTGATCATGTGGCGCATCGAGTCGGGCCGGGCGCGGTCGACCGGGCTCCGCCCCGTTTGGCGCAGCCGGTCCCACACCCCGGTGCCAGTCCCCCAGCCGGCGCCGGCAGGTCATGCCCGAGCCGAGCTCCTGCGACAGCCACTCCCAATGAATCCCCGTGCAGCACGGACAGGGCCCTGCAGGCATCCCGTTCGTCGAGCGGTGGACGGCCGAGCTCGCGAAGCCGTTGCTGCCCCGACCGGCAGCAACGGCTCGACCCGGCCCCGCGGGCCGTCCGGCACAAGCCACGGCGGTTCCTTTCCCCGCGACCTCCTCAGTGAGCGGCGATGGAGCGGACATGGGTGCCTCCTCCTCGCTGCCTGGCACATGGCCGTGGGCTGCTAGGTTGCAGCCAGGCGAACGTGTGTACGGGGGTAGTGCTGTGATCGGGCTGGGAGCAATAGCGGGGATCGCACTGGTGGAGCTCGGCATGGTGCTGACGCCGGGGCCGAACATGATCTACTTGGTCTCGCGCTCGATCGCCCAGGGCCGCAGGGCGGGGCTGATCTCGCTGGCCGGGGTCGCCCTCGGCTTCCTGATCTACCTCTTCGCGGTGTCCGCCGGGATCGCCACCGTCTTCGCGCTGGTACCGGAGATCTATCTGGCCATCAAGCTGGCCGGAGCGGGCTACCTGCTCTGGCTGGCCTGGAAGGCCGTCCGGCCGGGCGGCCGATCCGCTTTTGCGACGGAGGAGTTGGCGCAGGACGGGTCACGCAAGCTCTTCCTGATGGGCTTCCTCACCTGCCTGCTCAATCCCAAGGTGGCCATCCTCTACATCTCGCTGCTGCCGCAGTTCGTCGACCCGGAGCGCGGCCATGTGGGCCTGCAGGGGGTGCTGTTGGGCCTGACCCAGATTGCGGTGGGCGTCGCGGGCAATGCGTTCTTCATCGTAACGGCCGGCTCCGTCGCCGGGTTCTTCGGCCGGCACCCGCTCTGGCAGCGCCTGCACCGCTATGTGATGGGCACCGCACTGGCGGGCTTCGCCGTCAGGATCGCCACCGAGCGAACGGGCGCGGCGGTCCCCCTGCGCTGAGTCGCCGGTCGACGCGGCAATACATGTCGGCACTGTGCCCCCCCCGCGCTCGGGGCCCTCATCGACGCCCACGGGCGAGTGCGCCACCGTGCACGGCCGCGACCACGACGGAGCACGTAACGTCCTCTCCGGCCGGGTCAGAGGAGCGTGCCGAGAGGACCGAGGTCGAGGTTGAGGTCGTCCAACGTCAGCCCGTACTGCTCGCAGAGTTCGGTCATCCGGTCATGCAGGATCATCAGGGTGAGGCCGAGCCGTTCCTCCTGCTCTTCGGTGAGGTCTCCTTCGTCGACGCGGTGGAGCGCCTGGCGTTCCATGAGCTGGCGCAGGAGTTCGACGATGGTCAGCACCAGGCGGACGAGGTCCCGTTCGACCGTGTCGGGATCGGTGTGCAGGCGTTCGGCGGCGGTGCGGCGGGCCGTGCCGAGTGGGGGAGGGAGCTCGTCGGGGTGGGCCGGGGCCACCGACAGGGCGCAGGCCGCCGCCCGGGCGACCTCTTGCAGGCGGTCGGGGCGGGGCGGGTCACCATGGTTCGGCATGGTTGTCACCGCCCTCGACCGGTGGATGCGCGTTACCCGGTACCACGACTCCCCACTGCTCTTCGGTCTGTTCGCGGATGGCGACCACCACGGCGCGCAGAGATATGCGCACCAAGTCGATGTCGGCGATCGACAGGACGAGATCGCCGGTGAGGACGACACCACCACTCAGCAGACGGTCGAGGAGGTCGATCAAGGCCACCTGCCGTTGTGCCAGCGGACGGTCCTCGTCCGCGTAGGGGGCCGTCACGGGGGTGCTCCCTCCCGCGCACGGGGGTCGGCGAAGGAGTAGGGGGCCCAGGGGCCGGTGATGTCCACGCGGACGCCCGAGGAGCCCTCGGCGGCACGGAGGACGCGGCGACGGAACTCCTCGGCCAGGTCGTGGGGGACGAGGTAGGCGTCGTTGGCGACGTTCTCGCCGGGCGCCTGGGCCAGGCGGCCCTGCTGCGGGCGGTGGCGGGCGCGTTCGGCTGCCAGGTCACGGGTCTCGGCGTCGATCCGGCGGACCACTTCCTCCGCCAGCCGCCAGGCGTCCCGGCGTGTCTGGTGTTGATGGCGGCGTTGGCGCAGGTAGGCGCGGCCCGCATCGGGTGCGTCAGGCGGTGCGGCGGCCGGTGGGGGCGGCGCGGCGGCCGCGTCCACGTAGACCTTCACACCCCATTCCGCGTGACCGGACAGCCGGGCGAGCGAGGCGGCGAACACCGGATGTCCCTCGTGCAGCATCTCCGCGACGCGCGTGTCGTCGAGGTACACGGTGGCGAGACGGAGTGGCAGGACGGTGGTGTGGGCGGCGAGCGACTCGACGACCAAGTGGTGCGCACGGGCCGTCGGCTCCAGCCAATCGAGGTCCTCCAGGTGTGCGGTGAGCGCTGACTGGGAGAAGTCGGCCTCCGGGACGGCGCTGACCGCCGCCGCCACCTCGCCGGAGCGAACGAGGGTGACGGGGTTGCCCGCCACGCCATGTACACCCGCCAGCGCGGTGCGTTCCAGGGACGAGGAGAACGGCACCACGGCATAGGCGTAGCTGAGGTTGCCGGGCATCGCTCCTCCTTCTCGCCGTCCCGTCAGCCGCGGTCCTCTTCATCGCCGGGCCGCCGCCTTCCGCGGGCGGGCTCGGCGCCGCGGGCGCGCCCCGTGGTGCGTGAGCGTTCCGTCTCGCGGGAGCGCACCGGGGCGTGGGACCGCTCGGTGTCGGTGCGCCGCGGGCGGTTGGCTTCTTCCAACCGGCCCTCGGCCAGGCCCTTTGGCGCTTCGGTCAGGTCCCTCGTCGAGGACTGGGCGGCCTTCTGCCGCAACGACCGCACCTCGGCCCGCAGACGCTCGTTCTGCTCTTCGAGCTCGCGCCGGTCGCCGGCACGGGACGACAAGGCGGGGTCGTGTTCCCACCAGTCGATGCCGATCTCCTTCGCCTTGTCCACGGAGGCGACCAGCAGCCGGAGCTTGATGGTGAGCAGCTCGATGTCGAGCAGGTTGATCTTGATGTCGCCGACGATGACGATTCCCTTGTCCAGGACACGCTCCAGGATGTCGGCGAGGTTCGCGCTGCTGCCCTGCTGCCCGTATGCGGAGAGCGAGCGGGCCGGGCCGGCGGAGGGGAGAACGGGTTCGGTCATGGCGGGTTCGACCTCCTCCTCGGCCTCGGGTCGTCTCCGGTCATCGTTCGGGGGTCACCGCCTGGAGCGGCGGGGCTCCTCGCCGCGTGATGCCGTGCCCTCGGGTTCCTCCTCGTCCTCCCATGCCCTGTCCTCGGCGTACCGGGTGTCACCTTCGTCCTCGTACAGCTCCTCGTCCTCGTACGGCTCCTCGGCCTCACCCACGCGCCCGCGCTCGCGTCGCCCCTCGTCCCGGTCGTCCTCGTCGTAGAGGCCCTCTTCCGAGTCCTCGTACTCCGCGTACTCGGGATCGCCGGGGCGCACCTCTTCGTCCTCTTCCCGCTCCCGCTCCCGGCCCCTTTCCCGATCGCCGGCGTCCCCCGCCTGGGCTTCGTCCTCGGGCTCGGCGACCACCTCGCCGTCGCGGATCTCCCCACGCCATCCGCCGGTGGCCTCGCCCCGAACGGTCAGGAACGCACGGTAGAGCTTGAGATCGAGCCGGGCACGGCGGCCCTGGGCCCGCATCAGCGCACCGGTCTTCTCGACCAGCCCCTGGGGGAAGTACTGCATCACCAGCAGCACCTTGGTCAGGTTCTTGTCGAGCGCGTGGAAGGTGACCACGCCCTTGGTGGTTCCCTTGGCGCCCTCGGACGTCCACGCGATGCGTTCGTCGGGCACCATCTCGGTGACCGTGCCCTGCCAGTGGCGGTTCGCCTTGGCGATCTTGACGTGCCACTGGGACGTCGTTTCGTCCTCCCGCTCCACGTTCACCACGCCCTTGGCGAAGCGACCGAAGTCCTGGAACTGCGTCCACTGGTCGTACGCCTCGCGCACAGGGACGCCGACCTCCACGTCCTCGATTACTGTCAGGCTCTTGCCGCCGGCCGGCCCACCCGACCGCTTCTGGTCACGCCGCTTGCCGGTGGCCTCCTTGACCTTCGCCCACAGCACGTCCTTGGCGTGCGAGGCGGCGGCGGAGAGCACGGCCGCGCTGGGAGAGGCCCCGGCCTTCAACTTTTCGCCGCCCTTCGCGACGGCGTTGGCCAGCTCGTGCGGCCCCATGTGGGCCTCGCCGAGGCGGGTCGCCGATTCCTCCACGCGGTGCACCATCTCCTGCAGGACACGCTCAAGCCGCGCCTCGACGTAGGCTTCGGCCTCCTCCACCAGCCGGTTCGCGCCCGGATTGGCCTGTACCCGCTCCCGCAGGCCGCCGGCCACCTCGGCGCCGCGCTCCGTCGCCCTGCGCTCAGCCATCGTCCGACCTCCTCGTCCTGTGGGCGCCGCCGGAGGAACGGCCACGAGCCGAGCCGTGAGCGCTCTCCTCGTGCGTCTCCTCCTGGTGCTTGGCCTCCTGCTGGCCGGACGTCCCACCGGACCGGGACGTGCGGTGGGCGGAAGCCGCGGTCCCGCCCCGGGAATGCGAAGAGGTCCCGTGCCCGGACCCGCGTGCCGCGGGAGCCTTCTTCTCCTTCTCCTTCTCCCCGCTCTCGCTCGTGACGGCCGCCTTCTCCCGCATGCCGGTGGTCCGCTCGTGCAGGGAATCGGCCAAGTGCTCGGCCTTGGCCGTCAGAACGGACGTCGCCGCGGCCTTGCCCGCGGACAGCAGCTCCTTGCGCACCTGATCGTTGACGTTGCTGAGGAAGGGGGACTGGGCGAGGGTCTTGCCGAGCTGTCCGGGTTTGATGCGGGAGCCTGCCAGCAGGGTGCCGAGCCCGATCGCGAGTTTCGCCTTCTTGGTACGCCCCAGCACGTACCCCCCAAGAACAGCAGCGCCCATCTTGGCGTTGTTCATCGTCTCCGCCTTCCCGTCAGATGCCGTGCGGGGGTCATGGCTGCCGTGCCGCCATCAGCCGTGCCAGCAGGGCGTCCTCCCGCTGCCTGAACTCCTCCTCCTCGATGCGGCCCTCCTCGCGCGCCCGCTCCAGGGAGGCGAGTTCCTCCTGAACGGCCGTCGGGTCGTTGAGTTCCTGCTCCGCCGCGAGGCGGATTTTGTCCACCACCCATCCGACGCCCCTCACCGGAGCGAGCGGCAGTGTCAGAATCTCCATGACCAGTCCCACGGCTGCTCCTCTCGGATTGTTCAGGCGAAGCTGTACGGGGGCAGGGGGCCGCGCACGCGCAGCTCGGCCAGCTCGCCGTACTGTTCGGCGAGTTCGGTACCGGCCTGTGAGAACTCCTCGGCCTTGTCGTCGTCGACGAGGAACGAGGCGTTGAGGAAGTACTGCTGTGACGGCGGCGAGAGCTGTTCGGAGCGGGTGAGCGGGCGCAGCGCCTCGACGATCTCAGCCGCCAGGGACTCCTGCCGCGCCTGTACCTCCTCGGCGACGAGCTGGCCGAGGGCCAGCCGGTCCTCGTAGGCGCCGCCGCCGTCGCGCGTGGCCTCGTTGAGCCTGCGAGCCTGCTCGGAGCCGGCCAGAACCTCGCGCAGCAGCGCCTCCTCGTTCTGGACGGCCTTGACGTTGAACTCCACCCGCCCGGACAGCTCCTCGAGGGCACGGCTGAACTCCTCGCCGCGCTCCTGCAGCACCGCGAGCACGGTGTCCTCGTCGGGAGCGACGAAGCCGAAGCTCAAGGGGAGCGTAGTGCCCTCGGCCCACAGACGTCCCTGGACGGTGTGATGGGCCTCCAGGTCGCGCCGCCCCGCCGCGAGGTCTTCGGGGGCATCGCTCACCACTGCGCGCAATGAACCGTCACCGATGGTGTAGAGCCTCGCCGGCGGTTCGCCGACGCCGCCTACGTCGTCGAAGCGCAGGGGGTGGGACTCCGAGGTGATGGCGTAGACGTAGACCGGCATCGCTCATTCCTCCCTCGGCCGTGACGAGCGGCGGGGCTTGCGCTCCGCTTCTCCGCGGTGAGCGGCTTCGCGCGGGGCCCGCTCACGTTCCGCGTCCTCGTCGTCACCCTTGTGCAGCGAGTCCGTGATGGCCTCGACCGCGCCCGTCAGCACCCCCTTGCTCTTGCTCCTGGCACCCCCTTCGACGGCTCCCTGCACCATGTCGGGAAGCTGCGCCGGGGCCTTTCGGCCGGACTCGAGGTCGAGCCGGTTGCACGCCTCGGCGAAGCGGAGGTAGGTGTCGACGCTGGCCACGACGACGCGGGCGTCCACTTTGAGTATTTCGATGCCCACGAGGGAGACACGGGCGAAGACGTCGATCACCAAGCCGCGGTCAAGGACCAGATCCAGTACGTCATAGAGGTTCCCCGACCGGCCGCCGCCTCCGACCGGCAGCCCACCGCCCTGCGGAGTGACAGTCATGATCTCTTCCCTTCACGACGTCACGTCGTGACGCGGTTGTACCGCGACGAAGGCCACGGCTACCGGTCGCGGTCGTCCCTGTCCGTCTGGGCCCGCGTGTAGCGGTGCCCACGTTCGTAGGCCAGGAGCTGGCCGGCCGGGTCCAGAACGACCTCGTAGCTGGCCATCACACTGGTCGTCTCGGGAATCCGCTCCACCTCCACCACCTCGATCCGAGCCTCCCAGCCGTTCTCGGTGGGTTTGAGCGCGGAGACGGACTCCGGCGGGCGCCCCAGCAGCTCGGTCAGCTGCTCGGCCGCGCTGCGCAGCGCTTCCGTCGCGGACACGCGGTCCCTCGGGGCTCCGTGCTCGCGCGGGGTCTTGGCAGCCTTCGGCTCACGGTCGTTCGTGATCTTCACTTCCTCACGCTTTCAATCGCAATTATCCCTCCCATCCCCTGAGTGGGGAAGCCGTAAATGCGGGCCGAACGGTATTACGCTATTTAATTGGGCGCGGGCTTCCCAGGCACCGCACCACGGGTGGAAGTGAGTCCCATGGAAATATCGGGCATCCTCAGCGCGCTGGTGATCGGACTGGTCATCGGCCTGCTCGGTCGGCTGGTGCTCCCGGGACGCCAGCATGTCCCCGTATGGCTGATGATCCTCATCGGCATCGCCGCGGCTCTCGCCGGAACCGCGATCGCGCGGGCACTGCACGTGTCGGTCACGGGCGGCATCGACTGGATCGAGTGGCTGATCCAGATCGCCCTCGCGGCAATAGGTGTTGGGGTCGTCGACAGGGCGAAAGCCCGCCACCATTGATGGCGTCGTACACAATCTCCGTCGTACACGCTTCCCAACGGGAGTGGGTGACGGTGCGCGGCCTTGCCGGCAGTCCAATTTTTCTCCGCTTACCTCAAGGGTGTGCCTGCGGCGCGCCGGACGGTCTGAGCACACCGGCCGGCCTACGGTGTGGCGGCCGGCCCCACGGAATGATGCGTCATGGAGTCGGCCCGCCGGCGGAGCCGAACGCTCTTTGGGCCTCGTCGCCGCGGCCTGATCAAGCGCTGCAGCGGAATAGCCGGATCGTCGCACTGCGGGGGATGCGGTAGAGCGCGTTCGGACGCAGTGGCCCTTCGGGCGCGGTCGGATCGTCGAAGTCGCCGGCCGGATCCCGGGTCATGCCGATTCGGCGCATCACCGCCTGTGAGCGGAGGTTGTCGGCCGTTGTCACGGCGAGGATCTCGGGAAGGTCAAGCGAGTCGAAGCCGTACGCCAGGACTGTCAGCGCGGCCTCGGTGGCGTAGCCCTGGCCCCAGGCCGAGCGGGCGAGCCGCCAGCCGATCTCCACTCCAGTGAACGGCATACCGTCATCCACCTGGTCCAAGCCCGCGAAGCCGATGAACTCACCCGTGGCCTGCACCTCGACCGCCCACCACCCGTAACCTCGCTGGTCGAATTCGGTCTGGAACCGTGCCACGGAGGCATCGCTCTGATCGCGGGTAAGCAGGTCGCCCAAGTGCTCCCGAACCTCAGGATCGGCATTCATCGCCGCCCAGGGTTCAAGGTCAGAGGCACGCCATCGACGGAGGGTGAGGCGATCGGTGCGTAGTTCAGTCATGCTGCCCAGCCAACGTGAGCTATGGCCCCGAGGCAATCCCTTTCCTCAGGTTGACGTCGCCACGCGGAAAGAGATGCACGGCTTGTTCCCAGGCTGAACCAAGCGACCACTGAACCGGCGAACCCATGCGGTCACCGTGCTACGTAGGCCGTGTCCGGTAGGTGATCGGGACATTTGTCCGTCTCACCTTGTGACCTGGGGTTCCGTCACTGGTGGGAGGCTCAGCGTGATCGGTCATGACGGTGGTCCGACGGGACAGCCGCCCAGGCGCCCCGGAATGTCGGGTCCATCGGATGCGTCCGGCGTATGTCGTCAAGCGAACGTTCGCCGACAGGGCGAGTCGGTCAGCGGACGGATGGAGGACCGGTCAGCGGCTTGGGGGAGTGGATTGTCGCCCGGCCCGGGCGGGGTTGGGCGGCGGCGGACGGCTGAACCTCAGCTGTCGCCGATGAGTGTTCCTGCGATCCGCTGTGCGGGTCCCCGGGCGGAAAGCAGGGGGGTAGGCGTCCGGGGCCTGGAGCTCCTCGTTGCTTTCGCCGAGGTGCCGGCGCGGCGGTGCAAGGCCGGCGTCCGTGAGGGAGCCGGGCAGGCTACGAGGACTTCGGCGGAGCCGAGCCCTGTCCGGCCGGAGCAGGGAAGTCCGGGGCCGACGGTCTCAGGCTCTTCCCCGTCGCGGTCACCCGTGTGCAGATCCCGACCGGGGGAAGCACGCCTCCAGCTACGCCGACGTCACGGGCGGCACCCTGTGCGATTCCCGCGTGTTCTACCGGGACCGGGGTCATGTACGCGGGCCGGCACGCCCGGACGGCACGGGGTCCGCATCCGAGCCGGGTCCCCGCTTCGTCGGAAGCGGGTGCGCGCCCGGGCGTCAGGCGGGTTTGGTGAAGGTCACCAGCTGCTCTTGGTCACGCCGGGGAGTTCGCCCGCGTGGGCCATCTCGCGCATACGGATGCGGGAGAGACCGAAGGCGCGCAGGTGGCCGCGGGGGCGGCCGTCGACGGAGTCGCGGTTGCGCACGCGTGTGGCGCTGGCGTCGCGCGGTTGACGGCGCAGCTCCCGCTGGGCGGCGGCGCGCTCGTCGTCGGTGGCGTCGGCGGAGGCGGCGATGGCCTTGAGTTCGGCGCGGCGCTCGGCGTAGCGCGCGACGATCGCGCGCCGCTGCTCGTTTTTGGCGATCTTGCTCTTCTTCGCCATCAGATCTTTCCTCCTCGGGCGCGGATGCGGGCCACCGCGGCCTCGATGCCGATCGTGTCGACGGTCTTGATGCCCTTGGTGCTGAGCGTGAGCCGGACGTGCCGGCCCTCGCTGGGCAGCCAGTAGCGCTTGCGCTGGATGTTGGGGTCGAACCGGCGCTTGGTGCGGCGGTGCGAGTGGGAGATGGTGTTGCCGAAGCCCGGTTGCCGACCGGTGAGTTGGCAGTAGGCGGACATGGCTCCTCCTGTGAGTGTCGTGGTTGCGGCGGTGACCACCGTACCAGCTTGATGAAAATGAAAACCATTTGTGTATAGTGAGGTCATGGCCCGTAACGAACTGCGCCCGATCATCAAGCTGAGGTCCACCGCCGGAACCGGCTACACCTATGTGACCCGCAAGAACCGCCGTAACAACCCCGACCGGCTGACCCTCCGCAAGTACGACCCCGTCGCCGGCCGCCACGTCGACTTCCGCGAGGAGCGCTGACCCATGAAGCCCGGAATCCACCCCACGTACCAGCCGGTCGTCTTTCGTGACCGAGCCGCCGGCTTCGCCTTCCTCACCCGCTCCACGGCCACCAGCGACAAGACGATCGACTGGGAGGACGGCCACACCTACCCCGTGATCGACGTCGAGATCTCCTCGGAAAGCCACCCCTTCTACACCGGCACTCAGCGGGTCCTGGACACCGCGGGCCGCGTCGAGCGCTTCGAACGGCGTTACGGGCGCGGAGAGAGGAACGCATGAGCGGCGGCCAGGCGCGATTGCCCGTAGCAGTCATCGCCGGACTGCATGCCGATGCCCGCCGGAGCGCCGTAGAGGAGATCCTGCGAACCGTTGCCGGCACCGTCGTCCTCCATCACGACCTGTCGGCCGCGACCGACAGCGCCGTGCACCGCACCGCACGAGACGCCGGCGGCCTCCTCTCCAGCGGCGACACGCCCCTGGTGAACGACTGCGCGTGCTGCGCCCTGCGCGATGACCTCGTCCCCGAACTGCTGCGGCTCGCCGATACCGGAACGTACCGGCTCGCCGTCGTGGAACTGTGGGACTCGGTCGAACCCCAGGCCATGGTCACGGTCATCGCGGCAGAGGAAGCCCTGGAGCTGATGGGGGTGGCCACGGCGGTCGACCCGGCGCTCGTCCTGGCTTGCCTGGCCAACGGCGACGACCTCGCCGATGCCGGCCTGAGCGCCGCCCCGACCGACCAGCGCACGATCGGTGACACCTTCGCCCGGCAGATCGAGTACCCCACCGTGCTCGCCCTCGCCGAAAGCGACGAGCCCTCGCACGACAGCGACTTCGCGCTGCTCGCCCAACTCACCCCCGCCGCACGGCATGTGAAGCTGGGCGAGGGCGCGTTCGCCGAGGTCATGCTGGCCGGCTTCGACCTTCATGCCGCCGCGGCACGACAGCATCCCTCGTGCGCGCTGCTGCCCCAGGACGCCGACGAACACGGTGTGAGCACCCTGGTGTGGCAGCGCGACCGGCCCTTCCACCCCGGGCGGCTGTACGCGGCACTGGAGGACCTGACCTGCGCCGCCGCCCGCGGCCGGGGCCGGTTCTGGCTCGCGGACCGTCCCGACACGCTGCTGTCCTGGGACGCCGCCGGCGGTGCGCTGTGCGTGGAGTCCGCCGGCCCCTGGCTGGCCGCACTACCGGACGCCGCCTGGGAGATGGTGCCCGCCGAGCGCCGCGTCGCCGCCTCCCTGGACTGGCACCCGGACCACGGTGACCGCTGCCAGTACCTCACCTTCACCTCACCCGGCCTCGACCGCGACGGTCTGCTGAACCTGCTCGACTCCTGCCTGCTCACCGACGCCGAATACGAGGCCGGACCGGAGGCGTGGAAGGACCTCTCCCACGCCTTCGATGAACTGCTCGACCCGGTCGCCTGAACGCCCGCGGACCCCTTGACCGTAAGGAAGGACCCCCACCATGTCCCCTCGCATCAATCCCCGGCGCAAGCCGGCCAAGCGCAACCGCTCCAACCCTCTGGAGGCCGCGGGCATCACGTATGTCGACTACAAGGACACCGACCTGCTGCGGAAGTTCATTTCCGACCGCGGCAAGATCCGCAGCGGCCGTGTCACCCATGTGACGAGCCGGCAGCAGCGGCAGATCGCCCGAGCCATCAAGAACGCCCGGGAGATGGCCCTGATCCCTTACGGCTCCCGATAGGAACGAATGTGCCCATCGCGATGCTGCGGGCGCGCAGAACCGCCCACACGTTCGTGGCGGCGATCGCACGGCAGACGCCACGGCGGAAAGGTGGTCGGGCGGGCGTTGGTGATGATCGCGGCGAGGAACGGAACCATCAGGATTCCACTCCTCCGGCTCACGACAGGTGGCTGGTCAGCGCCACTTGTTCCGACACAGGGCGTGGTGGACCACGGAACGGATGACGACGATGAGAGCCAGGACGCCGGGATAGCCGTAGTGCCAGGTGGGCTCTTCGCCGACGTCGCCCCCGCCATCAGCCGGTAGGCGCGCTCAGCCCTGGATGGGGCGTTCTGGGCGAGTCCAGAGGGCGAGGTCGCTGCTGGTGGCGACTGCCAGGGTGCGACCGGCCGGCGAGAAGCCGGCAGCGCGAAGTTCCGAGTACTGGGAGTGGAAGGTGTGCCACCAGGTGCCTCCCGCCGGTCCTTTGTTCGCTCCGCCGTCGACGGAGAGGATGAGCGGTACGTTGTCCCGATGACCTCACCGCTGGGGGAGCCCGAACCGTCGCCGTCCCAGCCACAGCGGTCGGGATGTCGTCGGCCCGGCGGCGCTGTCGTGGAGCCGTCGACGTCCAGGCTCAGTGACCACAAACCTGCCTATGTGACAACTACCGTGCGTCGGCTGAGGTTCGGGAAGTCAGGGGCGGCCTCTGCTCGGTGATGCGCCGGAAGGCCGGCTCCTATCGCCTGATCAGGGGAGGACCCGAACCGATCGAGGGCCCCCGATGTGGGACCGTGCCCCGTCAGGGGGCACGTCCGTGACGCGGGTGACGCAGTCCGCGTTGAGGTAGATGCGCACCGTCTTGTTCGTCTCGTTGACGATCTCATCTGCCCGGGCCTGGAGGTTGATGCAGACGTTGTCCGGCGGGCTGTCGATCCGGAACTCCCGTTGGTTGACGTCGAAGTACCGGATTGTTCCCGTGGCGGCCTGCGCGCTGGTGGCAAGGCCAGTGATCAGCGTTGCTGCAGTGCCGGATGCCAGGCCGATCCTGATCAGGCGGGCGAGTGCGGGCATGAGAGAGGTCCCCCTTCCTGCTCGGGCGCCGATTCTCAACGAGTCGACGTCCCAAGGAAAGGATTCCCTCGAATGGGGTCATTTTGGAATGACTTGATTTAAGGTCACCCGAAAGGGTGAATAAGTCACGCAACTCTCGGTGTATAGGAGCTACGACGTAAGCGCGGCGAAGATGCTGTCCACACGCATCGCCTCCTGGGGCCGGTCGGGGCCGAGGAAGCCGGCGGTGCCTGAAGCGGTGGTGCCGGTGGCATCGCCCACGCGGCGCTGGGGTAGACGTCCTAGCGGGCGCCGTCCGCGACGAGCTGGGTGACCTCCTCGGTGTGGTCGTCCATGAACATCCCCGATTTTCGCGGTGTGGGGCCCCGGCCGTCAGCGTAGTAAGAGCATGCGGCCGGGGCGGAGAACGTGGCGGTCGGGGCAGCCGATCCGGTGACCGAGCTCGGTCAGCGCCACGGCGTTGGCGCTCAGCCGATAGCAGGGCGCGTTCGCCCCCTCCCGCTCGCCAGGGCTGCCAGGAGGCCGTCGGTGGTACGCAGGCGCTCGATGTCACGGACCAGGACCGCGGGGCGGGTGAAGTCGGTCGCCGTTGCGGAGCCGTCCAGGGCCTGGGTCAGGCCCGGGACGGGCCGGCAGAGGACGGGCAGACCACAGGCTTGTGCTTCGAGGGCGACCAGGCTCATGGCCTCGAGCGTGGTCGACGGCATGACCAGCACGTCGTGACCTGCGAAGGCGCGCCACAGCTGAAGTCGGCGCAGCCAGCTGATATAGCGGGGGGTCACCCGCGAGCGGCGTACGGCGGGTGCGAGAGCGTGGAACTGGTCGGCCGGGGCAGCGATGTCCCCACGTACCCAGCGGCGGACGCCTGCCGTGCCCGTATCCCACCCGGCTCGGTCAACGCGGCACCACCTGTGGCCCCGGCGCCATATCCTACGTACGCCACGTGGAAGCCGCGCGGCAGCGCCGCATCGGTTGAGGCCCACGCTCACCCGACCGGATGGCCTCCCGGAGGTGCTCGCTGTGACTGAGCGCGATAGTTGGCCGGCAGGGTAGCGGGTGGATCATCGTGATCAGGTGCTTCTCCGTAATCCGCCTCCCCCACCCTGACCCGCTCACCGAGCCGGTCCGTGACCGCCGCCCTACGCTCGGGGCATGAGACGCCGCCCGATGCACATGTCTGACGAGGCTCTGGACACCCTGCGTACCGCGCTGGTGGAACTTCGGACGGAACTGAAGGTCCCCCTTGCCTTCCCCAAGCGCGTACTCAAAGCGGCCGACAAGGCCGCGGCCGAGCCGAACCTGCCCGACAAGGACGCCAGGCACCTGCCGTTCTTCACGATCGACCCGCCGACCTCGAAGGACCTCGACCAGGCCATGCACCTGGAGCGGCGGCCCGGCGGCGGCTACCGCGTGTACTACGCGATCGCGGACGTGGCGGCGTTCGTCAGGCCCGGCAGCCCGCTGGACGTCGAGGCGCACGACCGGATCGAGACGCTGTACTTCCCCGACCTCAAGGTGCCCCTGCACCCACCCGTCCTCTCCGAGGGCGCGGCCAGCCTGCTGCCGAACCAGGACCGACCCGCCCTGCTGTGGCAGCACGACCTCGACGCCTACGGCAACCTGACCGACTCGTCCGTGAGCCGGGCCATGGTCCGCAGCCAGACCCAGTACGACTACGCGGCCGCCCAGCAGGCCATCGAGAACGGCACGGCTGAGGAGTCCCTCGCCCTGCTGCGTGAGATCGGCAAGCTGCGGGAGGCCGTCGAGATCGCGCGCGGCGGCATCTCGGTGAACCTGCCGGACCAGGAGGTCACCCCCGAAGACGGATCGTTCCGGCTGAGTTATGTGGCGACGCTTCCGGTGGAGGGCTGGAACGAGCAGGTCTCCCTCATGACCGGCATGTCCGCGGCCCAGATCATGCTCGACACCGGTACCGGGATCCTGCGGACCCAGAAGGAGCAGGCCGATCAGAACGTGATCAAGCGCCTGCACGACATCGCGAAGGCCCTGGGAATCGTCTGGCGGCCCGGTATCTCGTACGCGACGCTGGCCCGCAAGCTCGATCCCGACCAGCAGACCCACATGGCCTTCCTCAGCGAGGCCACCAGCACGATGCTCAAGGCGGAGTACACCGTCTTCCGCGACAACCAGAAGCCGGCGTACACCATGCACGCGGCGATCGCGGCCCCGTACACCCATTGCACGGCTCCGCTGCGGCGCCTGGTCGATCGGTACACCGGTGAGCTGTGCGTGGCGGCGTGCTCGGACAAGGCCCCGCCGAGCTGGGTGCTCGACGCCCTGTACTGCATCCCGTGCGACACGGCACGGGGAAAGAGCGGCCTGGCGGACCGGCAGACCGTGGACCTGGCCGAGGCCGCGGTGCTCATGCACCGCGTGGGCGAGGTGTTCGACGCCGCGGTTGTCGACACCGACGCCGAGCGGGGCAAGCCGCGCGAGGGCAAGGTGTTCCTGGCCGACCCCGCCGTGCTGGCCAAGGTCGAGTCGACCAACGGCCTGGACCTCCAGCTCGGATCCAGCGTCAGGGCCACGCTCAAACGGGCGGACCCCTCCGCGGACGGGGACAAGGTCCTCTTCACCGTGCCCTAGCCAAGCGGTCTTGAGTAAGTCGGCTGTGGTTGTCAGGGCCGTGGCTCGTCGTGTCATCGCGTAGTCGACGACGGTGTGGAGTTCCTGGGTGCTGGTGTAGGAGCGGACGGGCATGTCCTGGTATTTGACCGAGCGCCACACGCATTCGATGCGGTTCAGCTCCTCAGAGGACCTGGGAGGGAGGTAGAGCAGGGGGTCCGGGAGAACCCGGATTCGTCCAGGTAGGACAGGTCTTCCGTACCCGCTTCGGCCCTCAGCCGCAGTGCCGCAGGCCCTCCAGCCGTTCCCACACGGCAGCATGGAGGTCCGGGTCGGCCTTGTGTCGGAGGCTGTCGCGGGTACGTTTCCAGCGGAAGCCGTCGCGGTGCAGCAGGACTGACAGCCGCGAGGAGTCGAGGTCCACATCACGCTCACGCCGCAACCACTTGGTCAGTGCCGGCAGCAGGTGACCCCCTCTGCCGCGGAGACATCCAGCATTCCTTCCAGCGCGTCCAGGTCCTCGTACGTCCAGCGTGGCGGACGCCCCGCACGCGGTGCATCCGCCAAGGCCGGCAGGCCACCATTGAGAAACCGGTGCAGTGCCTTGCGCACGGTGACGACATGCCGGTCGGTGATCGAGTCGATCTCAGCTGCCGTCCAGCCCTGCGCCGACAGACGCACACACTCCAGCCGCCTGCGCTCGTTCAGCGTCAGGTCCCGGACCCTTAACCGCCGCACCAGCTCGGCTTCTTGCTTCGAGGAGAGCTCCACCCACAACGGTCCCGCCATGCCAACCCCCTCCCAGCATCACAGAAAACCAAACCACATCACACATCACACATCACCAAGACCGCTTTAGGACCCGTCGTCCAAACCTGGCGACGCGCTGATCCGGCATGATGCCCGACTTCACCCCTCGTGGAACCAGTCCGCGCGTGTCGGCGTCCCTCCATCAGCCCGCAAGATCAACTGCACTGGAGGGCTCACCCATGACCGGTACGGCCGCCCGCTATCTCTATCTCACCCGCCACGGCGAGGCATCCCCGGACGAGAGCGAACTGACGGATGCGGGCCGCCGCCAGGCCGCCCTGCTGGGGGAGCGGCTCCGTGGGATTCCGCTGGCGGCGATCCACCACGGACCACTCGCCCGTGCCGAACAGACCGCCCGGCTGGTCGGCGAACAGCTCGACGGCGTCCCCCTTCAGCTCTCCGCTGCGGCCGGCGACTACATCCCGTACCTGCCGGCACGTGAGGAGCTGCCGCCCGAGACGGCTGACGCCATGCTCGGGTTCCTGGACCAGTTCCCGGCCCAGGAGCGCGAGGACGGACCCCGGCTCGCGGCGGCGGCGTTCGCGCAGTTCACCGGACCTGTCCCCGGCGACGAGCCGCGCCACGAACTCGTCGTCACCCACAACTTCCTCGTCGGTTGGCTCGTCCGAGCCGCCCTCGACGCACCGAAGTGGCGCTGGATGGGCATCAACCATGCCAACGCGGCCCTCACCGTCATCCGCTACGCACCCGGCCGCCCCCCGGCGGTCCTCCTGTTCAATGACACCGGCCACCTCCCCGCCGAGCTCCGCTGGACCGGCTTCCCGCAGGAGCTCCACGTCTGAGGCCCGTAGGTGAGATGGGCGTTGATCCATAGGGGGAAGCATCTGATCATGCGGTCAAACGATGGTGAGCTCAAGCGGTCGGCGCATCACCGCTGAACGGCATCTGACCGGAAGCGAGCGCGAAGAGATATCCCGCGGCATCGCTGCCGGAAAATCCGCCCGGCAGTTGGCCAGGCGGATGGGCAGATCGCCTTCGACGGTCTCCCGCGAGATCGCCCGCAACGGCGGCCGGGACCACTACCGTGCCACGTTCGCCGATGCGGCCGCCTACGCGCGTGGGCGCCGGCCCAAGCAGGCCACGGATCGCTGCTGCGGGGCGACGCGGACGCCGCCGCTCTGGTGCAGGTGTCGGCGTATTGCTTTCGGCTGGTCCTGGCAAGATTTCGTAGCCGGAGATCAGCTCGGTGCGCCGGTCGGCCGGTCCGCATAGTGGGCAGCCTTCCGGTGGGCCCTGTTGAACTTGCCCCTGGACCAGCCACGCGAACGTCCGCCCTCCCCACACGAGGCCGCCCGCTGGATCACCACTCAACCGGACCGCCGCAGCCCGCACATCAACCACCGCCTGCCCCCGGCTCCTCGAGCACTGCCCAGAACTCAGGCTCACCCACGAGCTTGTCCGCCGGTTCGCCGCCATGCTCGACCACCGTGATGCCGCGCCCTTGCCGGAGCCCTGCGCGAAGGCCGGCATGCCGTCGCCCAGGGAATCGCCACCTCCTGCAACGCCGGTGTCAACGAAGGCCGCATCACCGACGTCAAACTACAAAAAAAGCCTCATGGCAGGACGCGCCGGCGTCCCACTCCTCCGCCACCGCGTCGTCCGCCACCGCGTCGTCCTGATCGCCCACCCTGATCGCCCACCTCCGCCGTCACTATGCGGACCGCCCGACCGGCGCACCGAGCTCATGAACCGTGCGATCCGGGGGTCCGCGGCGGCTTGAGCCCCGTGGTGGCCTGAGAAGACTCGAATGGTGAGCGGTCAACTATCCCGCTACAAACTGGCCAACCACGGATCCACCCTGCCGGCTGATGTGCGGAGAAGCGAAGACTGCTGGCCATCTATCACTCAACGCCACAGCCGCGACGAGTTGCGGTCGGTCCTCCACGCAGAAGCCGCAGCCGCCCGGGCGGACCCTGTCGGCTTCCTCACGCCGCAGCGCGGTCACCAGCTTGCGGAACCGGCGCGGGCTGAGCCCTGTGAACGTGGTTGTCCAGGACGGTTCCGACGCGGTGATCGCACCAGCCACTGCGGGATCATCTCGCTCGTGACCAGCGGTTGCGTGACAGTTCTCAGCCCATTCCGGTAGCCGTCGAGGCCAGCGAAAGGACCAGGGCTCCGAGTGCGCCCACAGCGCCGTGGAGGCGCAGCCGGCACTGGTCATCGCGTTGGCGGACATGCAGCGCCGTGGCCGCGGCGAAGGCCAGCCCACCGATGATGAACCACGGCCCCCACAGGTAGAGGTACCAACCGGTCAGCGCAGCCAGATCCGGCTCAACAGAGACGGCCCCGGCCTTGACCAGCACGCCGTGGATGACGAAGAGGCCGCCATGCCACGTGAGCAGGGTCGCCGCGCCGCCGCCGCAGAACACTACGAATCGGCTGATCCGCGAGCCCCGCGGTCGCGTCAGGCCGATGCCGACCAGTGCCCCGAAGAGCTTCAGCAAGCCGGTCACCACCAGGACGGCCACGAACCATGGCACGCCGTCGCGAGCGAGTTTCACCAACGACGGCGACACCGTCGACCGCGCGCCGAGCGTACTGCCCGTCGCCCAGACGAAACTGGGTACCGCGAACAGGGCTCCCCAAGCCGCAGCGGCGTATCCAGGCCATTTGTCCAGGCGGAGGCGGATTGTCTGGAGCGGGACGGGAGGCGCGGTGTCGTCCAGGGAATGCATGACTGACATGACTCGATCATGGTCCGCACCGCGACGGCCGTGTGTCATCCGCGCGGAGGATCCGCCTCCCCCATGCGAGCTACAGATCGACCACTTCTGCCTGTTGTGGGGGTGTCTTCGGTGTTGCACGATGCGGTTCCGGATCTTCCGGGCTTCGTTCACCGTGAGGGGAGGAGACCTGGTCTCTCGTCGGCTGCGGATCTCCTTTTCGGAAGCACATCGGAGAACGACGAGGAAAGCAGCGGCGCCCACCTTCGCGGGGCTGCTGACGCCTCAAGCCGTGTCACCCGCCTCCCTTCACAGGGAACCAAGGGCGCGATGACGGGCAGGCCGAAGAGCGTGGTGGGCAGCACGAACGAGTCCCGCCAGCACTACGACCATCGGGTCGAGGGCCGGCAGGAAGACGAGTATTGAGACATCCACCCTGTTGTGTGAAGCGGCGTTTTGTGCCTACTTCCACATGCCCATACGGTCCGATTCATGGAGTGGAATTTTTCGACGGCCGAACAACTCGCTGCTGCCTTGCGTGCCGGTGAAGTGACCTCGGCGGAACTGACCGACGACGCGATCGCCCTTATTGAACGGGACGACGATGCGATCAACGCGATCTGTGTGCCGGACTTCGACCGTGCACGGGCCGCCGCGCACGATGCCGACCAGGCGCGCGCCCGCGGTGAGGACCGGCCCCTGCTGGGCATTCCGGTGACGGTCAAGGAGTCGTTCGACATTGCGGGGCTGCCCACGACCTGGGGTATGCCGCCGCACCGGAACTTCGTGCCGGCCGAGGACGCGGTACAGGTGTCACGGCTCAAGGCCGCCGGCGCGGTGGTGCTCGGCAAGACGAATGTGCCCTTTGGGCTGCAAGACATACAGAGCTTCAACGAGATCTACGGCACCACCAACAACCCGTGGGACCACCGTCGTACGTCGGGCGGATCCTCCGGCGGCTCGGCGGCGGCCCTGGCGTCCGGATTCGGCGCGCTGTCCATCGGCTCCGACCTCGCCGGTTCGTTGCGCACCCCCGCGCATTTCTGCGGCATTTACGCGCACAAGCCGACACTCGGGTTGGCGGCGACCCGCGGCATGGTCCCGCCGCCCGGGCCGGCCCTGCCGGTCGAGCACGACCTCGCCGTCGTCGGTCCGATGGCGCGCACCGCTCGCGACCTCACGCTCCTGCTCGACGTCATGGCCGGCCCGGACCCGCTGACGCTCGGTATGGCGTACCACCTGACGCTGCCGTCCGCGCGTCACGAACGGCTCCGCGACTTCCGGGTACTGGTCCTCGACGAGCATCCGCTCATTCCGACCAGTTCCGCCGTTCGGGCGGGTGTGAACCAAGTGGCCGACGCGCTTGTCGACAGCGGCGCCCGCGTCGAATGGCACAGTCCGCTGCTGCCCGATCTGACCGAAGCCGCGATGCTCTACAGGCAGTTGCTGTTTTCGGGCTCCGTCGCACGATTTCCTGTCGAAGCGTACGAGCAGCTGCGGACCCGCGCCGCCGCACTGAGCGCAGACGACCAGAGTCTCGATGCGGCGCTGCTGCGCGGCATGGTGTCCAGCCACCGCGATTGGATCGAGGCGAACAGCCGTCGTGAGCTCCACCGCCACGGCTGGCGCCGATTCTTCGCCGAGTTCGACGCCGTGGTGTGTCCCATCACGCCCACTCCCGCGTTCCCGCACGATCACAACCCCGATCCGAGGGAACGCCGGATCGACATCGACGGCGCCGAATACCCGTACTTCGACCAGCTCGTCTGGGCCGGTCTGGCCACTATGCCCGGTCTACCCGCCACCGCTGTACCAGCGGGCCGGTCGCCCGAGGGTCTGCCGGTGGGAGTGCAGCTCATCGGGCCGATGTTCGAGGACCGCACCCCGCTGCGGCTGGCCGAACTGCTTGAGCAGAAGATCGGCGGCTTCCAGGCACCGAAGTAGGGCGTACTCCCTGGGTGTCCGTCGAGGGCGAGGTGCGGGTCACGACGAGATCCTCCGAGTGCGCGCAGTCGCTTTTCGGACGCGGGACAGAGCATTCGAAGGACGTCTGACCCCCGCCGGCCATTGACACCTCAACAACCAAGGTCAGTCGTTAAATTGACACACCCGTGCCGAGCGGCACGAGACTTCACGGGTTCGGCTGGGGCGCGGCGTTGTGGTTGAAGGCTCCGTCGGTGAGGACGGGCACCATCGTGCTGGTGTCGAGTTCGCTTGCGATGGCGACGTCGTCGGCGAACCCGCTGCGGGCCAGTTCAATGCCCGAGGAACAGGCAGTCACGGCACTGACGACATCAGGAGTCTGCATAAAGCAGGCCCTTGCGGCAGATGCCTCGGGAGACAGCGGGCCTCCGCCCTGCGACTCCAGTGCGGCGATGATCGCTCCGGCCCCCAACAAGTCCTCCAGCGCCGGCCTCAGGCTTTGGTCCGGCCATCGCTCACCAGCAGCGATCACCACGACGGGACGTTCGGCCCTCCCGTAACCGTGCTGGGCCAGCCATCGCCCGACAGCCGGGGCGTTTCGCAGACAGCCCGCCACCACCGTCGAAACGCCGGCCGCCGCGGTGATGGCGGAACCGTTGGGTGAGGGCAGGACGAGCCGGGGTGTGAAGGGGGCCTGCCGGAGGGCCGCCGGAGACAGCGACCACGGTGAGGCTGGGGTGGCAGCCCGCCGCCCCACGGCCAGCGCCGCCGTCTTGTCCTTGGCAAAGGCGGCCGCCGTCTCATCACGCCAGGCATAGGGAAAGACCTGGGTTCCTGCCTCGACGGCGACGGTCACCGAAGTTGTGAACGACAGTACGTCGACCACCACCAGGCAGGCGGCGTCCGCCGCCATCCGCCGGGCTCCGGTGGGACCCCATTCAAACCGGATGCCGTGCTTCTGCTGCAAGAACCAGTCGCTCATGGCGATCAATTCTGGCACGGTGGATCACCCGGAGGGATGCCCGGCCTGCATCGTTTCTCCAGGTCGGAGCCGCGTGAGCCGACGCTTGCGTATATGCGGGGGCTGCTCGCTCCGCTGGGGCGTAAGGACGGCTGGACGCTTGCAGAGGAGGCCGGGCATGCCGGTCCGGACCGGATGCGCCGGTTGCTGAACTGGACCGACTGGGACGCGGACGAGGTCCTGGACGGTGTGCGGGGCCATGTGATGGAGCATCTCGGTGATCCGGGGGCGGTC
This sequence comes from Streptomyces sp. NPDC044063, assembly GCF_056434285.1. NCBI lineage: Bacteria > Bacillati > Actinomycetota > Actinomycetes > Kitasatosporales > Streptomycetaceae > Streptomyces > Streptomyces sp. NPDC044063. The sequence continues at coordinate 649,475 of NZ_JBWKFM010000001.1, forward strand.
CTGATCGTGGACGACATCGGGTTTTTGAAGAAGGGCGATCGTTCGGCCGGGGTCCAGCGTCAGTACTCCGGGACGGCCGGCCGGACGGAGAACTACCAGGCCGGGGCGTTCATCGCGTACGCCATCGACCGCGGCCGCACCCTCATCGACCGCAGGTTGTATCTCCCGGCGTCGTGGACCGGTGATCGCGGACGGTGCAACCAGGCCGGTATCGACGATGAGGTCGGCTTCGCCACCGGGATGGCCATCGCCAAGGCCATGGTCCGCCGGGCGATCGAGGAGAGGATCCCGTTTTGAAGTGGGTGACCGCTGACGCCGCCTACGGCTTCTCCAAGAGCTGGCGCACTGAGCTGGAGCGGGCCGATGTCTTCCATGTCATGGGCATCATGCGGCATGACACGGTCGTGACCCGCTGGGCCGTGGACCATCCCGTTCATCTGTTCCACGGCCTGCCGCGGTAGAAATGGAAGCGACGCTCGTGCGGGACGGGTGCCCACGGACCCCGTGTCTTCGACTGGGCCCGCGTCGAGGTCCGTCCCTGGCACCGGGAGGACCGGCAGCCCTGGGTGATCGCCCGCCGCAGCGTGAGCCGGTCGTACGAGGTCTCCTGCTGTATCGCCTACTCTGCCCCACCCGCACCACCACCCTGGACCAGCTGATCCGCATCACCGGCGCCCGGTGGGCGGGGAACTCGCGGCGGCACCGCTTGTCGTACTGGCCGTGCAGCAGGACGCGGTAGTACAGCTCGGTGTCGTCGGTACGGCCCTGGGATGCTCGCGGAGTTGGTCAAAGACGGGCGGGATCGGCGATGACGTGTCGGCCGGTACGGTTCATTCGCCCGCGGTGTCCTCTGCCTCTGCCTCCCAGCGCAGCAGGTCGCCCGGCTGGCACTTGAGTACCTCGCAGAGCGCGGCGAGCGTCGCGAAGCGCACCGCCTTGGCGCGGCCGTTCTTGAGTACCGCCAGGTTGGCGGGCGTGATCCCTACGCGGTCCGCGAGCTCGCCCACGGACATCTTCCGCCTGGCCGGCATCACGTCGATGTCGATGTCGATGTCGATGTCGACGGCGATCGGCATCAGATCACCTCGTCCAGCCCACCTGGGCCGACGCCTCGATGTCTCGTCATGCGCTCCACGGGAATGGCTTAGAAGTGACCCTTGCCCACCCTTACGCCATCATGGCTTTCTGGAGTCGCCCGGAAACTGTCTGTAGTTGACGGTCGGGTGAATGGTGAAGGGATGGCGATGAGCACTGCCCAGGCAACAGCCACCGGTGACGAGCACTCCGCCCCTCCGATCAGTACAGTCGCAGGAACCGGAGCCGCGGGATCCCAAGGAGACAACGGGCCTGCTGTCTCGGCCCAGTTGAACCGTCCGTACGGGGTCGCGGCGGACAGCGCCGGCAACCTTTACATCTCCGACTACAGTGGCCACCGTGTCCGGAAGGTCGCGACTGACGGGAAGATCAGCACGGTCGCGGGCACCGGAACCGCTGGACCCGGGGGAGACGGTGGACCTGCCGTCTCGGCACAGCTGAACTGCCCGCGTGAGGTGGCGGTGGACAGCGCCGGCAACCTCTACATCGTCGATGCCGGCAACCATCGGGTCCGGAAGGTCGCGGCCGATGGGAAGATCAGTACGGTCGCCGGTAGGGGCGCCGCGAACTTCGGCGGTGACGGTGGGCCCGCCACCGCCGCCTGGCTGAACCTCCCGACGGGGGTGGCGGTGGACAGCGCCGGCAACCTTTACATCTCCGACTACTCCAACAATCGGGTCCGGAAGGTCGCGGTCGACGGGAAGATCAGTACGGTCGCCGGCACGGGCGCCGCGAACTTCGGCGGTGACGGCGGGCCCGCCACCGCCGCCTGGCTGAAAGGCCCGCACGGACTGGCGGTGGACGGCGCGGGCGCCCTCTACATCGCCGACCACGGTAACAATCGGGTCCGGAAGGTCGCGGCCGACGGGAAGATCAGTACGGTCGCCGGCACGGGCGCCGCGAACTCCAGTGGTGACGGTGGCCCAGCAACTTCGGCCCAGCTGAACCCAGTGGGGGTGGTGGTGGACAGCGCCGGCAACCTCTACATCTCCGACTACAGTGGCCACCGGGTCCGGAAGGTCGCGGTCGACGGGAAGATCAGTACGGTCGCCGGCACGGGCGCCGCGAACTTCGGCGGTGACGGTGGCCCGGCTGCTTCCGCCCAGGTGAACTACCCGTTCGGGCTCGCTGTGGACTGCGTCGACACCCTCTATATCGCCGACCATGCCAACAACCGTGTTCGGAAGGTCGCGTCGGCGAGGATGGCCGGGCTGCCCGATTCGGGCACGGTGGTCTCCTGGGCCAACGTCCGGAGCAGGTTGCGGATGGCGGTCGTTCGTGAGTCCACCAAGGACGGGGCCGAGATCCACCAGTCGCTCGCCGTCGCCAGGGATCACCAGCGGTGGCGGCTGGTCGCGGCGGGCCAGGCCAACGGCGATGTCCTGTACAGGATCGAGAACGTGCGCAGCGGCAAGGTCCTGGAAGTCGTCGGAGCGCAGGAGGCCGCCGGGGCGGTGGTCGCACAGCGCGCCTACGAGGGGGTTGACGCGCACCACCAGCACTGGCGGCTGATCCCGGTGGGCTCCGTGACCGACACCCCGCGGGTGTACGAGATCGCGAACCGGAACAGCGGTCTGCTCCTGCGGGTCGACACCAACGCCCGCACGGTGATCAAGCAGCAGCAGGCGGAGGGCGACCACCGGGACCGGCAGTGGCAACTGCTCCCCGTGTGACGCACGAGTGGTCCACGGAAACGCCTTCCCGGGCAATGGAGCCCCGCAACAACTTCGATGTGTCGGAACGCGCGCAGATGCCTGTTTCGTTTTCGCCGGGCGCGGTCCGACCGGATCAGTCAAGGACGGTGAATGCCTTCCAACGCGTACAACCTGGCCCGGACCAAGCGTCAGCCGCTGACGAAGAAGAACCTGCGGGAACTGAAAATCGCGCAGACCTGGCAGTCCATCCTGGACCACCCCAACCTGGTCTACGTCGACGACTACGGCGTGCGGCACAAGCCCGTCGGGTTCTCCGTGAACAAGTCGAGCTTCGGTGATTTTCCCGGCTCCGCGTTCCAACTGGGCTGGCTCGCCTACATGAACCTCGGGGAGCCGCTGATCGAGGAGCGGTGCGACGTCGACCAGCCCCCGCCCGACACGTTCTCCTGCCGCGCCTACGTCAACCGCAGCCAGACGTCCTCGATGACCTTCACCGACTCGGTCGATTTCACCGTGTCGAACGGGGTCACGTGGTCGCTCCAAGGGACGGCCCAGCTCACCTTCGGTGGCAGTGTCAGCGCACAGCTCCAGTTGCAGCTGCAGAACCAGCTCAAGATGGACCTCCAGACACAGCTCCAGACGCAGTGCCAGAACGAGGTGTCGAACAAGAACGCGAACACGGTGACCAACAAGAACAGCAAGGACAACGTCGGGGTCGACAACGCCAACGCCACCGAGACGGCCACGAGGAACGCGGCGACGAACTCCGCCGCGAACTCGGTGACGAACTCGGTCGCCTTCACGACGCAGGGCAGTGCCACCGGCACCGCGACGCTCACCGCCCAGTTGATGCTGGGCATCACGGCGTCCGTCGGCGGCTCCCTGACCACCAGCTGGGCCTCGAAATCGCAGATCTCCGGCCAGGTCCCGCCGGGTTCCCGCGTGGAGACCATCGTCACGCAGCGGCGTTGCTGTAAGCATTACAGGTACGAGATTCCAGTGACTTTCTCCGGGTTTCTCGCGGTGAAGTACGACGTGCCGGTCGCGGTCCTCTCTCCTCCTCAGCCCGGGAACCACCCCGGTCTCGACCAGGTGGTCGCCCGTCCCATCAGCGACATCGATCTGTTCGGCGGCGGCTTCCTGATGCACGGGTGGGCCGAGGTCGTCTCCGCCCTCGACGTGCACCACACGATGTTCGACGGCGAGAGCCTGATCGACAGCGACCGAGCGCTGCACAAGCACCCTTCACCGGATGACGAGGAGTGACGACCATGGTGTTCGACAACGTCTTCGGCTTCGCGAGCAAGGGCGCCGGACTCTTCTCGGTGACCACCGACGGCGCGAAGCCGCAGCCGGGCGCGGGCGTCGACTTCGAGGACGCCGACGACGACACGTACGACGACACGAGCACGAGCCTGTTCAGCAACGCGATCCACGGGGCTTCCTCCCGGGCGAAGGTCGTGCAGGAACAGTCACCCGAAGCGCGCGCCATCCTGGGTTTCCTCGGCTCCTTCATCCAGACAACCCAGGCGTCGGCCGGTGCGCAGGCGCAGTACGCGCAGGACCCCAGCTCGGTGTCCACGGCAGCAGCTGCCGGCATGAAGGAGTCGAGTACGACGGTGAAGAAGACCGACGGCCTGCAAAAGAACGAGGACCTGGAGGACAAGCCGAAGAAGAGCGACTACGCCAAGGCCCCCAAGGCCCCGGAGACCCCCAAGGCGGAGGCCGCCAAGGCTCCCAAGGCGGCCGCCGAGGCCCCACCTCGTTCCAGCTGACGCACGGGTTCCGAGGCGTCGGGGCGAGGCCGCCCCTCATCGCGCTCAATCGAGTCGCCAAGGTCGGTGGCTGCTCAACTCTCCCGATCCAACGGGAGCTTGAGGTGCTTCCGCGTGCCGGAGCACTGCACTGAGCGTCCGGCCCATTGTTCTCCACATCCAGAACAGGTGAGGTTTCCGCGATGTACACCCAAGAACGCACAGCGATGGCGAATCTGGTGGTCGGCGGCCCGGTGGCGGTGAACAGCTACGACAACGCCATCGTGGCAGCGCTGCTCGAGAATCGGCCGGTCATGCTCGTCCACGCCTTCAACGGCGGCTACCTGCGACCCGCCGAACTGAAGGAGGACAGCCACGACAAGGGGGTCAAACTGGCCACCGCGCTCGATCCGGCCACCAAGGAGGCGCAAGGCCACCTCTGGCACATCACCCCCGCAGGATTCTTCGGGCAACGACCGTTGTACTTCATCGAGAGCGCCGCGGGCCAGGTGCCGCCGCCCAAGCCCTCCGGTGCGGGAGGAGCCGACGACGGGCGCGGTGACGACGGCGCGCCGAAGCCGCAGCGCCGGCGCATCACCGTCCACCAGGAGGCCCCCAAGAGCACGGCCGACACCGTCCAGCTCGGCCTCCCCGACAAGGTCGGCGACAAGTGGCGCGGCAAGAACGGCGCACCCGAGGACACCCAGCTCTGGGTCGTCACCGTGACGCCATGGGGCGGGATCACCTTCGTGCCGATCACCCACCCCGACGCCATCCTCGGGTTCAAGGACTACGCGGTGGCGACCGACGCCGAGGCGCGTGTCACCTACAACTGGGGCGGGGACTTCACCGGGACGGTCATCAACACGTTCTACCCACGGCTGCCCAACGAGTGGAGCGTCCCCTACCACCACGTCTTCACGTGATCCGCGGCCACCACCACGCCACACCCGTCCCGAGCCGACGCCCGCACCGTCCGGAAGAGGCACCACGATGCCCGTGCCCATGGAAGAACTGAAGCTGGAGATCGTCAACGCCGCCACGGGGAAAACTCTCGGCGCCAGGGCCGCGCCGAGCACGGACGGGGCGCTCGTCGTCCGCGACTTCCCCGACGGCGGCCCGAGCCCGGAGCAGTGGCAGCTCACCCCCGTGCAGCCCGCGCAGGGCGACCAGGCATATGTGATCCGCAACGCGGTCAGCGGCAAGGTGCTCGATGATCCCGCCGCCTCGGACCGTGGCGTCCGTCAATGGGACGCCGCCGCTGGCAAGAAGGGCCAGCAGTGGCGCGTCGTCCCCGTCGAGGGCGAAGCGGGCCTCTACTTCATCGAGGGCGTGACCGACAGCGCCGTACTCGACCTCGCCGACCCCGGCCCGGACGACACCCGGGTCGTCCTGCGCGAGTACGACGACGGCGCGGAGAGCCAGCGGTGGCGGTTCGTCCCGGCCGAGCCTGAGCGCACCAGCGACCCCGTGCTGCGCTGGGCATCGCTGGACCACTGGAACGGCCGTCGGTCCTGGCGGCTGGCCCGCTCGACCGCACTGCGGCCGGTACCCGGCGCGGCGCCTTCCTTCAGCGACATGCTGCTGGTCCTCGAGCGCTTCGGGAGCGACCAGGACGCCGGCGGATGGAAGATCGCCGGAACCAACCGCTCGTGCAGCGGGCAACCGGGCCGGTGGGCCGGGCTCGGCGAACGGTTCCTCGCCGACGTCACGGGAGCTGGACGGGCGGACATCGTAGGGCTCAAACCCGCGAAAGGGGCTGTGACGTCGTCCAGCCGAGGCGACGGCACGTTCGACGACGACGAGCGCGTCCTGTATCAGCTCGCGCCCTCTCCGAGCCCCGCGGACCTGTGGACTCTCGCGGACACGACGGGCGACGGCAGGCCCGGCGTCGTCGTGCTGGCCGCCGACGGTGTCCGCGTGTCCTTGCAGGACAAGGGCGGGACGTTCGCGCCCGTGGGTAGCGCGCCGGTCCTCAAGGCGTTCGGACACGGACAGCAGGCCGGCGGGTGGCATGCCGACAAGCACCCTCGTTTTCTCGCCGACACCACCGGTGACGGCAGGCTCGACATCGTCGGCTGCCACGACGACGGCGTCTGGGTGTCACTCCAGGACGAGGAAGGGAAGTTCGCACCACTGGCCGACGAACCCGTTCTCCGGGCGTTCGGCCATGACGAGAAGGCGGGTGGGTGGTTTGCCGACAAGCATCCCCGTTTTCTCGTCGACACTACTGGTGACGGCAGGCTCGACATCGTCGGGTGTCACGACGACGGCGTCTGGGTGTCACTCCAGGACGAGGAAGGCACATTCGCCGAGCCCCTGTACGTCCTCGACGACTTCGGGGCCGACCAGGGGTGGACCTCGGTCGAGGAACACCCCCGGTTCCTGGTCAGGACCACCGGTGACGGAGCACTGGACATCGTCGGCTTCGGCCCGCAGGGGGTCGTCGTCTCACGCGGGCGCGGCGACGGCACGTTCGAGGCTTCGAAGCTTCTCCTGAACGACTTCGGGCTCGCCCAGGGGTGGACGAGCAAGAAGCACCTTCGCTTCCTCGCCGACGTCACCGGCGACGGCAACCCCGACATCGTCGGCTTCGGCGACGAAGGGGTCTGGGTGTCGCACAACCGCGGCGACGGCCGGTTCGACCAGGCCCAGTTGGTGTGCCGCGGGTTCGGGTACAACGACGACGCGGGCGCCTGGCGGGTCGACCGTCACCCCCGCTTCCTCGCCGACGTCACCGGTGACGGACGCGTCGACATCGTCGGCTTCGGCGGCCCGGGCGTGTACGTCGCCCGAAACCTCTTCCGCCACTTCAGGACCCGATAGCCCTTGTGTGCGGCGACCGGCGGCCTCGCGTACGATACGCCGACCGTCGCGGGTGATCAGCCCTCGCTAATGTGCCGGGGCCCGGCCGTACTGTGGGCGTCGTCTGAAAACGATTCGCGCGTCGCCGACACCGTACGACGGCCGGGTCCCCGGAACGCTCAGTCACGTGACCGCGCCAGTCCTCGAAGTAGTTGGATTCGTCGGCGCCGCCGACCTCTTTGCGGCCCAGCGTGAGGATGGCCACCTGGTGCGAAGTTTCGTGGACCAAGGGCTGACCAGATGCCGGGGATCGGCAGAATGCCGGGTCAGCCCGTACCCCGGGCTTCGCCCCGCCCTCCGTCAGCGGCTCGCCCGGCGTGCGCCACCGATGGCCTTGTTACGGTGCGCGCAGTAGGCCAGCGCGGGATTGGTGTAGTGGGTCCAGGGTGTGGCCGCTATCCAGCCGTCCAGCAGGCGGAACTGCTCCACCGCCTCCATGTACCGTTCCTGCTTCGTCAGCAGGTATGCCAGCAGATGACGGGCGTCCGCCAGCCAGGGGTGGCCGGGGCGGCACGCCGCCACGTCCATCAGTGCGGCGTTGATCATGGTGGTGAGGTCGACCGAGCGGTAGGCGACGTCCGGGGCGTCGTCGTCCAGGTGGTGGTACCAGTAGTGCAGCGGCAGCATGGTCATCAGGTTGCCGGGCGGGGCCGTGCGCGCCGCGGTCCACGCGAACTCCTGGGCCAGTTCCTCGGAGCCGTGCCACCGGGGGAACCAGTACCACAGCGCGCTCGAGTGGGCCCCGAAGTGGTAGGGGGTGCGGGAGGTGATCTCGGCCCACAGTTCGCGCATCTGCTCGTGTGACGCGCCCGTGCCCGTGTACAGCGGGATCTTGGCGATGTACGGGGTGGGGTCCTCGGGCGCGGCCAGGGCGAAGGCGCGGGTGAAGTCCTCCCGCGCCTCCTCCAGCAACCGGTGGAAGCCCGCGAACTGCTCGGCCGTGGTGTCCTTGGCCCAGGCCGTGCCGCGGGCCTGCCCGGCCGCGGTCACCTTCGCCTTGGCCTTGACGAGGGCCGCGGCCGGGTCGTCGGGGCGCGCGGCCTGCCAGGCCCGCAGCCAGACGTCGTCCTTGGCCGCCTCGTGGGCGATGATGCCGGCCAGCGCCGAACGCCGTTCCCAGTCGGTGCCCGTCGCCTCGAGCGCCTGGGCAGCGGGCTGCCAGTCGCCCCGCTCAAGGGCCGCCACCAGGGCTATCGCCTCATGGTCCGCGAAGGACCGGTCCGTGTTCTGCTGCTCCGGCGGCAGCCAGCCCTCGGCGGCCAGCTGGGCGGCGGATGGCGCGGCGCGCCGCTTCCTTCTGAACCAGAGGAAGACGGAGACGGCAATGACGATGATGGACAACAGCATGCGGGAAGGAATCCGATCGGGTTTCAGTGGTAAGGGACAGTGAGCGGGATCTACGCAGCAGTCCGCGCGGCGAAGCCGTGCAGGGGACGTTGGCGACGGCCGGCAGTGGCGCCACCGCCGCATCCGTCCGGGTGGCCGATGGCGGCAGGCGGGCGGACTCGGACCGGAGCAGTTCCTGCCGGGCCGGCGCAGTTTCGACCAGGGCCGGCTCGGTGAGGTGGTACAGCCCGGGGTACAGCGCCGGGCGCAGGTGCTCGCAGGCGGCCCGGCTCGTTGCCCGCGCGGTCTCCAAGGCCTTGGGCAGGTGGCCGGCGATTTACCGCAGTCGCCTGCAGCCGACGGCGTCGAGGAACTCCGCCGGATCGTCGGCGCCCGGCCCGTAGGCCGGTGACAGTGTCACTCCCCGCGGGCGCGAGCACGCCCCACAGCGGGCTGCTGCGCACGGCCGGCGTGAGCAGATGGAGCCCGGCCAGCAGGGTGAGAGCCCGTAGGGCGCGCAGAGATGTGCCCACTGGGCAGAGTCCCCCATTGAAGATCTGACGAATAGAAAGCGATGGGGATCATATGTGCGATCGTGGGGCTGATAAGCGTGATTTCGCCCGGCGCCGAATTGCCCCGCTCGTCCGATCCTCCGCCTGGAGCGCCCGGACTCGGCCCCGCCGGCGCCCTCCACACGGCGCTCAACGCCTCGGATTCCGCCACCTACGGTCCCCAGCTCGCCGACGCCAAGAGGAGACTGGCGGAACTCGAGGGCCGGCGGTGCCGGGAACCCTCGGGACGGCACGTGGCTGCGGAAACTCGGCACGGGCGGTGGCTCGGCGCTGTCGAGCGGTACCGCGACGAGCGCCTGCATGTGGTGACCACGGACGGCTCGCTGGTGTGCGTGGACGTGGGCGAGGGGGCCGTCACGGCGGCCGAGCAGGGCATCGTGCCGCCTGCCCGTGAGGTTGAGCTCGCCGCCGCCCTGATCACGTACACGCCGGCGACCGCACCGACGGTGGTGGCCGCGGTGCACGCGGTCCCGGCCGGATCGATCGTCGTCAAGTGCGTCCAGGACGCCGGTCGGCTACGTGTCCACGTCGTCTGCGAGGGCCGCGACGCCTCCTGGAACGTCCAGTTCCCTCGCGCAATATGCGAGGCCCGGTGCCCGTTCCGTCGTGGATGCCCTCCACTCGCCGGCAGGCGGCTTCTACCGGGTCCGGGGTGACATCCGTCGTCTGCCCTGACCGGGCGTGGTGAGTCCGGTGAGGGAGGGCGTCGGCTGGTGCTTCCGCGGCGAGGGAGCCGGCCAAACGGCGTGTGGACGTGGCGGTCTGACGAGGAATTACATGATGTTCAAATGTCTGATGTTTGTGTAGAGTGCTTCCATGAAACGCATCAGCGCACCGCGGCGGACCGCCAGCCTCTCCGCTCAGCTCGTGGACAGTCTCCGCTCCCACATCGAGTCGGGCGGGTGGCCGGTGGGGACGCGGATCCCGCCGGAACAGGCCCTCATCGAGGAACTCGGCGTCGGACGCAGCACGCTGCGGGAGGCGATCGGTGCGCTGGTGCACCTGGGTCTGCTGGAGCCCCGAGCCGGCGACGGCACCTATGTCCGCTCATCGAGCGAGCTTCAGTCGGTCATGGTGCGGCGGGCGAGTTCCGCGCAGCGGGACAAGGTGCTGGAGCTGCGGACCGTTCTGGAGGAGTACGCCTCCGGAGCCGCGTCCCTGCGCCGCGACGAGAGCCAGTTGCAGCAGCTGCGGGAGCTGCTGGCCGACGCCGACGCGGCCTGCGCCGGTGAGGACACGTCCGCGGCCACGAACGTCGACGCGCTGTTCCACCGGGCCGTGGTCCGGGCGAGCGGGAACGACCTGCTGATCGAGGTGTACGACTACCTCGGTACGGCACTCACCTCGTCCCTGGGGGGCCTGCCCTGGGACGCCGTCCACGCCGAGGAGCACGCCCGCCTGCACCGGCGGCTCGTCGACGCGATCGAGGCCCGGGACGCGGGCGGCGCCCGTGCCGCGGCGGCCGCGATCGTCCAGCTCACGCGCGACCACGAGACCGGCACACCACGAGCAGCGGAGGACCAGTGAATGCGCGGCCGGCTTCCATCTCCCGTCAGCACTCCGCCTCCGGGCCGCCGGCCACCGGCCCGCCCCGCCGTGTCGGCCGGGTTCGTCATCGCGTCCGCGTCGTGGCGGCGAACCTGCGCACCACTCTCACCGGTGTCGGCGGCACTGCTAGCCGGAGACCGAACACGGCAGCGGCCTGACATCGAGCTGGGGCGGGCTGCTGAGCACTCTCCCGCCGCTGACGTTCGCCGCGACGTCGGCCCTGGTCGCCCAGGCTCCCCACCGGTTCGGCAGCGCTCGCCCACTGGTGGCGACGCTCGGTGTGCTGGCCATCGGAACGGTGATCCGCTCCCGTCCCTCCGTGATCTGCCTGTCCGCCGGAACGGCGATCCTCTCCACGGCCATCGCGTTCGGTAAAGTGCTGCTGCCCGCTCTGATCAGAAGGAGCGTGCCCGCACACCGCGTCCAGGGCATCAGCGCTCTCTACGTGACCGTCATGGGCCTCATGGCCGCGGTCTCCTCCAGGATCTCCGCTCCGCTGGCCCACACCGTGCCGGGTCCTGGCGCACCACACCGCACCGCACCGTGCTGGCCTGGGACGTCGCTTTCACCGCCGCGGCGTTCCTCGCCTGGCTGCGCCCCGGATACGGGGTGACCGGCGGCAGGCCTCCATCGGCGGGACCTGCAGCCCAGTGCCGTGACGGTCCCAGCTCGCCTGGCAGATCACCCTCTTCATGGGCCTGTAGTTCCTGGCTTTCCACACCACCGTCGAGTGGCTGCCCGGCATCCTGACCGACCGCGGTACGAGCAGCAGCACCGCAGCCGGATGGACGCTGTTCTCCTACCAGGTCGTGTCTCTGGCGACCAGCAGCCTCCTGCCCCTCCTGCCCCTCCTCACCCGGAGCCGACACGACCAGCGCTGGACCGCGGCCGGGGCCGCGCTCCTCGTGGCAGCCGGCTTCACCGTACTGATCGCCGCTCCCGCGCTGTCCGTCCTGGCGTGCGCCCTGCTCGGGCTCGGCGGCAGCACGTGCCTCGTCCTCGCGCTGACGTTCCAGAGCCAGCCCGCCGGCAGCGCCGCCACGCCGGCAGGCATGGGGCAGTCCATCGACTACCCCCTGGCGGCGGCCGGCCCCTACTCCTCGGCATCCTGCACGACACCGCGCACAGCTGAACGCTTCCGCTCACCGTACGGGGCTGTCCTCGGCACCGCCACGACCGTCGCCCGACACGGCGGGGACAGGACCACCACCCGCGTCAGCCCTCCCGCTGACACGAGCACCCCGCCCACACGGCAACGCCGCCCACCCGAACGGGATTTCACGACCACAAAGGAGAACAATCGTGTCCCACTCCCGACCCCCAGCCGTCGAACTCGACGCACGTACCGACCGGCGAAACGCCCACCTGTACGCGACCGACGCGCAGTTTCGCGACACCGCGCCCCTGGACACCATCACCGAGGCGATCCGGCGGCCCGGACTGCCGCTCGCCGCCCTGGTGGCCACGGTGATGAAGGGATACGCGGACCGTCCCGCCTTGGGCGAGCGCGCCACGGAACCGGTCACCGACCCGCGGACGGGCCGCACCACGCTGCGCCTGCTGAAGAGGTTCGACACACTGACCTACGGCGAACTCTGGGAGCGGGTGGGTGCGGTGGCCTCCGAGTGGCGGCACCACCCCGAACACGCGATGGGACCGGGTGACCTCGTCGCCGTTCTCGGGTCCACGAGCGCCGAATACACCGTGGTGGAGCTGGCCTGCATCCGCTCCGGCGTGGTGTCCGTTCCCCTCCAGGCCGGTGCCTCGGCGTTACAGCTGGCCCCCATCGTCGAGCAGACCGGACCGCGCCTGCTGGTGGTGGACGTCCACCACTTGGAGGTCGCGACCGAGGTCGCGCAGAACGCACCCTCGCTGGGCCGGATCATCGTCATCGGCCACCGCTCCGAGATCACCGCCCACCAGGAGGAGCTGGACTCCGCGCGCGGCCGGCTCGCGGCGCAGGACCGGGGCGTCACCCTGGACACCTTGGCATCGGTCATCGACCGGGGAAGGACGCTGCCGTCGCTCGCCGAGGTTCCCGAAGGGTCGGCAGCCGACGCGCTCAGCGCACTGGTCTACACCTCGGGCAGTTCCGGCATCCCCAAGGGCGCCCTATACACCGAGCGCTTGGTCAGGCAGTTCTGGATCGATTTCGTACCCGGCCCAGCGGTTCGGCCCTCCATCGTGCTGAACTACCTGCCCTTGAGTCACATGATGGGCAGGGGCGTACTCTTCGGCACGCTCGCCAAGGGAGGCCTCGCCTGCTTCACGGCGTCCAGCGACCTGTCGACGCTCTTCGAAGACCTCTCGCTGGTCCGGCCCACCGAGTTCCTCATGGTTCCCCGTATCTGCGACATGCTCTTCCAGTACTACCGGGCCGAGTTGTCCCGCTGGGTCGAGCCGGAGGGCGATGCGACAGAGCAGGTGATGGAGGAGTTGCGGGAGAAGGTCATGGGCGGCCGCCTCCTGTGGGCCGTCAGCGCCTCCGCTCCGCCGAGCGACGAGCTGACAGCGTTCGTCGAGAACTGCCTCCACGTCAGACTGTTCGACGGCTACGGGTCGACCGAAGCCGGGATCGTCTCCCTCGACGGCCGGGTGCTGCGCCCGCCGGTGACCGACCACAAGCTGGCCGACGTCCCCGAGCTGGGATACTTTGCGACCGACTCCCCGCACCCCAGGGGCGAACTGCTGATCAGGTCCGACAGGCTCGTGCCCGGCTACTTCCGGTGCCCGGACGCCACCGCCGAGGCCTTCGACGAGGACGGCTTCTACCGCACGGGCGACATCATGGCCCGCGTCGGCCCTGACGCACTGAGATATGTCGACCGCCGCTCCAACGTCCTCAAGCTGTCACAGGGCGAATTCGTCACCGTCTCCCGCCTGGAGGCGCTCTTCAGCGGCAGTCCATGCGTCCGGCAGATCTTCCTGTACGGCAACAGCGCCCGTGCCTACCTGCTCGCGGTCGTCGTGCCGACGAAGGACGCCCTCGACCGCGCCGACGGGGACCCCCGGCGCATCAGGCCGGTCCTGCGGGAGTCCCTGCGGAAACTCGCCACCGAGGCGCAACTGAACTCCTACGAGATCCCACGAGACTTCCTCATCGAGAGCGAGCCGTTCACACAGGAGAACGGACTGCTCTCCGGAGTACGCAAGCCGTTGCGGCCCGCCCTGACGAAGCGCTACGGCGAGCATCTCGAAGCGCTGTACACCGAATTGTCCGACCGCGAGGCCCACGAACTGCGGGCACTGCGCCGGCTCGGCCCCGACCAGCCGGTACCGGAGACCGTGCTCCGGGCCGCACAGGCGCTTCTCGGGCAGCGAAAGGGTGACGTGGAACCCGGCGCACGTTTCCTCGACCTCGGCGGCGACAGCCTCACGGCACTGTCGTTCTCCCAGCTGTTGAAAGAGATCTACCGCGTCGATGTTCCTGTCGACGTGGTCATCAACCCGGTCAACACGCTGCGGCGGGTGGCCGGCCACATCGAGCGGGCGCTCGCCTCGGAACACCGCCGCCCTACCGCCGACAGCCTCCACGGCCCTGACGCGACACGACTCGAGGCGGCCGACCTACGGCTGGACGCGTTCCTCGACGCGCGGACCATCGCGCGGGCCGAAAGGCCGGCCGGTCCGCTGCCCGAGGCCCGGACCGTACTGCTGACTGGCGCCAACGGCTACCTGGGCCGTTTCCTGTGCCTCGAATGGCTGGAGCGCGTGGCAGAGCGCGGTGGAACGCTGGTGTGTGTGGTCCGCGGCTCCTCCGCCGAGACAGCCCGGGCACGGCTCGACGCGGCCTTCGACAGCGGCGACCCGGAACTCATGGAGCGCTACCGCAAGTCCGCCGCCCGGCATCTCCACGTGATCGCCGGCGACATCGGGGAACCGAACCTCGGACTCGATGACAACACCTGGCAGCGACTGGCCGACACCGTCGACTTGATCGTCCACCCGGCGGCACTGGTCAACCACGTCCTGCCCTACGACCAGTTGTTCGGTCCCAACGTACGGGGAACAGCCGAACTGATCAGGCTCGCGGTCACCTCCCGAATCAAGCAGTTCACCTACCTGTCGACGGTCGCCGTAGTCTTCGGGAACGAGGCAGCGGCCGACGAGTCGGCGGACATCCGCACCGCCTGCCGGACACGCGACCTCGAGGGTGAATACGCCGACGGTTACGCGGCCAGCAAATGGGCCGGCGAGGTGCTGCTGCGCGAAGCGCACGAAACGTTCGGGCTGCCGGTGGCCGTCTTCCGTTCGAACCTGATCCTCGCGCACCCGCGCTACCGCGGCCAGCTCAACATCCCGGACGTCTTCACCCGCCTCCTGCTGAGCCTGCTGGCGACAGGCATCGCACCCGGCAGCTTCTACGCCCGGGGAACCGGGGACGGCAGCGCACACTATAACGCCCTCCCCGTGGACTTCACCGCGCGGGCCATCACCTTCCTGGGTGACGATGCACGAGAAGGCCACCGGACCTACAACGTTGTCAACCCTCACGAGGACGGCATCTCCCTCGACACGTTCGTCGACTGGCTGGTCACAGCCGGGCACCCCCTGACACGTGTCCAGGACCACGCCGAGTGGCTCGACCGTTTCGAGACCGCCCTGCGAGGCCTGCCCGACCACCAGAAACAGCATTCGCTGCTCCCTCTGCTGCACGCCTTCACCGAGCCGGAGAAGCCACTGCCCGGGTCCGCCCTGCCGGCGGAACGGTTTCGTGCGGCGATACGGGCCGCTGCCCTCGACGAGGAGAACGACATCCCTCGTCTGTCACCGACCCTGATCACCAAGTATGTGTCTGACCTCCGGGCGCAGCGCCTGATGTGACGCACTCCCGGCCACCCCCGCCTTGGGCTGGGTCGATACGTAGGACACGGTCCCAGGGGGACTCACTCGGAGGCTGGTGCCGATGCGTGGGCGGTGGCGGTCAGGATGAGGACGGCTTGGTCGTCGTTCATGCCGTCGCCGCCGGTGAAGTCGGCCCTCGGACTGGTGGGCCCGGATGCTGAGGTGTCGCGAATTCCTCGGTAAGACCGGTCTGAGTGTCACCGTGTGTGGTCGCCGGGGGAGTATCAGGCCCACGTGCCTTCGGCTTCGATAGGTGTGCGCTTCCACGGCCTCGGGGGAACACCGGTACAGCCGTTGGCGCCGAGAACGGTCATGGCCGGCTAGGCAGTTTCTGATGACTCTTGGACGAAGTCGCGGAGCCAGATGACGATCGCGGTGACGGTCAGGGTGCCATTGAAGATGTAGTCGCGTTGGTCGAATCGCGTGGCGACAGCGCGGTGCTGCTTCCACTTGCTGACGCGTCGCTCGACGGCACTGCGACGGCGGTACTTGGCCTTGTCGAAGGCCGGTGGGCGCCCGCCGGCCCGGAGCCGATCTAGAGAAATTATCTAGAAACAGTCTCTACAACGAGTATTCGTCCGCCCCATACTCGGCCCATGAAGCTGTTCTGGGACCGACGGAACGCCGGGTCTTCCCCCGCCTCCGGCATGTGCCGAGGCGGTCGCGGCTCGCGGAGTCGTACCCAGGATGGCGAGCAGAGCGCATACATCGAGGAGGCCCAGTGGCGAAGAACAGACGCAGACGGAGACTGGCGGCCGCGCTCGGCGCGGTGTTCGCGGCGATGCTGGTGTCGCCGTCCCCGGCACAGGCCCGGCCCGCCGCCGACGGCCACGCGGTCACACAGTCCGCGTTGAATGCCTTCCAGGCCGAGACCGGCCCAGGTGCCGGGGTCTACGCCGGGGACAGCACCGGTTCGTGGAACCTCACCGCCGGCACGGGCCTCGCCAACGCCAACCGGCCCATCCAGCCCACCGACCACTTCCGCGCCGGCAGCCAGACCAAGACCTTCACCGCGGCCGTGGTCATGCAACTCGTCGACGAGGGGAAGGTCTCTCTCGACACCCCGATCGAGCGGTACCTGCCCGGCGTGGTCGCCGGCAACGGCTACGACGGCAACACCATCACCGTACGACACCTCCTGCAGCACACCAGCGGCATCCCGGAAAGTCTGCTCAGCGTGCCCCAGCAGTCCACGTACACGCTCGCCGAGCTGGTACGCCAGGGGCTGGCCCACCCCCCGGCCGCCGCACCGGGAACCACTCTCATCTACTCCAACGCGAACTACCAGATCCTCGGCATGCTCATCGAGCGCATCACGAGGGTCCAGGTCGGCGAGGCGATCACGATCCGGATCATCGGGCCGCTAGGCCTGAACCGGACCTTCTTCCCCGTGGCAGGAGCCCGCACCCTCCCCGACCCGTACGTGCGCGGCTACAGGGTTCTCCGCATCGGCCCGACCATCTTCTGGACCGACGTCACGTCCGATTTCGAACCGTCCTTCTTCAGTAGTGCGGGGGCGGTGGTCTCGACCGAACAGGACCTCACCACGTTCTACCAGGCGCTCATCGGCGGGAAGGTCATGTCGCAGACGAGCCTGGCCGAGATGAAGAAGATGTGGGACGTCGGCCAGGGACCGGGCACCGGCGTGGGCCTCGGTCTGCAAGCCGCCCCTCTGTCCTGCGGCGGCCTGGCCCTGGGGCACAACGGCATAGTCAACGGTTACATGTCGCTGACCGTGGTAACCGCCGACGGCCGCCATGCGTCGATCATGACCAACTCGGGGGCCTACAACTCGCAAGCCTCCGCCATCAAGAAGATGTACAAAGTGGCCGACGCGGCGCTGTGCGAGACCTCGTAGGGTGGGCGAGCGGGTGGGGAAGGGCTTGCCGCGGCGGGTACCCCGGCGAAAGGTTGTAAGGAGTGGCTCCGCGTGTTCGTTGGCGGCACACTTCCGGGACCCGCCCGCTCGAACTTCCCCCCGCTTCGCCTTGCACGACTGGGTTCGCTGAGCAACGTCTCGATCGGATGAGAGGGCTTCGAGGTCGGCCAGCTCGGTGGAGGCAAGAACTCCAGCCAGACCGGATCGGCGGCGCGCGGTCCCTCGACGTAGAGGTGCTGGGCGCGCACCACGGCAGCGTCGGTGGCGGCGCGGTCGCCCGGCAAGGCCCAGCCGCCGGCCTCGCGGATCGCGAGCAGGGCGAGCATGCGTGGGGGAGTCGACGGTACGGACAGCGCTCTGCGCCGCCTGGGCCGCTGGGATGGCCTCCTGCGGTCGGCCGGAGGCTTTGGTGAGCAGTGTGAGGCAGTCAAAGGCGTGACCTTCGAGACCGACGTCTGCTGCCAGGCGGGCGGCGGCCAGGGCCTCGTCGTAGAGGGAGCGGCCGGACGCCATGCGACGGTGAGCAGTCACCGTCGACGCACAGTCGGTCCCAGCAGAACGGCGCCCCATTCGCCCGTGATGAAGGGATCCTCTGGTTGCGGAGCCGTGAGAGCGATGTGACGCTCTGTGCGGAGGCGGTGGCGTGGAGCTCCGAAAGGACCGAAGTCGTGATCGACCCTGTACAGGTGCTGTGGTCACCGGCCGGGGAGTCCATGCCCAGCCTGGGCTCCGACGCTCTGGTCGATGTACACGACGGCGACACGCCGAACATCCGTATGCCCGTCCGCATGCTGTCCGTCGACACCCCCGAGGTGACGGCGAAATCCGCCAAGGGCGCCGCTCATGTGGACGAGAAGTTCAAGCAGCTCGCCGGGTGGATCGAGGAGGGCAAGGCGCCTATCTCGTCCGAGCTCGCCGAATTCCTGCTGCCGAAGGTCCGGACCGGCCACGCCGGCACTCTGCAATTCGAGCAGGGCACCGCAGCGGCCAAGTTCAACACGGCCAACATCAACAAGCGGCTGATCGAGGGAGTGCCGGAGGGCACCCCTCCGCGCGACAAGCCACGGAAGATCTTCATCCGTACGGCCGACTCACCTTTCGACGACCACCACCGGCTGCTGGCTTACGTCGCCCCTGACTACTCGAAGGAGGAACGGGCCGTCCTCACGCGGCAGCAGCGCTCCACCTTCAACCTCGATCTCATCGCCTCCGGCTGGGCCGCAACATTCATCATCTATCCCTCCATTCCCGGAGAACTCGACCTTCCACTGCTCCTGAAAGACGCCGACAAGGCCGTGAACGGGAAAAAGGGCATCTGGAAGGAGCCGGCGACCCTGCTGGCGTACGAGTACCGGTCCCTGGAGAGGCTGCATAAGGTCACCCAGAAGATCGTCGAAGGCAAGCCTCTTCGCCCCGGCGAATCCTTCTCCTGGCGCGAGCGCTACTGCGCTGACCTGCGCACCAGAGAACTCTTCGGGCCCGAGGACTACTTCCGGGTACCACCGGTATACCGACTGTGGTTCTGGCCGAAGGATGTCAACGAGGCGATCGGGCGGCTCAATCTTGTGCCATCACAGGAGTTGGGGGGCAGGCGGAGGGGCGGGTAAAGGGTGTGAGAGGCCCGCCGAGGCAGTGACATCGGTGCCAGGGGGCCGTAAAGACGACCCGTCGGACAGGCCCCCGTCGGCTACTGCATCAGCTCGATGCGGGGATGCTCCGGCGCCGCTGGGGTCGGCGCGATCGACGCTGGCGGAAGTGAGCTGGTAGCCGAGGTGGTGCTGGGCGATGATCGGGCCGCGGTCGGTGGCGAGGAAGTGGCTGGTGGATTCGTCGAGGATGAGCTGGATGACCTCGGCCGGTTTCCCCGTACGGGCTGAGAGCTCGAGTGCCTCCTGCGTGGGCGTGACGGTGTCGAGGCTGACGTGGCGGCCCTCGGCGACGGAGACCGGCTTGGAAGCGATGACCACGATGTCACCGGAGTGCAGGACCTGGTCCTGGTCGTGGAGTGTTTTGGCGATGGCCTTCGAGATCGAGGCGCCTTCCTTGATCTCGGGGAAGGGCTCGAGCGCGAACGCTTGGAAGGCGGAGGTCGTGTTCACGGGGTCATCTCCTGGAGAGTGGTCTCGTTGGTGATCCAGCGGACGAGCCGTTGATGGGTATCGGTCAAATCGGGCTCCGCGCGCGGTGATGGACAGTTGGGGCGTGGTGAGCCAGGTGCGGACGCGCTCGATGTAGAAGGGCCACAGGGTAGTGGCGGCCTCTACGGCCAGGGCGCGCATGTTCGGCCAGTCACGGGGTCGGCCTCTCAGTTCCTCGAGCCCCTGATGGTGAGACCGTGTAGACCTTCCCGTAGGACCGGAGGGTTTCGGCCGGGTCGCCGGGGCGGCCTCGCAGGACGGCGTCCAGGAAGGCGAGGGTGGCTCCGGCGACGACGCGCGGGCTCTCGGTGCGGCCCAGGGTGCCGACGATCGAGGGCAGCGGCGGCAGGTAGAGCGGGCCGTCCATGAAGGTGAGGTGCCCGGCGCCGGGGACGGCGAGCCGGTAGCTCGTCGCAGTGGTGTGCTCGAGGGCGTTGGTGAGGCGGGGCAGGTAGCGCGAGTCGGTGCCGGCGGTGATCTCCTGGGTGAGCGCGAGCGCCGGCTGCTCGAGGGCGGGCGCTGTGGGGCCGTGGGGGTAGCCGTCCAGGTCGATGACGGCGTCGAACCGGTGGTCCTGCCGGGCCGCCTGCAGGGCGGCGGCACCGCCCAGGGAGTGGCCGGCCACCGCGGCGCGGCCGGTGTCCAGGCGTCCGGTCAGCGGGTCGGCACTCTCGCCCCGGTCCAACCGTTCCAGTTGGGTGAGGACGAAGCCGAGGTCGGCGGCCCGGACGGCGGTCCAGCCCGCCGCCAGCTCCTCGTCCCGGCCCCGGTCCCCGCTGGAGGCGGTCGTGGCGCGGATCGTGCGGCCGTCGGCGAGTACCACGACGGCGGAGTCGTACGGGTGGTCGAGGGCGGCGACCAGGTAGCCGTGGCTGGCCAGCTCCTCCGCCCAGGCGGTGTTCTGGGTCCGCACCCCGCCCGACCCCGGGGAGAACAGGACGACCGGGAACCGTTCTCCCCGACCGGCCACCGGGGCGTCGACGACCGCGCGGCTGCGGGCCCGGGGGACGCCGTCGACCAGGAGGCCGGGCAGGCCGACCCCGTCGGCGAGGGCCTCGGCGACGGTGCGCGCCTCCTGCTCCGTGCGTCCCAGGTACTGGGCCCGCTGGGTGCCGGCGGGGCTCTTCCGCGCGGGGTACCAGAGCTGGGCCACGACCGTGCGCCGGTCGTCCGGATCGGCGGTGAAGCTCTCGGGGCGGAGCGGGTCGGTCCACTGCACCACCCGGGTGCCGACCGCGAAGCCGCCCGACGGCTCGGGGAAGACGGGCACGGGGAAGGCCCAGGCCGCCACCGGGCCAATGGCGATCAGGCCGGCGCAGGCCAGTGATCCCGGCAGGGCCAGCCACCAGCGGGCCCGCCATGCCGGCCGGCCGGTACGGCGTCGCAGCAGGGGCGGGAGGGCGAACGCCGACGCCAGGGCGGCGCCGGCCAGGACCGGCAGCAGCTGCCAGCGGATCCCCACCACGCCCAGCACGCTCGCGGACGCCACGAGCACCGCCCCCGCCCCGATCGTGACGAGCCGGCGGGCGGCCGGGGGGAGCCAGCGCGCCGCCACGAGTGCGACGGCGCCCAGCAGGACGAGGACTTCCGGAAGGGACATCGACAGCCCCGTGATGGTTTCGGTCACCCGGCCATGCTCGACGCCGGGTCCGCGCCGCCGCATCGGTCCCGGGTCGCCGCCGACTGCGACCGGGGTCGCAACCTGGGCGGGCGCGGTTGCGACCGCAGTGGCAACCGGGCACCCCCGGACCGCCGGCCGGTCTGCGACCGCAGGAGGTGGTGGGTCTCCTCCTGCGGTCGTACCCCGGCAGGATGCGGTCGGACGACGGGCTCATGCGCGCCGCCGCCCCCGCGGCCTAGGCTCCGGCTGTACGCGCTGACGGTCCCGGTCGGGCCGCCACGACAACCGATCGACAGGGAGATGTGACGGTGCGCCACCGGGACCGGGTACCGCCCCTGGTGTGGGACGCGGCGCTGCCGGTCCTTCTCCTCCTCAACGTCGTGACCGCCTACCCGGCGCGGGAGCTGCCGGTGGCCGCGGCGCTCACCGCCGCCCTGGCGCTTCCCCTGCTGTGGCGGCGCCGGGCCCCGCTCGCGGTGTTCGGCGCAGTGGCGGCCGCGGCGTTCGTCCAGTGGCTTATGGACGTCCAACTGCCCGCGGACATCGCCCTGCTGGTGGCCCTCTACACGGCGGCCGCGCACACAGGTCGGCGCGGCACGCTCCTCGCCGGTGCCGTAGTGGAGGGCGGAGCCGTGCTGGCCTGCCTGCGCTGGACACCGGACGGCGCGTTCCTGACCCCCTTCGTCGCGCTCTCCGCGACGGTCGTCGCCGCCGCCATCCTCGGGGTGAACGTGCGGACCAGCCGGGCCTACCTCGCCGCCGTGCAGGAACGGGCCGAACGGCTGGCGCTGCACCAGGAGCAGCAGGCACGGCTGGCCGTCGCCGAGGAGCGGGCCCGGATCACCCGCGAGATGCACGACATCGTCACCCACAACCTGTCCGTCATGGTCGCGCTCACCGACGCCGCCGTCTACGCCCAGCACAGGTCCCCGGACCGGGCCACCGCCGCGATGCTGCAGATCTCCGAGACGGGCCGGCAGGCTCTGACCGACATGCGGCGCTCGCTGGGCCTCCTGCGCGCCGACGAGCCGGACGCGGAGCGCCACCCGCCGCCCGGCATCGCCCAGCTGGAGGCGCTCGCCAACCAGATGGCCGCCGCCGGGCTGCCGACCCACCTGGAGGTCCGCGGCGGCCACACCCAGGTCCCCGCCACCGCACAACTCACCGTCTACCGTCTGGTGCAGGAAGCCTTGACCAACACCCTCAAGCACACCCCCGCCGGCACCCGCGCGACGGTCCTGGTCGAGTGCTCGGCCCAGGCCATCGGCGTGGACGTCACCGACAGCGGCCCCCGCCCGGCGCTTCCCGCCACCGCACCGCCCGGCCACGGAATCCCCGGCATGCGCGAGCGCGCGGCCGCCTACGGGGGGACGCTGCAGGCCGGACCGCTCCCGGGCGGCGGCTGGGGCGTCCGTACCCGACTCCTCCTGGGCGGCGGCGGGACGGCCTCCGCATGACGATCCGCATCCTGATCGCCGACGACGAGGCACTGCTCCGGATGGCCTTCGGCACGGTCCTGGAGGCCCAGCCCGACATGACACCGGTCGGCGAGGCCGCGGACGGCGCCCAGGCCGTCCGCCTCGCCCGGGAGCTGCGGCCCGATGTCGTCCTCATGGACGTCCGGATGCCCGGGACGGACGGGATCGAGGCGACCCGACAGGTCGTCGAGGCGTCCCCGCGGAGCAGAGTGCTGATCCTGACCACCTTCGACCTGGACGCGTACGCCTTCGCCGGTCTCGCCGCCGGAGCCTCGGGCTTCCTGCTGAAGAACACCAGGCCGGAGGAGCTGCTCACCGCGATCCGAAACGTCGCGGCGGGCGACGCGGTGCTCTCCCCGCGGATCACCCGGCGCCTGCTGGAAGACTTCCGTCCGCACCTACCCGGCGGCGGCGCCGAAGTCGTCCGCGACGAGCGGCTTGACCGGTTGAGCACCCGTGAGCGCGAGGTGCTCGTCGAGGTCGGCCGCGGCCTGTCCAACACCGAGATCGCGGCCGCACTGTACCTCGCGGAGGCGACCGTGAAGTCCCATCTGGGGCGGATCCTGCACAAGCTCGAACTCCGCGACCGGATACAGGCCGTGGTCTTCGCCCATGACAACCGCCTGGTCCGCCGGGCCTGAGAGATCGATATGTCGGCTGCGGGCTGCGGGCTGCGGGCTGCGGGCTGCCGAGACCCTGCCCGTCGACGGGCGTCACGTACGAGTGACACGGCGTTAGCCCGTACGGCAAGCAGGAAAGCCTCTTAGCGGATCGGTCCACCGCACCTCAGGGCGCCCGCCCGCTCATGGACAGAAAGGGCCTGCCTTGTCGTACATTCGCCGCACCCTCACGACCGCCGCCCTGCTCACCCTGCTCACCGTCGCCCTCGCGGCCCCCGCTCAAGCCGACCCCATCACCGACACCGTGAACGGCGCTGTCGATACCGTCACCGGCACCGTCACCAGCCTGCCCGGCACCGTCACCGGCACTGTCGGCGGCCTCACCAGCCAGCTCAACAATGCCCTCAACGGCATCCTCGGCGGAGACCAGTAGCTGCACCTGCATCGGCCGGGCCCCTCTCCGGGCCCGGGCCGGCTCTCCCGCGGGGAGGCCGGGAGGGACGGCGCGGCCCCGTCCATGCGGGCGCGTGGACGGGGCCGATGGAGATCTCTCTGCCGGAGGAGACGGGAGATCGCCGCTGCTTCAGCATGGCACTGGTTTCAGCCACACGACAGAGTCCCAGAATGGGCAGCACTTGTTCACCGGCTTGGGAGGCAGGAGCCGCCGTGTACCGGATCGAACTGTTCACGAGATTGGTCGCCCAGCGGGCGACCCAAATTGAGGTCCTGGATGAAGACGAGTTTCTGCGCCGCCTGGGCAGCTCACTCCAGGTATGCGCCAGATCGTCGCTTCCCGGGGGCCACTCTCATCTCCTGTATTGGGCAGGCCTGAAGTAGAGGAGATGCCGTTGTGGCAGTTGAAGAGATTCAAGAAAGGCTGACATGGGGGCGGCGGAAGCTCGATGAGATGGGCGCCTTCAACTCCCCCGAGGGGCTCCTGTGGGCAGCCGCCCACGGGATCGTGCTGTCCGTGTGGCGCAACGGTCCGATTGAGGACGCACATGCTTCTCGTCTCGTCCGACCAAGCGGCGCAGGAACCTGCATGACGGTGTGATGTTCGCTCGCAACACATGGCTAACGCCACAGGCATTCGACAGGGCTGACGCCGAGGAGGCGGGCGATCGCGGTGACCGTGCTCTCGGGCCGGGTGAGGAGGTCCCGGGCGTGGCGTACCTGTTCGTCGGTCATGGTGGGTGAGCGGCCGAGGCGGGCGCCGCGGGCGAGTGCGGCGCGGGATGGCCGCGCTGGGGTACGCGCTGGGTCGTACCAAGTGCCGTTAACCGGTCGTGGGAGCGGCTTCCTGGTTCACCCATTCGCTTCCCCAGCCCGCACCCACGGTGCAAAGCGCTGACCCGGTGCTGCATCATCCCGCCAGTACCTCAGAACGGTCTCGTGCACGATTCCGAGCTGACCTGCGGCGATGAGGCACCGGGCCGGCTCCCGGCCGTTCGCGTCCGCTTCGGGTCGAGAAGGCCGGCCAGAACGCCTGGGCGAAGGTCCGCGCCCAATCAGAGCGGCACTGTTGCATGTGCCAGGCCACGCAGCCGACTGCTCCCACGAGCTCTGAACCGCCGTATCCGCGCCAGGAGCACCAGCAGCTCAAGGATCTGTGCATGCACCAAGCGTTGCGGTGAACCCGCCGGTTCGGTGGTTCCTGAGCCAAGCACCCAACTCATCGGCCCCACACGGGTATTGTTCTCTCTGGCGTACTTGTTGCGCCTCCCTCCACGGACCGTTCCGGACCCTGCCTTCGGGGCCCGGCCCGAATCCAAGGAGCAGCCGTCGGCCGGGAAATACTGGCGGCCGGTCTGGAGGGAGGCGCCGTGGGGCGTCACCGGAGGAAGCCACTTCACGAACGCATCATCGCGATGATCCGCGAGTTCGGGAGGTGGTTGTGCGGCCGGTGACCCGCCGATCCCCATACCTGGTGGGGACCGACGGGTAGGCCGTCTTCGGTCCGAGGCCCTCGGCACGGTTACCGCCGTGGCGGGGGCCTCACCTGTACCGGGCGAGCCCGGCATGAGCCCAAGCTAGCAAACCGTCGGCGACTGCCGCAGCCTTGCGTCACCTATTTACAGGCTACGGGGTGGCGCCTCAGCCTTGGGAGTCACCTGAGCGGGGAGGCCCGCCCCGTGCATCCCGCTGCTCGTATTGCCAGCCGGCCGCGGCACACTCCTACCTGCCCCGGTTCTTGTGACCTCCACCCCGGTGTTGCCAGCCCGCTCCCGCCACGCCTTCGTCCGTTCCCTGAAGCGCTACGTCCGCCCCGGCGTCGACGCGGTCGCCCGACACGTCGCTGGCCCCGCCGCACGGCGCAACGCACCCCGGTGAACGTGCCGCGCCGACAGCAAGGGGCGGGGAGAGCCAGGGGGGAACTCGTAGCATGAAGTGGTGGCGGACCAGCCGATCGAGGCGCCCCCCGGCCGAGCCGCATGGAACACCAGCGGTAGTACAGAGCAGCAAGTCCCTGGCCACCTTGCACACCGCGGTTCCCCGCCCGGTCCTGGAGACGGTGCCTGAGGGCGCGTGGAACGCGGTCGAGGCTGTGAAGAAGGCGAGGGACTGGTGCGGGCAGCCGCAGCGGTTCGGCCCGGACCCGGCGGTGGAGCAGGCGTTCGCGGAGGCTCGGCGGTGGCTGGCGGCAGCCTCTTTGGATGATCTTGTCGAAGCCGAGCTGGTGCCGGTGTTCGGCCTGACGGACGGGAACCTGGCGAACTACCTGTTCGACGGCGTGCGGGTACGGATGGTCGATTCCGAGGACTCGGGCCGCAGCGACCGCGCTTTCGAGCTCGCCGAGCTTGCCGAGCATCCGTCTGGCTGGGTGGACAGCATCCTGGACGTTCCCGCACTGCCCGAACACTTCGACCTGGGTGCGGAGGAAGCCATGCGGCTGCGGGAGCTGCGGCGGCTGCTCGCGCTGCTGTGGCTGGTCATGCTGCTGCTCGACCGGCCCGGTGCCCGCAATCCCGCGGGCGCCGTGCAATGGCAGGCCGTACGGCTGCTGACCCTGCTGGGCTGACCCCGCCTGCGGGCCGGTGGCAGGCCATGGGCGGGCGGTTGAGGCGGGTCATCGTCCACATGGTGCGCCAGTGCATCGGCCGCCGGAGCAGCCAATGGGGTGCGCCATCCCTCGGCGAAGCCGTCGGCCCAGGCCCCCACTCCAGCACGGGCGCGGGGGACCAGCAAGCGGGGTCATCCTGTGGAGCCGACCCGCACGGACCTACTTGGATTCGACCCGTCCGAGCGGGTCGGGACCGGACGTCACCGCGTCGCGGGCTGTCTGCCAGGCGGAGTCCCCGGGGTAGAGCTCGCTGCGCAGGTAGGCCCAGGCGAGCTGGGCGAGGGCGGCGACCCGTTCAGGGTTCTCGTCCGTGGTTTCGGCGACGTCGTATCCGGAGACTCCTCCGAGCCCGTGCTCCGCGTCGAAGAGGGTGAGCAGGGACTTGGGGCTCGGGGAGAGGACGTAGGGGTCGGTGTGCCAGTCCGGGCCGCTGACGGTCAGGAAGGCGGAGTCGTCCTTGTCGCCGGCGACCACGAGCGCGGGCGTCGTCATCGTGGAGAAGTCGGTGGTCAGGAAGAAGGGGTAGTTCTCGACGGTGAACTCGGTGAGGGCCTCGCCGCCCCGGCCGGGCGCGGCGAGCAAGACGCCTGCCTTGATCCGGGGATCGGCCAGGTTCGCTGTGGTTCCGTCGTGGGGGTCGGTGAGCCGGGCGCCGAGCAGCAGGCTCGCGGTGTGCCCGCCCATCGAGTGACCGGCGACGGCGACCCGGCTCCGGTCGAGGCGGCCGGCGAGCTGCGGGACGGCGTCCTCGATCACGTCGAGCTGGTCGAGGACGCGCGTCATGTCCTCGGCCCGGGTGCGCCAATGCGCGGCCGTCCCGGGGGCGTCGGGGGCCAGGTTCAACGTCCTGGAGTCCAAGTGGGTGGGCTGGATCACGACGAAGCCGCGTGCGGCCCAGAAGTTCGCGAGCGGGGCGTAGCCGTTCAGCGAGGAGAGGTTGTTGGAGAAGCCGAGACCATGCGAGAGAAGGATGACCGGCAGTTCGCTGCCGGTCACCGGCGCGGAGATGCGTACCTGGAGGTCCACGGCGCGGCCGGGGGCCGGCAGCACCACCGGACTGACCGAAAGGACAGGGGCGGGCGAGTGGAGGATGTCGGCTGTGTAAGCAGGTTCACTCATGAGGAGCATGCCCTTCGATGACCCCCGCCGCTGGCCGCGTACGGCGGCGGCGGGTATGGCGGAGTGCCCGCAGTCAGCTAACCTGAAAGCGGATCGTTGTTCCATTTAAAATATGGAACGCTGATCCGTTTCGTCAACGGTCGCCGGAAGGAGAGCGTGGTGCCCACAGCAGGCCCAGCCAAGGGAGCGTCCGCCCGCAGCAAGCGAGCAGACGCGGTACGCAACCAGCAGACGCTGCTCGACGCCGCCGCCGAGGTGTTCGTGACCTCGGGGATCGACGCACCGATCCGCCAGATCGCGGCCCGGGCGGGTGTCGGGCTGGGGACGCTCTACCGCCACTTCCCCACCCGGGCGGACCTGGTCACCGCCGTCTACCACCATCAGATCGAGGCCTGCGCCGAAGCCGGCCCGAAGCTGCTGGCAGACGCCGCCTCCCCATTCGACGCGCTGCACCAGTGGGTCGACCTCTTCACCGACTTCCTGGTCACCAAGCACGGACTCGCCGACGCCCTCCAGTCCGACAGCGACCGCTTCGCCACACTGCACACCCACTTCCTCGACCGGCTGCTGCCTGTCTGCGCCCAGTTGCTCGATGCCGCCGTAGGCGCCAACGAGATCAGGCCGGGCATGCAGCCCTACGAACTCATGCGCGGCATCGGCAACCTCTGCATCGGGCGCGACAGCGACCCCCGCTACGACCCTCGAAGGCTGATCGAACTGCTCCTTCAGGGACTGCGGCTCTCATGAACGGTTCCTGAACAGGATCGGTAACAGGGGGCCGCTTGCGTTGTCGATCAAAGGCCCGTCCGCCCAGGGACTGCCGTCCTCGTCCTCGTTATCGGGACTGAGGTCAGGCCAGCGCGCCAGGAGTGCATCGACGTATCGCGTGATACCTGGGGTCGGTGGCAGGTCGCGGTTCCCCATGAACCGGTCATAGAGGTCCTCGAGGACCGTGAGTGCGGCTGCGTCGTCGACCGGCCGCGCTCCTTCCCAGACAGCCAGGTCGTAACTCATGGCCACACTGTGCTCGGTCCCGCGCCAGCCAACAGGAGATCTGTTTCCGCCGCCCAGGCGGTTGACGGTGCATGAAGCCGTGCACCGGGTAGCTGACACGGCGCGGACCGGCCTAGGTATCGGCATTGGCGGCGGCCGCAACCGAGCACGGTGCGATGCGCATCCGGGCGCCGTCGTACCGCACTGTCTCGCCCGGCAAAATCACCAGGCCCGCTTCCCCGCATCAGCAGTCCGCGCCAATCCGGCGAACCTGGACAGCCGGACCACGGGCGCTGGCCACGAACACCGTCGGGTCGACTTTCCACCGGTGCCCGGCCAGCCACTGCTCCATAGCCGCGAGGTCCTCGCCGTCCCTGCCGTACGCGGACGCATCAAACGCTGCCCCCCACTGGGTGTTGTTCAGCGAACTGAACATCTGACGCGGAGTTTGCCTGGTTCTTCGATGACGAGCCAGCGGACGGCGCGGCACCATCCCGCTTCCGAGGAGGAGGGGGAAGTAACCGCTCCCGTGTCCGTTACGCTGCAGCCGCCGAGGAACGAATCGACGGACGCGGACCGCCACCGCCGTGCTCGGTTACACCGCCCCCCTGCCATGGGACGACATTTGGGCCGTCTGCACCCGGCCGCCCCGGTTGCCTTTGGAAGCCGTAAACGACAGTGATCGGCGGCATCGTCATGTTCGCTCGGCGCAGGTGGAGGTGAGCCACCGGGGAAAGCCTAGAGCCCGTCCGGCGGATCATTGTCACGGCAGGTCAGCCTTGATTGATGATCCGCGGGACGCGACTGGGGATTGGTTATCAGGTCATCGCGAACTTGGCGACGTACTCATCGAAGGGCTCGATGCCGACTTCCGCACGGAGTGCGTCCATGCGCTCGGGCTCTTCACAAGGCCACGGAATGGGTGACCCGTCCTTCACGCCGGCGATCTGAGTGCCGTAGACCTGCTTGCGGCCCTCATTGACCAGCGTACGGTCGCGTAGAAAGGCCAGCTCGCGCGGGCTGGCCGAGCCTGCCGACACCGCCTGCTCCATCAGCTGGAGGGCGCGCCGCTGGACGTCAAGCTGCCGGTCGGCGTGCTGGGCGATCAGCCACGCCGCGCGTGCGGCCTCATCGCCGACCATTTCTGCCGTCGGCCAGCCGTACTCATCCATGATCTCGCCGAGTCGGTCGCCGTGCCGTGCGGTCAGCCGCCGCCACGCCAGCTGCTCGGCCGGGTCATCGCTGTTCGCGCGGACTGCGGACTGGTGATCTGCCACGGCCATGTCGGCGAGTTCCACCGCCAGTGCGGCAACGTCGTGCTCCACTCTCGACTCCCTGGTTGCGTCGGTGCGTTGTGCTCGTCGACCGCAATCCTAAAGGCGCAAATCAGGCGTAAAGATCATTCCGGAGAACGGTGACAGGCGCCTCTCCGAACCCGGATAATGGATCTATGCCCGGAGCCAGAGCCGGATCGCTGCGACGGTCACGGTGCTCTGGAAGACGTAGGCACGCTTGTCGAATCTCGTGGCCACAGCCCGGAAGTTCTTGAGGGCGTTAATCGTCCGCTCCACTTCGTTCCTGCGCTTGTAGATCGTCTTGTCGAAGCCGGTGGGCCGCCCGTCATGGCTCCCGCGGCGCTTGCGGTTGGCCCGCTGGCTTTTCGGCTCGGGGATGGTGTGCTTGATCTGCCGTCGTCGCAGGTAGCGGCGGTTGCGGCGGGAGGAATACGCCTTATCGCCGCCGAGATGGTCCGGCCGGGTGCGCGGGCGTCCACCACCGGGCCGGCTGACCCGGATGCGCTCCATGACAGGGATGAGCTGCGGGGCATCGCCCCACTGGCCCGGAGTGACCAGCAGCGCCAGGGGCCGGCGTCCGCCTTCCCCGGCAAGGTGGATCTTGCAGGTCAGGCCGCCCCGGGAGCGTCCCAGCCCCTCGTCGGGGCGGTGCTGCCGGGGCGTTGCTCTTTTCCTGGCACCCGCGGCGATCTCCTGCGCGCTCCGGCCGCATGCTGGTGGGACCCGGCAGGAGGTGGAGTCCACGCTCACCATCGACCAGTCGATACGACCCTCCGCGTCGGCGTCGGCCAGGACGGCCGCGAAGACCCTGTCCCACGTGCCGTCCGCCGACCAGCGTCTATGCCTCTCGTACACGGTCTTCCACTTGCCGAAGCGCGCAGGCAGATCCCGCCACGGCACCCCGGTGCGCTGCCGGAAGAAGATCCCATTTATCACCCTGCGATGGCTTGCCCAATGTCCGCCTCGCTGACCGGACTTCGGCAGATGGGGGCGCAGTCGAGCCCATTCCGAGTTCGACAGATCCCCCTGCCCCATGTCCATGGCAATGAGCTGGACCCGAAACGGTCACATGATCCGCCGGACAGGCCCTAGGCAGAGCCGTTTGCCATGAGCCCCGTCCCTGGTGCCGGCCAGGGGCAGGGCTTTACCGGCAGCCGTGCTCGGTACAGGGCAAGCAGCGCGAGCGTTTCGTCAAGCGGCGGATATGGCGAAGGCTCGTGCGGCGCGCTTGAGCAGGCGTGGATTGGTAAGGGTTCTGGGGTGTGCCTTCATGTGGAGGACGTCCATGTAGGCCTGGTTCACGATCGGGTCGAAGATCGAGGCGACCATGAGTTTGTCGCCTGCCCAGCGGAGGAGGCGGTAGCCCCGTGGGTAGGGACCGGTGACGTGAGGCTGGGCGAGGTCGGCGGTCAAGGACAGCTGCCAGGCGGCGTCGATGACCGCTCTGGCTCGTCTGAAGTATCCCCACATGCTGTCCTGGGGCCGGCCTCCGGCTTGGAGATGGGCGGAGAGGCATGAGGCCTGCAGTGTGGCGAGGGTGAGGCCCTGGCCGTAGATGGGGTTCACCGAGGCGAGTGCGTCACCGATGGCCATCAGGCCCCGGGGGAAACGGGCGAGGCCGGTGAAGTCACGCTTGAGGCTCTCCCTGTAGTGGTGGGTTCTCACCTCGTTGTCCACCATGACGCAGTTGTCCGCGACCTCTTGCAGAGGGGGTACGCATCGGCGCATGCGGGTCAGGAACTCTTCGGGATCACGGCCGGGGCGGTAGTCGGTGTAACCGGCCAGAACGACGCTCCACCGGTCACCCTCGACCGCGGCCAGGGCTCCAGGCTCGGTGACCTGGGGACGGTAGCCACTCGCCGGGCCCGGAGTGGAATGCGCCATCCTGATGCCAGGCAGCTCATCACCTCGCTCGAAGAAAGCCGTCGCATAGCCGAGGTCCACCCGCACACGCTGCAGCGCGGGCTGCTCCCAGCCCTGCCGCTCCAGCCAGCTGCCCAGCCGACTGGAGCGCCCCATGGCGTCGACCACCAGATCGGCCGCCAGCTCACCGTCGGGCACGGCGGAACGCCGGCCGTCGGATGCCAAGGAGAAGAGCACTCCGCGCACCTGATCACCGCTGATGATCAGATCGCGTGCCTGAGCCGTCCTGAACTCCACATTGGGCAGCCCCGCAACGCGGCTTCGGAGATGAGCCTCGAGAAAGGGGCGGGTGACGCCGATCATCTCGGTGTCCGGTATGGGGACCTTGAGAAGGTTGTCGACATAGAACCGGATGGCTGTACCGGTCCCCAGCTGCGCGCCGTCCGCGATGAGCTCCTTGACGATGCCGGGGAACCAGCGCTCGAGCTGCATGTGCCCCATGGCGAGGAGCGCGTGGAGCTGGGCCCGGTGGGGCGCTCCTTGCCCCAGTCCGTTCTCGGATATCTCGTCTTGTTCGAGGACGACGACTTCGTCGGCATGGTCGCTCAGCACGCGAGCGGCCATTAAGCCGGCGAAGCTTCCACCTATGACAACTGCTCGTCGCATGAAACCCCCACTCGGCGGACTTTGGTGTCCGCGTTGTTGTTAGAGCCGGAAGAACTGCGTTGATCCTTTGCGGTGTTGGGACACTATCGCGATGTCTCGGTCGGGCGTCGTGCGGACGCTGGCGCTGTGATGTTCGCGTGGTGTCTGACCGAGGCGCTCGCTGGTCGGTCTGGTCCTGGTCCTGGTCAGGGCACGGCGGGGTCCGTCGTCTGACGGCAGGCGTGCGGGGCCGCGGGCACCAGCGGGTGGTGCAGCGTCTCGGCCACGCGCAGCAGCCGGCCACGTTCATCAGCGACGGGTGTGTCCTCACCGGGGATAGGAGCGGCCTCCTACCTCGCTGGCGTGAGCCGGCCCGGCCGGCCGACCGAGCTTGCTGTGCAGCTCACTCCCGCTCGCGCGGAGCGCACCTCTTTCGCGGCCTGCGGCGCTGCGGTGACGGAGGGTGCGATCCGGTTGGCTGCCTTGTCGGGCAGCTTTCACTCTTCCGCTCCCGATTGTCCGGAAACGAGCTGTCACTTCCGTAGCCTGTGGGCAGGGCCAGAGCCGCGACCATGCAGGGTGAGGCCGATGGGCTTGGACCTGCTGTGAGCCGGACTGGCCGGCTGGTCCGGCGGCGCGACGAGCGATTCGGTCATGGTGCGCGGGCATGCCACCGTGACTGACCGCCTTTTATCGGTTTCTAGCGGGTCCTTTGCACATGGGTGCTGTCGACGTCGACGAGGGCGCCGTCGGCGCCGGTCGGCGCGATGCCCGGCACAGGCGTGCCGTGCTGGTCGACAAGGGTGGAATGGGTCTCGCCCGGGTTGAAGGCGTGGCGTTCCCCCCACTGCCGCAGGGTGAGGATGACCGCGAAGAGGTCGCGTCCGGCCTCGGTGAGCACGTATTCCTGGCGGCGGCCCGACGGCGCGGTGCGCTGGGCGAGGAGCCCGTGGGCGGTGAGCTTGCGGAGCCGGTCCGTGAGGATGTTGCGGGCGATGCCGGTGCGTCGCTGGAACTCGGTGAACGACCGTGCCCCGTCCATCGCGTCACGGATGACGAGCAGGCTCCATCTGTCGCCGACGAGGTCGAGCGTTCGGGCGACGGGACAGTCGGGGTCGGTCCAGCCGGAGTCCGGGGCGTACGCGGTGGTACGCGACATTGCACCTCCCGATGGGTTGCGGATTGAAACCATCATGCCGTACCGTCAAAACGGTTGCAATTTGCTACTAATTGGGGATGGGGCGCAATGAACGTGTGGCGGCGTTTACTGCTCGCGGTGGTAGGCGGTGTCGCGGTGGCGAGCATCTATGCCGCCCAGCCGGTTCTGGAGCCGATGGGACACGATCTCGGCCTGTCGGCGGATCTCTCCGGGTGGATCGTCTCGACCGGCCAGTTCGGCTATATCGCGGGGCTGTTGCTGCTGGTGCCGCTCGGCGATGTGGTGGCCGACAGGCGCCGGCTCATGGCCGTGCACCTGGTCGTCACCGCGGCGGGCCTGATCCTCACGGCCACGGCAACGGCCGCGTGGATGGCCTTCCTCGGGCTCGCGGCAGCCGGAGTGTTCGCGGTGGTGGTACAGACCACGGTGGCCTACGCCGCGTCGGTCTCACCGCCGACCGAACGCGGACGCAATATCGGTGTCGTGACCTCGGGTGTCGTCATCGGCATCCTGGGCGCGTGGGTCGTCACTGGCGCGCTGGCCGACGTCTGGAGCTGGCGCAGCATCTACGCCGTGCTCGCGGCGCTGTCGGTCGGGCTCGCGGCCCTCGTCCTCGCCGTACTGCCGCCGGACGAGCGCCCCAGCGGACACGTGGGCCCGGGATACAAGGAGACCCTCGCCTCACTCGGCGCAGTGTTCACAGAGCGCCTCTTCCTGACACGCGGGCTCATCACATTCTTCCTCTTCGCATCGTTCGGAACTCTGTGGAGCGGAGTGGCTCTGCCCCTGGCGGACGCGCCCTGGCACCTGAACGAGAGCCAGATCGGTCTCTTCGGCATCGCAGGCCTCGCCGGTGCGCTCGGCGCGGCCCGCGCGGGACGGTGGGCGGACGCGGGACGGACGATCCCGGTCAGCGGTTTCGCGCTCGTCCTGCTGATCGCCTCCTGGGCGGCGATCGGGCAGCTGACATGGGCCCTGTGGCTCCTCGTCATCGGAATCATCGCCCTCGACTTCGCCGTCCAGGCCGTACACGTGAGCAACCAGCACATACTCACCTCCGCGCACGCGGACCGCCTCAGCACCGTCATCGGCAGCTACATGGTCTTCTACTCACTCGGCTCCGCCCTCGGCGCAGCCGCGACCACCTCCGTCTACACCTCCCACGGCTGGGCGGGCTCCAGCCTCCTCGGAGCCGGCTTCGCGGCCTGCGGACTGATCGTTTGGGCGGCCAACCGGAGGCCGTCGGCCGATGGCGCGCACACCTCGACAGAGGGAACGGCCACTCAGCAGGTACAGGAGGAAACGCAGGTCCTCTGAGCGCACCTTGGCTTTTGCAGTGAGAGAGAGGAGAGACCTCCTCAGCTGCCGGGGAGAAAAGCCCAGCACTTTCCGGAGGTCGGCAGGCCCCTGGTAGTGCACACCGGTCATCCCGAGCGTGGTGGCGGCTTCGGCGTTTTCCAGCAGGTTGTCCACGAACAGGCATCGGTGAGCGGCGACTCCGGCTCGCTCGGCGGCGATTTCATGGATTTCCCGATCGGGCTTGGCCACCCCCACCTGGGCACTGCTGACGACGTGGTCGGCGAGATCAGTCAGCCCCATCAACTCAAGGTCACGCTCCAGCTCCAGGGTCGCGTTGGTGACCAGGACCAGGGGGCATGTGTCCTCGCCCCCGGCGCAGCAGGCTCACCACCACGTCGTCGGCCCAAAACGGCGCATCGGCAAGCGCCACCCCCCCGCTCACGGGCCTGCGTCTGCGAACGTTGCCCTGGCTGGCCGCTGTCATTGCGATGCTGTCCAGGAGGATGTGCGTGCGGCCGGTCACCGGCAGGTCGCCTGAGCCAGGCGCCGGTCCAGCTCGTCGAGATCGCGCTCGTCGGCGGCTGAGGGCGCGTAGCCGTTCCATGCCTGCAGCGCTGCGCGGGCCTTCTCGGCGCGCTCGGCACGCTCGGCCGGGGGCAAGCAGGGTTTCGGCCAGATGGGCGAGGTAGGCGCGCAGCGGCAGGCCCTCGGTGGCCGCGAGCGCGGCGAGGCGGTCCTGGCCTCCTCGGGGAGGCGGATGTTGGAGTCAGGCATCGTCATGCTCTTTCCCACAACCACCAAGGGTACGGACGCGTACCCGTACAGGAAGCGGGTCCCTTCCCGGCAGCGGTCCAGGCTGATGGAGCCATCCACAACCTCACCGAGCCAAGCCTCAATGCCAAGGGGAAATCACCGCCCTCGATCGCGGCCTGGAACGTACACGCAGGGCTGTCCAGAGCGGCCCCACTGCTTTCGGCATGTGGTGATCACCAGCATGCGGTTGGAACACCCGAAGGATGGGCCCCTACTCGATACGGTAGGCATCCGTACGGGTCACTACGGTGCCCAGTTGCAAGTACGGAATGCTGGCCATCGGCCGGTGGGCTGGGTCAGGTGCCCCAGGGCAGTCGTAGGGCCTCGAGGTCCGTGTCGTTGAGGAGGGCTTCGACGAGGGGTGCGGGGCCGGACACTTTGGTGGCCCAGAGGTCGTAGTCCGTGCAGAGAACCCAGGACCGGTCCTGGGCCCAGAGGTTGGACGGACTCCAGTAGTCCTCTTCGGGGTGGTCGTACAGCACCTTGGCGTCCGCGAGCGCGCCGGCTCGGACGTGCGGGTTGTCGAAGTCCTCGGCCCCGCGCAGCAACGGGCTGTAGTAGGCCAGGCAAGGTGTGTCGGCGCCCTGCGGGCTGTGCTCGGTGAGGATGTCGATCAGGCGGTTCCAGTCAGTCCGGTCCAGGCTGCCTTCGGACGGTGCCAGGATGCCGGCCGGCCACGCGCCCGGCCCGATCGAAGGGAAGCACCTGTGGCCCGGCAGCCGTCCCTCGGGAACCGTCGGATCACCGGTCCGACGCGCCAGTTCAGCCCATCGCAGCCGGCGCCAGCGGGGGCCGGGGGGCTCGCCGGGAGTGCCGGCGAGTCCATCCGCGGGGTCAAGGCCCGGGATGATCTCAGATTCACCACCCATCAGCACCGCCCGCTGGTACTCGACGAACGACGTGCCGGTCGGCCCGATCTCGTGCTCGTACATGGAGTGGAGCACCCAGGCCGCGTCCGGCAGTGCCGGCGGCATGAATCCAGTGAGCCCGTCATCGGAGGTCAGGCCTCGCAGCCATTTGGTTTCCCCGGACGCGGCGAGGGGCCAGCGCGCGGTCGCCAGAGCGGCGGCTGTCTCATGCATCCGATCACCATCGCACCCGGCACCGAAGGCCTGCCGGGCGGGTCCTGGCATATACGACTGGGGTCCGTCAGCCTGGAGTCACCCCCGCGCGTCGGCGCCGGGCCGGGCCGGACACCTGGTCCCCACCTCCGCCGACAACGACATCGCCCCTCGCCGCCCGCCTCACCGGGACCCTGACCTCCACGAACGGGTCCTGAAAAGCCGCCCGTAGGATCGGCGTAGCCGTCCGGCTACAGGGCGGGTGCAGCAGCGTGAAGAGGGGGGCCGCCGTGCGGTTCATGATCATCGAACGTGACGACCGCATGCCGGACGAGCCTGGACCGGTCGCGGTCCTGGTGCGGGATGCATGGGACGACTTCGGGTGGCGCACCATGTTCCACCTGTGGGTCATCGACGCCCGCGGCCGCCACGAGATCGGCCCGGTGAAGATCGGCGCGCTGGGCATGAGCCGCCGAGCCGCGACGGTCGTCCAGCCCCCGGAAGAGTTCATCAGGATTCCGGGGGAGTATTTCTCCGTCGGGCAGGACGACACCTACTACGAGCGCCTCGCCCGCCTCGGCGACGGCCTGCGCATCGCCGTCCTCGCGGGCCTCAACGACATGGCCTTCGACGAGGATGTCTTTCGGCTCGCCCAGGACGAGGAGGTCACCCGCACCGCGCTATGGCGGTTTTTGCGGCCGGCCGCGATCGAGGAGCAGTTCCGCCGCATCGCCCGCGGCGGCGCCCGCACGACCTCGTTCGACATCACCTACCTCACGCCCGCCTTCGGCAGAGGCGACGGCCTTGCGCTGTCCTTCAGGGTCACCCGCGACGTGCTGCCGCCCAGCAACATCCACGTTCTGACCGGCCGCAACGGCGCAGGCAAGTCCGTGCTGGTCAACCGCCTCGCCCGCGCCGTCGCCGACCTCGAAGCCCACCCCGCCGAGGTGGGGCGGATCCTGGAGGAAGGCCGCGGGAGCCGACGTTCCTTCGCCAACCTCGTCAGCGTCTCCTTCAGCGCCTTCGACGACCTGCCCCACCTCCCCGACAGCGACACCTTCCCCACCGTCCACGTCGGCCTGCGCATCCCCTCCTCGACGGGGACGCACCGGATGAAGTCGCCGTCCCAGCTCAAGCGGGACTTCGCCGACAGCATCGAAGCCTGCCTGAACGGTGAGCAGGCCGTGCGCTGGACCAACGCCCTGCGGACCCTGTCGTACTCCGGCAGCGGGCTGCTGGAGGAGGACTGGCTGGCCTCCTTCGCCGCCATCGGCAGCACGGCCCGCCGCCGTACGGCCGCGCGCAAGCTGTTCGCCTCCCTCAGCTCCGGCCACAAGGTCGTCCTGCTGAGCGTGACGCGGCTTGTCGAGCACGTCGGTGAGCGCACCCTGGTACTGATCGACGAGCCTGAGACCCACCTGCACCCGCCGCTGTTGTCGGCGTTCATACGAGTCCTGTCCGACCTGCTGACCGACCGCAACGGGCTCGCGATCGTCGCTACCCACTCCCCGGTCGTCCTGCAGGAAGTCCCTTCCCACTGCGTGTGGAAGCTGCGCCGCTACGGCGACCACCTCGCCGCCGACCGGCCCACCATCGAAACCTTCGGTGAGAACGTCGGCGTCCTCACCCACGAGGTCTTCGGCCTGGAAGTCACTGACACCGGCTTCCACCGAGACCTGAGCCTCCTCGTTGACGAAGGACTCTCCTACGAGGCCATCCTCGGCCGCTTCGGCGGTCGGCTCGGAGGAGAGGCACGCATCATCGCCCGCTCCCTGATCGCCGCCCGCGACTTCGACGGCACCGACGGCACCGACGGCACCGACGGCACCACCGGTTTCGAGGACGGCCGCTGATGCTCCCTGTACCCAAGCCGGCCCTGGATGCCCGGTCGGTCTTCGACACCTGCACCGCCACCGCCAAACCCCTCACCGCCCGCATCAAACTCCAGGCACTGAAGGACACCGTCGCCGAAGCAGCGGACCAGTACGACACCGCCGCCACCGAACACGCCCTGCACGACCTGACCCATCTCCAAGATCAGCCCGACGGCAAGCCGAAGAAGACCCGCGGCATCAACAAGCAGCTGAAGAAGACCTACACCAGCCGGATGGTCCGCAAGAAGAGCCCCGGAAGGGATGTCTACGACCAGCTCCTCGCCGCGGCGCCCGACGGGCGCTGCGCACTGTGCGGGCAGGGGATCGCCGACACCCTCGACCACCAACTGCCCAAAACCCACTATCCGCTGCTGGCCGTCACCCCCGCCAACCTCGTCCCCGCCTGCCGCGACTGCAACTTCTACAAAGGCGAACAAGCACCGGTCGACGCTGAGAAGCAGACCCTCCACCCCTACTACGACAGCCAGGTCCACGAGCACGTGTGGCTGGTCGCACGGATCGTCGGGCCTCCCACCCCCGCCGTCAGCTTCTGCGTCTCCCCGCCGCCCGAGATGCCGCCCCTGCTCGCCGCCCGGGTCCGCCACCACTTCACTACCCTCAAACTCGCCCGGCTCTACAACCCGCAGGCCGGGCCCGAACTGCGCTACCTCAGCCGCAGCCTGCGCCGCCTGCCGACTACGGCGATCAATGAGCACCTGCGTGAACGCGCCGAGGACTGGACGGCCATCGAAGGCCCCAACTCCTGGCAGGCCGCGCTGTACCGGGCTCTGGTCGACAACCCCTGGTACACCCAGCACGGATACCTCGAACCCTGGAAATGACGCTCCTCACGGCCAGACCTGGCGCGGGGCGTGCCCACGCTACGGGCAGTCGGCGACCAGCCGGTCCCCGGCCACGTCCGCGACGGCGTGCGTGACGGCGTGCGCCGCATCGAGTGACACCGAGGGAGCGGATGGGGTCCGCATCGTCGCCCTCGGCCAGGGCGATCGAAGTGTTCCAGGGCCGGAGCGAACGGGTCGGCGGCCGTGTGCTGGGGCAGAAGGTCCGCCACCACGGCCGTGCGGATGGCGCGGCTGACGCCGTGATCGCGGGCGAGGGCGGCGATGGAGCGGCCCTCCAGGTACGCGGTGCGCACGGCGTCGGTCGAGTCGGCCGGGACGGCGGGCAGCGCCTGCCCTTGCTGCCCTTGGCCTCGGCGGCGCGCAGTCCGTCGTAGGTCAGCTCGCGCTGAAGGTCGCGTTAAGGTTCGCCGGCGGCGGCGAGGGTCTGCACCATGAACTTCACGGCGGACAGCAACCCTCCGGTGCGCGGGTGACGGGCGGCGAGGTCCATCGCGGTAAAAGCGCCGTCATGGATGCGCAGGGCGAGATGGTCGCGGTGCAGCACGTCGAGCACGTCGAGGATGTGCCCGGTGTCGCGTACGAGGCGGAACATCTCGGAGATGTGCACGGTGTCGCCCGGTCGCGCGTAGGCGAGCGTTTCGCGGAATTTCGGGCGCTCCAGCGGGTGGAGGCGGCTGGAGGTGCCGGCCTGTTCCTCGAAGACGACCGGGTCCTCGATCCCGGCCTCGTCCAGGACGAGGTTCTGACGGTCGGTGGACTGCTGGTCGGTTGACACCCGTTTGTGGACCAGGTTGGCCATACCGCTCCCGTTGTGGTGGTCGCATTCGACCCTAGCTGTCAGCAAACCCTGTCATGATCCGCCATCGGATCTGATTGGATCGGCGCCGCCGTCGAGCCCCGAAAAGTCCTGGTTCATCGGACGCGTACGATGCCTGCCGTCATTCATTCGTTTGACGACAGGCGGCACGCCGGGGGAACCCCGGCTGGCGACCATCTTCAGGGAGGCCAGCCGGAACACTCCGGACACGTGCGGTTCGGCCTTGGGGGCGTGGCTTGGAGGTTATGAACCTATGCCGGCTCGGGTCGTTCCGGGTGCGGGACGAAGGCGGGTAGCGTGGCGAGGCTGTGGCGCACGGCCTCGCCACCGTACTCGAACATCTGCCGCTCGTAGTCGCCGACCGCGCTGATGAGGTCTTGGCGGCACTCGACGGCCCCGATCAGGCAGCGGCGCAGCAGGTCGGCGTCGCGCAAGGCGGTGTTCGCACCGTTGCCTCCGGTCGGGGAGGTGGCGTGGATGGCGTCTCCGAGCAGCGTGACCGGACCGGGCGCCCAGCGCTCCCGGGGCTCGACCACCCGGATGGACAGTAAGGTGCTGTTGTCCGGGTCGGCCTGCTCGATGAGCGCCTGCAGGTCCGGATGCCAGCCCTCCATCCTGGACAGCACGGCCTCCTGCGCGGTCGGGGCGCCGGGCAAGCCGTTCGCCGGAAGGATCATGGCCCAGCGTATGTAGTCGCCGATGTCGGGCAGCGTGACTTCGGGGGCCAGTTGTTCGGCGGCTTGCTTCGGCGGGGTACGGAAGCGCATCGCACCGAGCAGCAGGCTGACGTCGTCGCCCGCGATCTTCGAGCCGTAGGCCTTGGACAGGCCGGCGAACTCGTCGGTCAGCGGGGTGCGGCCGATGACGAACCGGACGCCGGTGTCGGTTGGGGTGGTCTGTGGCGACAACACCCGGCGGACCGCGGAGGCGATGCCGTCCGCGCCGACGAGCAGATCGGCGGTGGCCGGGTCACGGCGGGCGAACTGGGCTCGGACCTTGCCGTCGTCCAGCACGTCGTAGCCGGTCAGCGCGGCATCGGTGTGCACGGTCAGGCCGGTCAGCAGCAGGTGGCGCAGCACCTGCCGGTCGACCACGATGCCGGTCCGGCCCGCGCCGAGCCTGCCGATCTCGTTCAGCTGCGGGTCCAGGATCAGTTGCTCGGCCGAGGCGTCCATGGCGATCTCCTCCAGCAGCGGGTGCCAGCGCGTCGGCAGGCAGTCGCGCACAGCCTGGAAACCGATCGGGTTCAGCACGAGCCGGTAGCCCTGGAACCGTGCGGTGATCCCCGGGTCGCGCTCGTGTATGTCGGCCTCGATCCCGGCGCTATGCAGACCCTGCGCGAGAGCCAGACCTCCCAGACCGGCTCCGATCACGGAAACTCGCATCACACACCTCCTGGACAGACTTTCCGCACCCTGCCCAGGTGCCTGGGCGGGGTATACGCGAACCACGCAGGGACGAAGTCAGTTCTGCATGCATGATCGGCCACGGTTGTCGATCGTCCTCTCGGGGCTCATCTCGCGCAGCTCTACGACCCGGGACCGGGATTCACCATACGAGTGACACCCACGCAAGGCACCGCCGTTTGCGGTGGTTTCGGAATCGGCCTTGCGGTACAGCGGTTGACGCCAAGCCGACGATCATGGACTTGAGGCCGGTCGTGGTGAGCGACTATGAGGACAGTCGCTGGAGCCATTCCGT
This sequence comes from Streptomyces sp. NPDC044063, assembly GCF_056434285.1. Lineage (NCBI taxonomy): Bacteria > Bacillati > Actinomycetota > Actinomycetes > Kitasatosporales > Streptomycetaceae > Streptomyces > Streptomyces sp. NPDC044063. The sequence goes on from NZ_JBWKFM010000001.1 coordinate 691,434, forward strand.
CAGAAGTTGCTGTTCGGCTTGGCTGAGGGCGTTCTGGCCGGGCAGTGCTGCGCGCAGGGCGCGGGCAGCACCGCCCGGTCCCGGTTCCTCCACAGCCGGTTCCTGGGTGGTGATGGTGGTGATCATCGATTCGCGCAGGGTGGCAAGGAGCGCGGGGTCTCGCTCGGGCTCGGGGACGGACTGCCAGGTCAGGACGGCGCCGCTGGCGGTGGCGTGGACGATCTGGGCTGCGAGTCCCTCTTCCATGCGCAGGAGCCCCGCGGCGGCGATGCGGCGGATTCGATCCATGAGGTGTTCGAGGCCGATCCGGAACACTGTCGTGGACCGGGCGGGTTCGCCGTACATCAGTGTGTACAGCGCGGGGTTGGTCAGTCCGAACTCGACCACGGTGTCCCAGCCGTCGCGCAGTTCCTTGACCGGATCTTGCGGTGCGGGTTCGATCTGCTGTTTGGCTGCCAGGAACCGGGTGAAGCCGTGCTCAGCCACTGCGTCCAGCAGCCCCTTCTTGTCGCCGAACAGCCGGTAGAGGGCCGGCGGCTGCAGTCCGGCGGCGTCGGCGACTGCCCGGGTGGTGACCGCGTCGCGGCCTCCGCCCTCCAGCAGGCCCGTCGCGGCGTCGATGATCCGGCGGCGCGTCTGCTCTCGCACGGCGGCGCCGGACTCCGCGGCGCGTTGGGTGAGGGTCGGTTCAACAGGCATGGAAGCAACGGTAGCGTCATCGGGGCTGGGGCGCTATCGCTGTTATCGATCTCATGTTACCGTCGAAATTGTCGACGGTAACGTTGAATGAGTTTCACTGGAAACGTCAGTGTGGGGAGAACCGTCATGTCCGACCGTTTACGGATCATCGGGGTGGAAGAGACCGTCGTCGTACCGGCCGTCTACGAGGCGTACCAGCGGGCCGGATCACCGCAGATCTTCTCGCGTGGCTTCGGGGACAGCCCGATCGCGAAGAACCTGCACGATGCCGGCGAGCAGCGGCTGGCCCACATGGACGACCAGGGCATCGACGTCGCCGTGCTGTCCCTGTCGTCTCCAGGCGTGCAGGACCTGCCCGAGGCCGACGCCGTCGCGGTGGCGCGCGAGGCCAATGACCAGCTCGCCGAGATCGTCGCCTCCCGGCCCGACCGCTTCCAGGCGTTCGCCGCGATTCCCACCCAGTCACCTGCCGCGGCCGCGGCCGAACTGGAGCGCGCCGTGTGTGAGCTGGGCTTCCCCGGCGCCATGCTGTACGGCCGCACCGGGAACAAGCTGGCCGACCACCCGGACAACGACGAGCTGTACGCGATGGCCGAGCGTCTGGCCGTGCCGCTGCACTTCCACCCGCAGACACCGGTCCAGCCCGTCATCGACGCCTACTACTCCAACCTCCCCGAGCCCATGGGCCCCGTTCTGGCCGGAGCCGGGCTCGGCTGGTACTACGACCTCGGTGTCCAGTACCTGCGCATGATCTTCTCAGGGGTCTTCGACCGGTTCCCCGACCTGCAGGTGATCGCCGGGCACTGGGGCGAGATCGCGCTGTTCTACCTCGACCACACCGGCTTCTTCGGCGAAGCAGGCCGCCTGCGCCAGCCCCTGGCGGACTACTTCAAGCACAACTTCTGGGTCGCCGGCAGCGGCACCAACAGCCCCCGCTACCTGCGCTGGACCGCCGAAGTGATGGGCACCGACCGAATGCTGTACTCCACCGACTACCCCTTCACCTACGGCTTCCGCCCCGGCGGTTTCCCCTACGTCGACACCAGCAACGGCGAAGCCCGCTCCTTCCTGGAGAACTCGCCCTTCACCGACGAGCAGAAGGCCGACATCGGCCACCGCAACTGGGAACGCCTCACCGCCCGCGCCAAGCGCCCGACGGCCTGAAGCCCCAGGGGCTGGCTGGAACACGCCACCACGCGTTCCGGCCGGCCCTCACGGCCCCGCGGTCCTCGCCATCCCCGCCTGACGGCCTTGAGGGCTCGTGCGCCGTTCGTCGACGCCCTCGTAGAGACGCTGTGAATAAGGGGTCAGGTCGAAGCAGAAGATGACCATGTTGTTGATGCCGCTGCTGTCGTCGGCGTCGGTCCGGGGAGATTTCCGGCAGGGGGCACCCCTCACCGCCGCCCCGCGGCCTCCCACTCCTGGTGCCCGGTGTGGACGCGGTGCCACAGCTCCGCCCGCGCGGGGGCGTCGATGTCGGTCAGGTCCAGCCGGAACACGCCGGTCAGTACGTCGTACCAGTCGCCGGCCGAGTCGATGGTCCGCTCGTCCATGCCCCCGGCGTCGATCCGTTGCAGCACACAGCCCCGCAGCATGTCCACGCCCTTGGCGTCGCGGAGGAAGGCGGTGAAGACCCGGACGAAGGGGGACTCGGGGGAGGTGGACAGCCAGGTATGGTCCGTGGCGAAAGAGGACAGCTCCACGGGGTCCGGGGCGAAGTCCATCGCCATGAACGCGCCGCGGGGGTCATGGGTGAGCCGCCAGCCGCCGGGCTCCGCCACCGACGAGGTCAGCGCGAAGGTGAACGGCCCCTGGATGTAGCTGCCTTCGCGCAACGGCAGCGGCTCGTGCATCGCGTCGGCGAGCCCGGTGTCGACCAGCCACCGCTCGCCGTCGAGCCGTACGGTGAGCGCGAGATGGTTGCCGGTCGCGCCCGCGGGGTCCTCAGGGGTTGACTGCACGCCGGCCCGGTGCAAGGTGACGTCATAGCCCAGGGCCGTCAGCAGCGCGCTGAAGGCCCCGTTGAGGTGGAAGCAGTAGCCGCCGCGCCCGCGCATGATCCGGGCCACGGATTCCGCGGCGTCGATGCTGGCCGGTCTCCCCAGATGGATGTCGAGATTCTCGTAGGCGACCCGTTCCACCTGCGCCCGGTGCAGTGCCCGCAGTGCCTCGGCGGTCGGGGCCGCCGGCCGGGCCACCCCTAACACGGCCAAATATCCGTCGACGTCGATCATGCTGCCTCCTCGCTGTCCGAGCGGATGATCAGCATAGTCGCCGGTACCGCCGCCCAGCAGCGTCAGAAAACTCCCCGGAGCGACGGCTGGAGGGGGTCCGGCAGTCGCCGTTCGTGGGCGCGTGACGGCCTGGTGAAGATGTCCTGCCCGCCGATGCGCGGCCAGACGATGGGCTGCGCGCGGCCACCGTCACTGACCACACATCCCGGTCGGTGGCCGGTGGCCGGTGGCCGGTGGCCGGTGTCCGGTGCGCAGCAGCCGGTCGGCCATGGCTGCGGTCGGCGCAACGATGGACGCAGCCCGCCTGGTGGTCTCCATCAGGACGTGGTGCTGGTCGGGTTGCGCATCGGCGCATAGTAGTCCGAGCTGTGCATGAGTGCGATAGCGGGGCGGTGGGGGAAGGTTCGCAGCAGTGCGGGGGTGGTGCCGAAGGCGAAATGCTGCAGGTACACCACCCCGACGTCGCCGGCATCAAGGGTTTTGGCAAGGGCGCGCTGCAGGGCGGCGACGTAGCGGTGGAAGGCCGGGCCGGTCAGGCATTTGCCGACCACCGGCAGGAGTTCGAGCCCGGCCGGGCGGACGGGAACTGGTGAAGTACCTGCACAAACGCGCCCGCGACTGGGGCCACGGATCCTGCTTCAACAAGCCCGTGAAGTGCGCCTGGTGCAGGCAGGTACGCGCGGTCCGGGCCCGTGATTGCCGCGGACGGCCCTACTGCGAGCGATGCCCGCTCCCCGACGGCGACACCACCCAGGCAGGCCCTGCTTGACCTCGGACAGACTGACGGGCCAGCAGCTGCGCCTGACGGCTCTCGGGCATCAATTTTTTTCGGCAAGGCATGTCTGCCGCCCCTGTGTCCACACTCTGCCTGGCCGCTTACCCGGCCGCCTCCGGTCTGCAATCGCTAATTAAGGAAGTTGACCCCCATGCGGGCAGCCGTGTTCGCGACAGTGTTCAACGGGATAACGACAGTCCTTCGCGAATCGCCTCAGGACCTCAGTCACCCGTGCGTGTGCTGAATGCCCGTCGGTAGGTCTGAGGGCTTACGCCGACTACCTGCTTGAAACGGTCCCGAAACGTCGTACTGGAGCCGAATCCAGTCTGGTGACCTATGCGCTCGACGGTGTGGTCAGTGGTCTCAAGCAAGTGCTGCGCTTGGCGGACGCGGGCACGGTGCAGCCACTGAAGGGGGCTGGTGCCGGTCTGCTCGCGAAAGCGGCGCATGAGGGTACGGGGGCTGGTACCGGCGTGAGCGGCAATGTCGGAGACCGTGAGGTCACGCGCGAGGTTCTCCTGCAGCCAGGCCAGGAGGGGTTCGAGTGCCGAGCCACAGGGTGCCGGAGTATGGCAGGGGTCAATGAACTGGGCCTGGCCACCTTCTCTCTCCAGGGGCATCACGGCCATACGCGCGGTATTGGCCGCTGTGGCGGAGCCGTAGTCGCGGCGGACCATGTGCAGACACAGGTCGAGTCCAGCGGCGGCGCCCGCGGAGGTGAGGATCTGCCCGTTGTCGACATAGAGGACGCGAGGGTCGACTTCGACGGCGGGGTAGGTGCTGGCCAGCAGATCGGCGCAGGACCAGTGTGTGGTGGCGCGCAGGCCATCGAGCAGTCCTGTGGACGCAAGAGGGAAGGTGCCGATGCAGATGGAGGCGATCCGGGCGCCGCGGGTGGCGGCTGCCTTCAAGGCGTCGCGGGTGGCCGGCGGTAAGGGAGCGAAGCTGGTGGTGCCTGGCACGATTACCGTGTGGGCGTCGCCGAGGCCGTCCAGACCCCAACTCGCGCGCAGGGTGAAGGGACCTGCTTCGATGTCCGTCTTCGGCTTCTCGGCGCAGATGCGGACGTGGTAGCCGGGACTGCCATCTGCCTGGTAGGTACGGGTGAAGACCTCCAGCGGTGTGGCCAGGTCGAAGGGCACCACCTGATCAAGGGCCAGGATTGCGACGGTGATCATGGTGTCAATGTAGTGCCGCCCCTGCCTTGGGCCGCCTGCGCTGGTGCATCGCCGATTGGCGGCGGGCTGCCGCCCTCCTCTCCTATTGATCGTTTCGCTCTACGAACTGACAGTCCGCTATGCCCGCCGAGGGCAGGCCACCCGGTGGATGGGGTTCGCCGCGCATCTCACCGAGATCTGTGCGACCGGCGGCGCGAACGTGATCACAGATGTGGCCACCACCTCGGCCACCACGTCATGGATGGAAAACGGGGAGGCGATCTTGTCGCGGGCGGCCGGCACCTTGGTGAGGTCCACCAGGATCGACTCGTCGTAGCTGTCGCCCTCACCGGCTGCCCCCCCCGGCACGCAACGGGGGCAGCGTCCGTCCCGGCGTGCCCTCGGGTACGGCCGCGCTGTTGTGCAGCGAGGCATCAGCGTGGCGGCGGCCTCGTGTTCATCGCCCACTTGTCAGCCTGCGTACGGCGCAGGCGGCTTCGCATCCCCGGCTCATGCCGGAATCGAGCACGCGGAGCGGCCCCTGGCCCCCCGCGATCGATTCTGCGCCGACCGATGCGTAGCGCTCTCCAACGAGAAGTCACCCCGAACAGCGGGCGAGCTGTGGGACTGGGCGAGGGCGGGGCCTTCTTCGGGCGGGAGAAGCGCAGCCATCTCCGCTCGAGCAGAGCCTGTCCGGCGACGTCTGAACAGTGGCTCCGGCATTGGAAAGTGATCCAGAGCCAGTTTTCGAACGACGTCCACCCTGTGCGTCGTCCAGGCCGGTGATGTCAGGCTTCGTCGTTCTCGTGGTCGTAGTAGATGTTTCCGTCTTCATCGAGGTGGGGGTGAAGCGGGGAGGGAGGGTGGCTGTTGGTGTCGGACGGGCGTGGTCCTTCGGGCCCGTCGGGGCCCCAGCGCAGCAGTCGGCGGGCGCGGCAGATCCGGTAGAGGGTGCCTCCGACCTCGAGCTGGTTCGCGCGTTCGGTCCGCAGCCGGTCGGCTGCCTGCGCGTACTCGGCCAGTTCTCCGGCCGCGGGATCGGTTCTTTCCGCGGCCACGGTGCGGGCGTCGACCGTTCTGTCGTCGGTTTCCCAGGGGATCAGGCCCTGCCGGCGGGGCTCGAACCAGGTCAGGGTGAAGTCCAGCGACTTGCGGGCGTCGTGGGCACTGGCGTTCGCACCGCCGCCGACCCTCCACCCGAGACCGTCCTGTTCCACGACCCTGAACACCGCAGGCAGCAGCATGACGTCCGGATGGGTGGTAAGCGCCTGCTGGGAGTCCCTGCGCACCTCCTCGGGGAAACGGTCCCCGTCGTAGTGCAGATCGCGCAGCGCCAGCCGCTCCGCGGCCGCGGCGGGCGTGATGGGCGTTTCGGGGTCCAGGACCAGCCCGTCATCGATCCGCGACTGCCTGGTCCCGCGGTCCCAGTCGGGGACGGCGGGCTCGGGGTCGGTCGGCCGGGGCTGCTCGATGCCGTCCCGCCCCAGCCCGGCGTACTCCTCGGCACGCACCACCCGGTAGCGGGTCTGGAGCACGGTGAGCTCATCAACGCGTTCGCCCTCCAGCCGGGCCACCGCCGCCAGCAGGGCACGCCGCTCCGCCGCGCCCTGTGCCTCGTCCTTGGCTCGGAACCACAACAGCGAGTTGAGGCTGTCCCGTGCCTCCTGCGGACAGCAGGCCTTCACCGCGACCACCACCCGCCACCGCGGTGCCTCGCTGTCATCCTGTGCGGCCACCCCGAACAGCGGCCCCCGCACCAGCACCGTGGTCACATCCAGCGCGGCGTCGAGCGCGTCGGCCTCCACGACCGCCTCCACCGGACCCTGCGGATACCTGACCACGATCGGCCGCATCCAATCCGGACTCATTTCCCCATGCCCCATACGCTCATCCTGCCGACCGCAGGCAGCGCTCATTGCGGGATTTCCTGAATTCCCAGGACTGCGCCACGGCCGCCAAGGCCGCCACCGTCTCATCGGCCGCGAGGTCCCGGGTGACGTCGACCTTCTCCTTCGCCGTCAATGAACCTCTTTCAGCCTGTTCCGCAGGGGTGAAGTGGTCTGTCGGTTGGGGTGTTGGTGACATGGCAGAGCCCCTTGTCGTTGGGGTGTTGATCTCACTCGACACCGGCGCCAAGGGGCTCTGTTGGTTCCGTATCCTGCCGTGCTCGATGTCCCGCACGAGCTGGTCGAGCATGTCTCCTGGCTGATCCACGCCCGCAGGCATGAGCTGAGGTCACCATGGAGGAGGCTGGGCTGCTTCAAGCAGGCCCTGCTCGTGTTGGCACATCTACGGAAGAACGAGACGTCCGCGCAGGTAGGTGCCGGTTTCGCGGTGTCGCAGTCCACGGCCTGGCGGTACGTCGACGAGACCCTCGAGATCCTCGCGGCGTGGGCACCGGGTCTGCGCGAGACGCTCGTCGGGCTGGGTGAAGGAGACTTCGTTGTCGCTGACGGCACCTTGGTCCCCACCGACCGCATCAAGGCGGACGAGCCGTACTACAGCCAAAAACACCGGCGGCATGGCATGCACGTGCAGGTCATCGCAAGACCGGACGGCACTGCGCTCTGGTTCTCCCGCGCAACGCCGGGCCGGACCCACGACCTGACCGCGGCCCGCGCCCACGGCATCGTCCAGGCCTGCCCCACCAGGGAAATCCTCGTCCTGGCCGACCGGGCCTACCAGGGCGCCGGCGCCACCGTCCGCACCCCCTACTACCGTCACCGTGAACAACCCGAGCACTACCAGGAATTCAACCGGGACCACACCCGCCCGCACGCCCCCGGCGAACGCGCCTTCGCCCGCCTCAAGTCCTGGCGAATCCTCCGCCGGGCCAGATGCTCCACCAACCGCATCAGCCGCACGGTCCAGGGCCATCCAGACACTCTTGACCCGCGACTATTCAGGATGAAAGAGGTTCACTGATGAGCGACATGCCCACGCCACGTGGCGAGGTGGTGGCGGGTGGTGAGAGTGTCGGGGTGGCCTTTGCCGAGTACCCGCTCCTGGTCGGCAAGCAACTGCTCGTAGGCGGCTGCGGCGCCTACCGCGTCCCCCGCCTCCTTACGCCAGTGGGCAAAGTTGGCCCTGACAGTGAGGGTGTCGGGGTGATCTCCGCCGAGCACCCGCACCAGAGCGGGGATGATCTCCTCCTAGACCCCGGCGGCGCCGGCCGCGCCCCCCGTCTCCTCGTGGCAGTTGGCGAGGTTGGCCCGGGCGATCAGGGTATCGGGGTGGCCTTCGCCAAGCACCCGCACCAGAGCGGGGACGAGCTTCTCGTAGACCTCGGCGGCGCCGGCCGCGTCCCCCGCCTCCCAACGCCACCGAGCGACGTAACGCCGGGTGGTGAGGGTTGTGGGGTGGTCCGCCCCCAGCACGCGCTCCTGGCCGGCCAGCAGCTGCTCGTAGGCGGCGGCCGCACCGCTCGCGTCCCCGGCCTCCCCACGCCACCGGGCGACGAATCGCCGGGTGGTGAGGGTGGCGGGGTGGTCCGGCGCCAGCACCCGCTCCTGGTCGGCCAGGAGCTGCTCGTAGGCAGCTGCGGCGCCTACCGCGTCCCCCGACTCCCCACGCCAGCGAGCGAGATTCCTCCAGGCGGCGAGGGTGTCGGGGTGGTCTTCGCCGAGCACCCGCACCAAGTCGGGGATGAGCCTTTCGCAGACGGCTGCGGCGCCGGCCGCGTCCCCCGCCACCCCATGGCAGTTGGCGAGGTCGGCCCGGGCGATCAGGGTGTCGGGATGGTCCGACCCCAGCGCCCGCTCCTGGCCGGCCAGCGACTGCTCGTAGGCGGCCCCTACTGCGTCCCCCGCCTCACCACGCCAGAGGGCAAGGTTGGCCCTGACAGTGAGGGTGTCGGGGTGGTCTTCGCCGAGCACCCGCACCAGAGCGGGGACGATCTCCTCGCAGACGGCTGCGGCGCCGGCCGCGTCCCCCGCCGCTCCATGGCAGTTGGCGAGGTTGGCCCGGGCGATCAGGGTATCGGGGTGGCCTTCACCGAGCACCCGCACCAGAGCGGGGACGAGCCTCTCGTAGACCCCGGCGGCGCCGGCCACGTCCCCCGCCTCCCACCGCCACCGGGCGACGAAACGCCGAGTGGTGAGGGTGGCGGGGTGGCCCGACCTCAGCACCCGCTCCTGGCCGGCCAGTAGCTCCTCGTAGGCGGCTGCGGCGCCGCTCGCATCCCCCGCCTCTCCACGCCAGTGGGCGAGGTTGCTCCGGGTGGTGAGGGTGTTGGGGTGGTCCGGCCCCAGCGCCCGCTCCTCGCTGACCAGTAGCTGCTCGTAGGCGGCTGCGGCGCCGCTCGCGTCCCCCGCCTCTCCACGCCAGTGGGCGAGGTTGCTCCGGATGGTGAGGGTGCGGAGGTGATCTGGGCCCAGTACCCGCACCAGGTCGGGGATGAGCCTTTCGCAGACGGCTGCGGCGCCAGCCGCGTCTCCCGCGCACCCACGCCAGCGAGCGAGGTTGTGGCGGGTGGTGAGGGTGTCAGGATGGTCCAGCCCCAGCACCCGCTCCTGGTCAGCAAGCAGCTCTTCGAAGGCGGCTGCGGCGCCGCTCGCATCTCCCGCCCACCCACGCC